>CALLOA010000052.1 GCA_938005265.1 uncultured Granulosicoccaceae bacterium
CTTGCCGGGTTCAGTCAGGCTCTGGAATCGCTCTACCGAGATAAAACCATCAACGTCATCCAGCAGACGCCGCATCTCGCCTGCCATTTCCAGATAGGCATCCTGTTGGCCGTTTTTGGGCCAGACTTCAAAAATAATCGCAATCATCAGAGGTGTCCTGCAAGCGTGTTAGGGGTGATCCTGTGGGCTCTGGTTTGCGTAGTCAATTGCTCAATGGTCGGTTACGCAGCCCCTTTTTCCCAAAAATGCAAAGCCACAATCAAGTCGAGATCTGCAACAAGGACATCAGTTTGTCAAATTTGCGAAATAGCGCCCGTATGGAGCTGCCCCGGCATCAAGTGAAAATTGTATTGTACGGGTCCATCAATTAGTATCGTGTAAATCGCCCAAGGGCGTACAACCATTTACTTATCCCACGTTCTGGCAGCGGAAATCTATCAGCAATGAACCAAACCCCGGTCGAATCCTCGTTTGTTGGAGAGCAAAGCGCGGGTCATGAAGACAGCATGCCCGATACTACAGTCTCAGTAAGGGAGACTTTCGGGCTGGACGTTGATTTAGAGGTCCCGGCCTATTCAACCCGCAGTGAGCAGGTCCCGGATCTTGACCCCGACTACATTTTCGATCTGCGAACCACGATGGCCATCTTGTCTGGCTTTGTTCATGACTGGCGGGTGCTGGTAAGCGGTTATCACGGAACGGGGAAATCGACGCATATAGAGCAGGTGGCGGCGCGTCTGAACTGGCCCTGTGTGAGAATCAATCTCGACAGCCATGTAAGCCGGATCGATATTATCGGCAAGGATGTGATCACGCTAAGAGATGGCAAGCAGGTGACGGAATTTCAGGACGGCATTCTGCCCTGGGCTTACCAGCGCAATGTCGCTCTGGTGTTTGACGAATACGATGCAGGTCGCCCGGATGTCATGTTTGTCATCCAGCGGGTGCTTGAGTCATCGGGTAAATTGACGCTACTCGACCAAAGCCGTATTTTGCGACCCCACCCGGCATTCCGCTTTTTTGCTACCGCAAATACTGTGGGCCTTGGTGATACCACAGGGCTGTATCACGGCACTCAGCAAATCAATCAGGCGCAAATGGACCGTTGGTCGATTACCACCATTCTCAATTACCTTCCGCATGAGCAGGAGGTTGAAGTGGTGCTGGCAAAGGCTGAACACCTGCGTGATGAGGAAGGGCGTGAAACCGTTGATCAAATGGTGAGACTTGCCAGCATGACGCGTTCGGCTTTTCTCAATGGTGACCTGGCAACCGTCATGAGCCCTCGTACTGTGATCACCTGGACGCAAAACGCGAAATTCTTTAAAGACCTGGGGATGGCGTTTGAGCTGACTTTCCTGAATAAATGCGATGCCACTGAACAAGCCATAATTGCCGAGTTCTACCAGCGTGTGTTTGGTGAAGAGCTTGGCCAGAATGAAGCGGTCTACGGTTGATTCGGCCAATTCTATGGTTGCGACGTTGCTCGGGCTCCAGCCGCTTTGTAACAGGCAGGATGGCTGACTGCTGTGGCTGATAAGACGCAACCCCAATCAGGAGCCACTTCCACTGATGCGGCTGAGCCTGTCACGAAGCCCGTGCCTGAGCCAGAAAGAGCGAGTGGTGAAACATTCAAACGCTCCATCTCCGTTTGTGCCCGTGCTATGGGCGAAGACAATGCGCTCAATGTTGAATTTGTCGAGGGTGACTTCAACTTTGACGCCAAAAGCAGCAAGTTAGCTAATGTACCTGATACACCGACGCCTGCCGATATAGCGGTCACCCGCGGCCACAGTGATTCAGTCGCCCTGTTTCATCACCTTCATGATTCCGGCATACATAAAAAACATCAGCCAAAATCTTTTGCAGCGCAGAATATATTCGCCATGGCTGAGCAATTGCGATGTGAAGCCCATGGGTCGCAAAATTTGCCCGGCGTGCAGAAAAATCTCGATGCCAGCATGCAAAAACACTACTCGCATGTGCTGGCCAATAAGGGTGCGTCGCGTGACACGATGCCGATGGAAGAAGCTATTGCGCTAAAACTGCGTGAGAAAATCATGCAAAGGCCGTTACCTCCGGCTGCACAGAAAATTCTGGAGCCCTGGAGTGACTGGCTGGACGAAATGGTCGCACCGCAAATGCGTGATGATCAGTATGTTCTGGATGACCAGGCTGACTTTGCCAAGGGAATCCATAAACTCTTGCAACGCATTCGCATCGAAGATGCGGAAGTTGACCCTGACTACACGGACGAGGATCAGGAGCAGGAGGAGGAAGACGCCGAGGAGCCCGAAAGCGCTGGCAATGATGATTCGGAAACTGAAGAGGGGAGTCAGGAGCAGCAGGAAACCGCGGACGAACGAAATACGGCCGAGGAAGCAGACACTGAAGATACGGCTGATGAGTCAATGGACACACAGTCCGAGGAACCGGGCAGTACCTGGCGGCCCTTGCCAGGATCGCAGCAAGCCAGTGATTTGCAGGAATATCAGGTATTCACCCGTGAGTTCGATGAGGTTGTCAAACCTCAAGATCTTTGCAGTGCTGAAGAGCTTGGTTTGTTGCGCGGCACGCTAGATACTCATGTGGGTGATTTGCAAAAATCGGTGGGGCGTTTTGCCAATCGCTTGCAGCGAAGTTTGTTGGCGCAACAAAATCGATCCTGGGATTTTGATCTGGAAGAAGGGCAGCTGGATTCTGCACGCCTGACCCGCGTACTGACTGACCCGATGCAGCCGCTCAGTTTCAAACAGGAGCAGGACACGGAATTTCGCGACACCGTTGTAACCCTGGTGCTCGACAATTCAGGTTCGATGCATGGACGTTCCATCCGGGTTGCTGCTGTTTGTGCTGACATACTGTCTTCAACACTTGAACGCTGTGGTGTCCGCGTCGAGATTCTGGGTTTTACCACCTGTGCCTGGAAGGGCGGACAATCGCGAGAGCAGTGGGTCAAGGCAGGTTACCCGGCCAACCCCGGGCGCCTGAATGATTTGCGCCACATTATCTACAAATCGGCCGATATGCCGTGGCGTCGGGCAAGGCGAAATCTTGGCCTGATGATGCGTAAAGGCCTGCTGAAAGAAAATATCGATGGAGAAGCCCTGTTGTGGGCGCATGGGCGTTTGCGAGCCCGGCCCGAGCAAAGAAAGATTCTGATGATGATCTCTGACGGTGCGCCGATTGACGACTCAACACTGTCTACCAACCCGGGCCGCTTTCTTGAGCGCCATCTGCGTGCCGTCATCCACATGATTGAAAATCAGTCGCCGGTTGAAATGGTGGCTGTGGGGATCGGGCATGATGTCGGCCAATATTACAATCGTGCTGCCACTATCGTTGATGTCAGCCAGCTTGCCAGTGCCATGACTGAACAGTTGGCTGATCTGTTCGCACAACCTGCGTCAAATCGTAAGAAATCTGGCCGAATCAGACACCCATCCCGTCGCGCTGGCTAGTTCGACTCCGCTACTATTTCACATACTTCGCTGCTCAAGCGGTGGATTTTTGGCAGCTCAGGTCAAAGCCTTCACTTGAGTCAGTATTTGACCAATTGGACAAATGTTGCTTTAATCAAGATTGCTAGTCCGCCGGGATACACTTATGCAACTAGAAAAGCTGGTTACCGATCTGCATCCGCCACTGACAAGTCATGAGGCAAGTGTTGAGTCAGACCGGTGCTATTTTTGTCATGACGCACCCTGTATTACTGCCTGTCCTACCGGTATCGATATACCCATGTTTATCCGTCAGATAAACACCGGGAACCCAAAAGGTGCTGCCAAAACCATTTTTACCCAGAATATTTTCGGAGGGATGTGCGCGCGTGATTGTCCGACTGAAACTCTTTGTGAGCAGGCTTGCGTGCGCAATACGGCAGAAGAACAACCTGTGCGAATCGGGGAGTTGCAACGCCATGCCACCGACAGTCTGATGCAATCCGGTGAGCAGCCGTTCAAGAGAGCGGCAGACAGCGGTAAGCGTGTTGCGGTGATCGGTGCGGGTCCGGCCGGCATATCCTGCGCACACCGTTTATCAACCTATGGTCACGAAGTTGTGGTGTTCGATTCGCGCAGCAAAGCTGGTGGTTTGAACGAATATGGTATTGCAGCCTATAAAACAGTTGACAACTTTGCCCAGCAGGAAGTGGACTATATTTGTTCGATAGGTGGTATCAGCTTTGAATTCGGCAAGAAGCTCGGTGATTCACTGAAGCTTGCGAATCTGGTGCAGGAGTACGATGCCGTTTTTATCGGTTTCGGGCTTGCGAGTGTTAACGAACTGTCTGTACCGGGCGCTGACACGGAAGGGGTTGTTGATGCGGTTTCGTTTATTTCGGAACTTCGTCAGGCGGACGACTACGAATCGTTTGGTCAATCGATCGGAAACCCACAGGATGTAGTCGTGATTGGTGGAGGTATGACCGCCATAGATGCAGCCATGCAGTCTCGATTACTGGGTGCTGCCAATGTCACTATTGCCTACCGTCGTGGCTATGAACATATGAATGCCAGTGAAGTGGAGCAACATCTGGCGCAAACTCATGGCATCAGTATAAAACCCTGGCTGCAACCAAAAGCGATTCATAGCAACAACGGCAGAATCTCTGAAATTGAATTTGCCAGTGTTAAGCTCGACAACGGTGAGCTCGTTGAGACTGGTGATAGTCGGCGGATTCCGGCTGACCGTGTTTATAAGGCGATTGGTCAATCGTTGTCACCTGATGCCTTGAGCATTGCCGGCCTTGAATTGAAGGGTGGTCGTATTCAGGTCAATGATGAGAGGCAAACCGGCCATGCGTCAATCTGGGCTGGTGGAGACTGCATCGGAAACAGTGAAGATCTGACTGTAGCTGCGGTGCAGGATGGCAAATTAGCGGCTGAGTCCATTCACCAAAGCTTAAGCTGAACCCCTTATTGCAATTTGAATTAATCAGTTCAGAGGAAAGTCATATGGCTACGCTTGAATCGGAATTTGCCGGGATAAAATCACCGAATCCCTTCTGGCTGGCGTCAGCCCCTCCCACAGACAAGGAATACAACGTCAACCGCGCATTCGAAGCCGGTTGGGGAGGCGTGGTCTGGAAAACTCTTGGCGAAGATCCTCACATTGTTAATGTCAATGGCCCGCGCTACGGAGCAGTCTGGTCTTCTGATCGCAAACTGATTGGTCTGAACAATATCGAGCTAATAACTGATCGTCCTCTGCAAACCAATCTTCAGGAAATTGTGCGAGTCAAGAAGAACTGGCCTGACCGGGCGTTGGTGGTTTCCTTGATGGTCCCTTGCGAAGAAAAAATCTGGAAGGACATACTTGCACAGGTTGAAGACACGGGTGCCGATGGTGTGGAGCTTAATTTCGGTTGCCCGCACGGCATGTCCGAGCGAGGCATGGGGGCCGCTGTCGGCCAGGTACCTGATTACATCACGATGGTCACAGAGTGGTGCAAGCAGAACAGCAAATTACCGGTCATCGTCAAACTCACTCCCAACATTACTGACATCCGTTATCCGGCCCGTGCGGCTTCGGTCGGTGGTGCCGATGCCGTGTCATTGATCAATACGGTCAGTTCAATCGTCAGCGTCAATCTTGACACCATGTCTCCTGAGCCCTCGATTGATGGCTGGGGTTCTCATGGCGGTTACTGCGGTCCGGCTGTAAAACCCATAGCACTGAACATGGTGTCCCAAATCGCTCGCGACCCGGAAACTGATAATCTACCAATTTCCGGAATAGGGGGCATCACCAACTGGCGTGATGCTGCAGAATTCATCGCGCTCGGAGCTGGCAATGTGCAAGTCTGCACAGCCGCCATGACCTATGGTTTTCGAATCGTTGAGGAAATGCAAACCGGCTTACTGAACTGGATGGAGGAAAAAGGCTACAGCTCGATTGCTGATTTTGTTGGAAGTGCAACACCCAATGTCAAAGACTGGCAAGATCTGAATCTTAACTATGTGGCTAAAGCCAAAATAAATCAGGACCTTTGCATCAAATGTGGTCGTTGCCATATAGCCTGTGAAGATACCTCCCACCAGGCCATTACGCAAACAGTCAATGGTGAGAGACATTATGAAGTGATTGACAAGGAGTGTGTGGGTTGTAATTTATGCGTTAGTGTTTGCCCGGTGGAGAGTTGCATAACTATGGATCAACAGGTATCGGGTACGGATGAAAGAACCGGGCAGCCGATCTCGTCGGAATATGCAAACTGGACCACGCACGCCAACAACCCGGCTTCAAATTCCTCTGGTTGACAGCAATTGATATGATTACTGTAGCTTCTCTTTAGTCGCTTCTTTGCCTGATGCCTGCCTGCTGTCGCGTAGAAATTTAAGCCAAAGTATTAACAAGCCGAGCAGTGCGCCAAGCAACGTGCCTAAAGAATTAAACATCCAGTCAAATATTGTTGAATGGCGTGAGGGCAGAATACCTTGCGTGATTTCAATTATCAGGCTTAAAGAGCTACCCGCCAGACAGGAGATTGTAAAAGACACGATTGCGCTTGCATGTTTGGATAGCAAAAGTAAGCCAAGAAGGCCAAACGGTATGAAGCCCGCGATATTTAACGGTATATCTACTAAAGATCCCCGACCTGTCTCGAAGTAGTTTGTCGAATAGTTCAAGAACTGTGTTCCGCGAACTTGGAAATTTGCAAGCAGAGCAATATCCGCATTGTCCAGCTGAGTTTCAGTTTTAGCTGGTAGTTTTGTGAAGTCATACTTCACAACACTTTCGTTTTTTTCAACCCCCGTTTCCAATAGCTCAAACCGGGCAAGGCTGCCAAGCCATGCCTGATTGCGGGCCGCAGTATTAGTCAGCGTTACAAACGCTTTCTTGGAGCTTGATTGCTGGCTTTTACTTGCTGAATCGTCGTGGTCGATGCCGCCGGGTAAAACTCCTCGAAATGCTGGATTACTTGAAATCGGTTTGTCTTTGAAAAACGCAGTCCCGGCATTGACCGAAAATTGTAACTTCAACTTAATAGTGCCTTGGTCGGAATTGTTGTTTCGAATATCAGAGAGATTCACTTGTAACCTTGGTTTGCGACTTTTGTTCTGGTAATCGTCGCCTGTCATTATTATCAGCGTGTCACGCCATTGCCCGATCAGGAATTGATCGCTGGCATTCCCCGTAGTAATCGTCGCGATAGCCATAAAATAGTTTGGCCATTCCTCTGGCGGAATGAAGGCCATCTCGATGCCAAACCCCTTGTTATTCAGTCTTGATATCAGATCGGCTGGCAGAAATACATCCGTGGCAGCCAGTGCATATTTTGCACCAGTAAGGCCTGATTCAGAATCAGTGGTGACAGAGCCTGTAATCTTGAAATCCTTAGGGTGCAAGCCGGCTACAAGAATCAAAACCACTGTCAGGATGGCAAAAACCTTTATTTGGGTTCTGCCGATGTTCAATGTACGTCCTTCATGCGTGCTTTAAGGTGGGGTTTCGCAAGTATCAGTTTAACGGCTTGGCCTAAAGTTTATCTTTTATAGCGCTGCAACAAATGCCGGCTTTTTCTAATGCTGATTGCCATAGCTCGAGCTTTTGTTCGAAATTCAACGCAGCCATGGCTGGACTGCTGGACGGCAGGCTGGTCATCGCAGGTATTGTGTCCAGGCTTGTTTCCAGCTTCTTTAACGCGTGTTTGCGGAAAAGACGTTCCGCAGTTTTGCCATTAAAAAGTAGCGTTGTTACGTTACCGTGGTGATTCAGAAATTCAGAAAAATCATTGCACTCAACGCTTGCTTCGACAATGTTCGAATCGAGGCTGCCCGGGCGTTCGCAATGCTTTAGAACGTCCCATAGTGCGATACCATTCTTGTTCAGAGTACTCAGGCAAGTATGATAGCTACTGTGATCGAATCCCAGACACCGGCCCATCAGTCTCCAGAAAACGTTTCGTGGATGTGCGTAGTAGCGTTGTTCATCCAGGGACGCGATGCCGGGCATTGAACCCAGGATCAGAACCGTTGCCTGGCTGCTTGAAACAGGTGGAAAAGCGCTGAGTTTCACAAGAGAAATTCCCGGGTAACAAACGATTGTCCGGAAGGCTCCATACTAATGTTCAGGTGTTCTGAGCATGCCGCGCAATAACACTTTTTTCAGTGTTGTTTCAGCATCACTAAAGATTTGTTCTTCATTATCACGGGTTAATGCATTGATCTGGGTTGCGAAATCGGCATAGTGTTGTGTTGCTGCCCAAATCATGAATATCAGGTGCAAGGGCGGAGCATCGATCAGTTTGCCCTCATCAATCCATTGTTGTAGTACTTTGCAGTTTGCATCAACAACATCTTTAAGTTCGGACTCAAGAAACGGTTTTAACAAGGGTGCGCCTTGTAAGATTTCGCTGGCGAAAAGACGTGATGCTTCGGGCGCTGTGCGCGATAAGTGAATTTTCGTCTTTATGTATTTCCAGAGTTCCTGTTGTGGGTCACCTGCCGGATCCATCGATTGCAGTGGTTCCAGCCAGTTTTCCAGGGTTTTCTCAAGTACGGCCAGATAGATGTCGTTTTTGCGCCTGAAGTAATACAGAATGTTGGCCTTGGACATTCCCGAGCCCGTGGCAATCTGATCGACTGTGGTGCCGCGAAAGCCAAAACGCGAGAACTCGGTTAATGCGGCAGCCAGAATGCGTTCCTGGTTTTGCATTTGAGTTCGCGTCAGTTTGCGATGGCTACCCAATTCGTCTTGAGTGTGTTGCTGATGCTGCGCTTTCATGATTTAGCGAAACCGGGCCTATCCTGATTGCAGTTGGGTGGGAGCAGTGGTGGCGTCCAGACAAGCTGTGTTGCCCGTAACCCGCATCCCGCGTTTGCAAGTATTGTAAGCTTGCTTGGGTTTGATTTCTTGACCAATTGGTTAAATTACGATAGTTTCAAACTCGAAACTGCGATCAGATACCTTTACTATCGGGGAGTGCCTGCTGCCATGACAGTGTGTTTATCTAGCTCAGCTGCTGCCAACGCTTGGTGCCGTGTGGTACGTGCAGTATTGCCGAAAATCATCCACAATTGCGCGATATTATCGATTCGCCCATCAGAGAGTTTCAATTCATGATTAGTAACCTGGTTAACGGCCTTTCAGTCGCGTCGCAAAGCGGCAATTCACAGCCTGTATTCAATCCTGCTACTGGAGAACAGGTAGATGACCTGGCGCTTTCCAGTGTGGATGAGGTGAATCAGGCTATCGATGCTGCGGCTGCGGCAGCTCCTGCCTGGGCGGCCACTCCTCCCCTGAAAAGGGCAGGCATGATGTTCAAGTTTAACGAACTGCTGGGTAAGCGTGCTGATGACATAGCGCGTGCCATTTCAAGGGAGCATGGAAAAACCCATGATGATGCTCTGGGTGAAGTGCAGCGTGGCAAGGAGGTCGTTGAGTACGCCTGTGGGATCCCCAGTTTGCTCAAGGGCGAATTCTCAAGAAACGTCGGCCCTCAGATTGATTCGTTTTCGGATCGTCAACCACTGGGTGTCGTGGCTGGCATTACACCCTTCAATTTCCCGGCGATGGTGCCTCTGTGGATGTACCCGGTTGCGGTAGCCTGTGGAAACACTTTCATTCTGAAACCGTCGGAACGTGATCCCTCGGCGGTCAATCTCATTGCCGAGATTTTTCATGAAGCCGGCTTTCCACCCGGTGTACTGAATGTTGTACATGGCGATAAGACGGCGGTTGATACTATCCTTGATTCACCGATCATCCAGGCAGTCAGCTTTGTTGGTTCTACACCCATTGCCGAGTACGTCTACCAGAGGGGTAGCGCGTCGGGTAAACGTGTTCAGGCTCTGGGTGGTGCAAAAAATCATATGGTGGTGTTGCCCGATGCCGATATGCAACAGGCTGCGGAAGCATTGATGGGGGCAGGTTATGGTTCAGCTGGTGAGCGTTGCATGGCGATTTCGGTCGCAGTGCCGGTTGGTGAAAAAACAGCTGATCAATTGGTCGAAAAACTGGTGCCCATGGTCGAAGCGCTGAAAGTTGGTCCGGCAGATGATGCTGATGCCGAAATGGGGCCTGTCATTACCAGGGATGCCAAGGAGCGGATTTCAGGCCTCATAGATTCCGGTGTAAATCAGGGTGCTGAGTTATTGGTAGATGGCCGTAGTTTGAGTCTGCAGGGCTACGAGAATGGATATTTTCTGGGTGGTAGCCTGTTCGATAAGGTAACTACAGAAATGGATATCTACAAGCAGGAGATTTTTGGCCCTGTGCTGTCTGTTGTCCGGGCCAATGATTATTCTGAAGCTGTTGATATGATAAACCGTCACGAGTACGGCAATGGCACTGCAATCTTTACACGCGATGGGGATGCTGCCAGGGATTTCGCTGATCGAATCCAGATCGGAATGGTTGGGGTTAACGTGCCGATTCCAGTACCGGTCGCCTATCACAGTTTTGGTGGTTGGAAGCGCTCGCTTTTTGGTGATCACTCAATCTACGGGCCGGAGGGCGTTCACTTTTACACCCGTCTGAAGACAATTACTGCTCGCTGGCCCAGCGGTATCAAAGACGGCGCAGCCTACGCATTCCCGACGACCTGAGCCAGTTGACCCCGATCAAGCCCGGTTGCAAAAAGACTAACAGTGTTTGATAGCAGCCAGCCAGGTGATCGACAAGTCACATCACTGCCAAAAAAGGAGAGCCTGATGGCCATTAACAGCAATATGAAGATCAACGGCGAACGCCTGTGGGATTCGCTGATGGAGATGGCGAAAATTGGCCCGGGTGTCGCTGGTGGCAACAATCGCCAGACACTGACTGATGATGATGCCAAAGGGCGTGCGTTGTTCCAGAATTGGTGTGAGTCAGCGGGTTGCACCATGGGGCTGGATCAAATGGGTACGATGTTCGCGCGACGCGAAGGTACCGACCCGGATGCTTTGCCGGTTTATGTGGGTAGTCATCTTGATACCCAGCCCACAGGTGGTAAGTATGATGGTGTGCTGGGTGTGCTTGCCGGTCTGGAGATCATTCGTATGCTTAATGATCTCAACATCAAGACGCGTCATCCGATTGTTGTGGTCAACTGGACCAATGAAGAGGGAACACGCTTCGCACCACCCATGGTTGCCAGTGGTGTATTTGCCGGTGTGCATACGCTCGACTGGGCCTATGATCGCACCGACGCGGACGGCTGTAAGCTCGGTGACGAGTTGCAACGTGTGGGTTATGTGGGTGAGGAAAAGGTGGGCGAGCGCAAGATGCATGCGTTCTTCGAGCTGCATATCGAACAGGGCCCGATACTCGAAGCTGAAAACAAGGACATCGGTGTGGTCACGCATGGCCAGGGTCTTAACTGGTTGCAGGTGACCTTGAGCGGTAGAGAAAGTCATACCGGTTCAACTCCGATGCCGATGCGAGTTAACGCTGGTCTGGGTATGGCAAAAATAACGCAGCTGGTGGACGACATAGCCTGGGGGCACGCGCCTCATGCGGTCGGTGCCATAGGGCATTGCGATGTTTACCCGAATTCTCGAAACATCATTCCCGGCAAAGTTGTGTTCACCATCGATTTCCGGCATCCGGATAAGGCCGTGATTGCTGCGATGGAAACCCAATTGCGTGAAGGTGCTGAGAAAATAGTTGAGGATATCGGTTTGCAAATGGAAATCGAACAGGTGGGCGGTTTTGATCCGGTAGAATTCGACAAAGGCTGTGTTGAAAAAGTCCGTGCAGCAGCTGAGCGGCTTGGGTACAGCCACCAGGATATCGTATCTGGTGCCGGCCATGACGCCTGCTGGATCAATCGCGTAGCACCTACCTGCATGGTGATGTGCCCTTGTGTTGACGGGCTATCGCACAATGAGGCTGAGGAGATTACTCAGGAATGGTCAACAGCGGGTGCCAATGTTCTTTTCCATGCTGTTGTTGAGACTGCAGGAATTGTAGATTGAGTTGCTGCTGTTGAGTGCAGGCGTTCGTTCTGCCATAAAACGAAATTTCACGGAGGTTGATGTAGCATGTCAAAAGTTATCAAGGGCGGCACCGTACTGACCGCTGATCGTACTTACAAAGCCGATGTTCTGGTTGAAGGTGGCAAGATTACAGCCATTGGAGACAACCTGGCTGGTGATGAAACACTGGATGCCAGTGGTTGTTATGTCATACCGGGTGGCATAGACCCTCACACTCATCTTGAAATGCCCTTTATGGGTACTTATTCCGCTGATGATTTCGAATCCGGAACGCGTGCGGCACTTTCCGGTGGCACCACAACCGTTGTCGATTTTTGTTTGCCTTCGCCCGGTCAGTCATTGCTTGAAGCGCGGCAGATGTGGGACAACAAAACCAGCAAGGCTTCTTGTGATTTCTCTTTTCACATGGCGATTACCTGGTGGGGCGAACAGGTGTTTAATGAAATGGCAACCGTCGTTGACAGCGGTATCAACACCTTTAAACACTTTCTGGCCTACAAAGGCGCACTGATGGTTAACGATGAGGAGTTGTATGCCTCGTTCAAGCGCTGCAGTGCTTTGGGAGGTATGCCATTAGTGCATGCAGAGAATGGTGATGTGGTTGCGCAACTGCAAGCGTCACTCATGGAAGAAGGTAACAATGGCCCTGAGGGACACGCCTATTCACGCCCGCCACAGGTTGAAGGTGAGGCCACCAATCGTGCCATCATGATTGCCGATATGGCTGGCGTGCCCCTGTACGTGGTACATGTATCCTGCGAAGAATCACATGAAGCCATCAGGCGGGCCCGTCAAAATGGCATGCGCGTTTTTGGCGAACCTTTGATTCAGCATCTGGTGCTCGATGAATCTGAATACTTCCATGAAGACTGGGATCATTCGGCGCGTCGCGTTATGTCGCCACCGTTTCGCAACAAACAACACCAGGATTCACTGTGGGCAGGATTGGCGGCCGGTAGTTTACAGGTGGTTGCGACTGACCACTGTGCATTTACCACTGAACAGAAGCGCATGGGTATAGGCGATTTCACCAAGATACCTAACGGTACCGGTGGTCTGGAAGACCGCTTGCCGGTTCTTTGGACCTACGGTGTGGGCACCGGTCGTCTGACGATGAATGAATTTGTTGCCGTGACCTCAACCAACATTGCGAAGATACTCAATATGTACCCGCAAAAAGGGGCCATTCTTGAAGGCAGTGATGCTGACATTGTCGTTTGGGATCCGGAACGAACCGAAACCATCAGTGCGGCCAAACAAAACTCCGCCATTGATTACAACGTGTTTGAAGGTGTGGAAGTCAAAGGTCTGCCACGTTTCACTTTAACGCGTGGCCATGTAGCCTGTCGTGAAGATGAAATGAATACCGAAGAAGGGCATGGACGGTTCGTACCGCGTGATGCTTATCCTGCGACGAATCGTGCACTTTCGGTATGGAAGGACATTACCGCACCTCAGCCGGTGGCACGTGATCCATCGAAAATGCCGGCGGGCGTTTAATCACCGGTTTTTGCCACGCAGTGGTTTACCCAAATGGTGTGCAAAAGTGTTGCGCGCAAGCTGTGCCCAAGTGACTGATCAATCATGTCAATAGACCCATGACAGCAGAATCGGAACAGAAATCCGACCAGGTAATCAGCATCGAAAACCTGTCGTTGACCTTCCAGACTTCAGATGCGCCAGTGCATGCTTTGGCTGATATCGATCTACAAGTGGAGCAGGGTGCTTTTGTTTCCCTGATCGGGCCTTCAGGCTGCGGTAAGACTACCTTGTTACGGGTAATAGCCGATCTGGAAACACCAACATCCGGCGCTATCAGCGTTAATGGTGTTACTCCACATGAGGCGCGTTTGCAGCGTGCCTACGGTTATGTTTTTCAGGCGGCATCACTCTACCCCTGGCGCAACATTGCGAAAAATGTTGCCTTGCCGCTTGAAATAATGTCACTACCCAAGGCTGAGCGGGAACGTCGCATAAAAGCCAATCTCGAGCTCGTGGATCTGGCTGGGTTTGAAAAAAAATACCCCTGGCAACTTTCCGGTGGAATGCAACAGCGTGCATCAATTGCCAGGGCACTGGCTGTGGAACCGGCACTGCTGCTGATGGATGAACCGTTTGGTGCACTGGACGAGATTGTGCGTGATCATCTGAACGAGCAGCTGCTGCAGTTGTGGGCCAAAACCAGTAAGACGGTGGTTTTTGTTACGCACTCAATTCCTGAAGCCGTTTTTCTGTCGACGCATATCGTTGTTATGTCGCCACGCCCGGGACGAATACACGAGATTATTGTTAATGATTTGCCGGCCGAACGTACACTTGATGTGCGTGAAACGCCGGAGTTTCTACAAATTGCCAATCGTGTGCGTGCCGGCTTGCGCGCGAGCCATAGTTATGACGACATCACCTGAAGAAGCTCGCCCGGTTGTGAAGCCAAAGCCGGGCAAGGCAGGCCCGGTCATGGTGGTACTGCTGGCGCTAATGATGTTGTGGTATGTCTTTACGGTGATTCTCAACACGCCATGGCAAAAGGATGTTTTTAAACGTGCTGATAACAAAGATTGGAATATGGTTGAACTGGTCAAGGGAACCATGGCACAGGAGCGCCCGGTTTTGCCGGCACCTCACCAGGTTGCAACGGAGATTTACAAAACCACGGTACAGAAAAAGATCACTTCCAAGCGCAGTCTGATTTACCACTCGAGGATTACACTAACTACAGCGTTGCTAGGTTTTTTACTAGGCACCTTGCTTGGAATTGCGCTGGCGGTCGCCATAATTCATAACCGTGCGCTCGATAAAAGTTTGATGCCATGGATCATCGCCTCGCAAACTATTCCGATACTGGCGATCGCGCCGATGATTATTGTCGTGCTCAATGCCGTAGGTATACAGGGTCTGCTGCCGAAGGCCTTTATTTCGACTTATCTCAGCTTTTTTCCCGTTGCTGTGGGGATGGTCAAGGGTCTACGCTCCCCGGAGAGTAGCCATCTGGACTTACTGCGTACCTACAATGCGTCACCCTCTCAGATTTTCTGGAAACTGCGTCTGCCATCGGCCTTGCCCTATCTTTTTACCAGTATGAAAATCGCTGTCGCGATAGCGATGGTTGGTGCCATTGTTGGTGAATTACCCACCGGTGCGGTTGCCGGGCTGGGTGCACGGCTGCTGGCTGGTTCATACTATGGCCAGACCATCCAGATCTGGTCGGCTTTGATTATGGCATCGATCCTTGCCGCACTTTTGGTAACGCTGGTTGGTTTGGTCGGTGCCTGGGTGCAGGCGCGTTTCGGTTTTCGCGAGACGCAGCTTTCCGGTAAGGGCATATGAAAAGTTTACGCGGAGCACTGGTACTTATCGCCACTGTAGCAGCTGCTATAGCCCTGATTGCTGGTTTGTGGATCGGCCCCTTGATTTCAGTTGCCGCCTTTATTGCGTTATTTGTTTCATGCCAATGTGGTTTTTCGCTCCTTCGTACCGACCCCATGGACGCTAACTCGTCTGTCGTGTGGCAAGATCGAGCCATCGTGATTGCGATGTTGTCGTTCGGCACTGTTTTTGGCAGTTATGTGTTGCTGCATCAGCTGGGTATTTTTGAATCTGCTGATTCACCTGAGCCGGGATTTGCGTTTTATTCACTGGTTGTTTCTATCTGGGCTCTTGGCTGGCTTCTGGTTGAATGGTTGGCAGATATTGATTCGCGACGTGGGTTCGTGAGGCGCATTCTGGGCGTCGTAATACCAGTGTTGTTTGGTGCCGGTCTGCTGATGCTGTGGGAAGTATTGACTCGAGCGTTGGATGTTCCGCAGGTTTTGCTTCCCTCACCAAGCGCTATCGCTGAACGGTTTGGAAATTCCTTGTCAGTGTTGTGGGCCGATTTCAAACAAACGTTCCTGAAAGCTGTGCTGATTGGTTATGCAATGGGTTGTGGTAGTGGTTTCCTGATAGCTATTTTGATTGATCGTTCACCGTTTTTACAGCGAGGCCTGCTGCCTGTTGGTAATCTGGTATCTGCGCTACCTATCGTTGGCATAGCGCCCATCATGGTTATGTGGTTTGGCTTCGATTGGCCTTCGAAGGCTGCAGTCGTTGTGGTCATGACGTTTTTTCCCATGCTGGTTAACACCATAAGCGGCCTGGCTGCATCCGATCACATGCAACTGGATCTAATGAAAACCTATGCTGCCAACTACTGGCAAAACCTGTTCAAGCTTCGCCTTCCCCAGGCGGCACCGTTTATTTTTAATGCTTTGAAAATAAACTCTACGCTGGCGCTGATCGGTGCGATTGTCGCTGAGTTTTTTGGCACACCGATAGTTGGTATGGGGTTTCGTATTTCTACCGAAGTGGGGCGTATGAATGTAGATATGGTTTGGGCTGAAATTGCGGTAGCCGCTGTGGCTGGTTCCTGCTTTTATGGCCTGATTGCCTTGATTGAGCGGATGCTGACGTTCTGGCATCCGTCTGTTCGTTCCGGCCGTTAGTGTTGGTCAGATAGCAGTTGCCCTGCTATGACGCGCGTGCAACTTGTTGTAAAACGGCCGTGGTAAACAAAACCGCAGATGTATAACAATGAAAGGATGAAAGAGGAGATAAAAATGAAATTATCAAAAAACTCACTGCTTAAACTGGGTGCTTCACTTGGGATGTCAGTTACGCTTTTAGCTGGCGCTTCATTCGCGCAAGCAAAAGACAAAGTAACCCTGCAGCTTAAGTGGGTTACCCAGGCACAATTTGCAGGCTATTACGTTGCCCAGGAACAGGGGTTCTATGATGAGGTCGATCTGGACGTTGAAATTAAACCGGGTGGGCCCGACATTGCTCCACCTCAAGTCATAGCAGGCGGCGGTGCTGATGTCATTGTTGACTGGATGCCTTCGGCTCTCGCCAGCCGTGAGAAAGGTGTAGCGCTGGTTAATATTGCTCAGCCGTTCAAGCGCTCGGGCATGATGCTAACCTGCCGCAAAGAGACCGGTATCACCAAGCCTGAAGACTTTGCCGGGCGTACGCTGGGTGTCTGGTTTTTCGGCAATGAGTATCCATTTCTGAGCTGGATGTCACAGCTGGGAATTTCGACGGAAGGCGGTGACGGTGTCACTGTATTGAAGCAGGGTTTTAATGTTGATCCCATTTTGCAAAAGCAGGCTGACTGCATTTCGACAATGACCTATAACGAGTACTGGCAGGTTATTGATGCAGGTATCCCTGAAGAAGAGCTGGTGGTCTTCAAATATGAAGAGCAGGGTGTGTCAACCATGGAAGATGGTCTGTATGTTCTTGAGGAAAATCTTAAGGACGAGGCTTTTGTCGACAAGATGGCGCGATTTGTTCAGGCTTCAATGAAGGGCTGGGCTTGGGCGCGAGATAACAGTGATGCGGCCGCTGACATCGTTCTTGAAAATGATGCAACGGGTGCACAAACTGAAAAGCACCAGCGCCGCATGATGGGTGAAATCAATAAGCTGACCGAAGGTTCTGACGGTAAGCTGGACCCTGCGGATTTTGACCGCACCGTTGCAACGTTGTTGTCGGGCGGTTCGGATCCTGTGATTACGAAAGAGCCCGAAGGTGCATGGACCCATGCTGTTATTGACAAGGCTCAGTAGTTCAGGCTCTGCAGTGGCAGGAATTGACTTTTGTGCCATAAAGCTGCAATTGCTTGTTGCCCTCAGTTAAAAAGGCTTGCAGGTATGTGTGTCGCAACTTTGCGACACACGCCTGTTACTTTGAACGCTGAATAAGGTTTGCCAGGTAGGGTTTGTTTTTCTGTATGTCATCTTCGCTTAACCCGGACATTTCGTAGGGCATAACCAGCCAGTCTTCGGTTTTGTACAAGTAATAGTCAGGCTCACGTTGAGTTTTCTTTCTTGACGGTTTCCACCAGGGTACAGCGACCCTGACTTCATCCGGCATATTTCGTTTTAATCTTCCCGACAGGCGTGTTATCACGGCTTCCACATTGAGACCGGAGCTCATGACATCATCAACGATCAGAAGCTTGTCGTCAGCGTTAAGGTTTTCCAGAAGATATTGAGTTCCGTGGATGCGAATTTCCTGTTCCGCATTGTCAACCATTTGCTGGTAACTATCGACACCACGATAGCTGGTTCGGATACAGATATGATCGGTTTCGACCCCCAGGTATTGCAGACATTCCTGTACTGATATTCCCACACTACTGCCACCGCGCCACAAGCCCACTATAAAAGACGGGCGAAACCCGCTGTTATAAATCTGCACGCCGAGCCTGTAGGCATCCTGCAGCAACTGCTCTTCGTCGATGAATTTCTTTTTCGTAGTCACGTCTGAATATTACCAGTATCGACTACTAAGCGTGTATGATTTCAGGGTATTTAACTGAAGATGGTGCGGTACACCGCGCCGTGTCTGGACTGCCTCTGAACCTGTGCCTGAAACCTTGTCTAAAACTACAGCCGCCCCTGAGAAACTCTACCTGGATGCCCAACAGCTGCTTGAAGATTCGTTCAAGCTTGCCGGTATGGTGCTGGAGAGTGGTTTCCATCCGACCTTCATTGCTGCAGTCTGGCGCGGTGGCGCACCGATGGGTATCGCAGTACAGGAGTTACTTGCCTATCACGGAATAGAGACAGACCACATAGCTATTCGATCGTCGGCCTATCACGGTATTGATAATCAAGCAAGTAGTGTGAAAGTTTTCGGGCTTAACTATCTCACCAAAAAAATTCGCTATGAAGATCGTTTGCTATTGGTTGATGATGTATTCGATACTGGCAAGAGCATCGATACGATCATTGCGGATTTAAACACCCGTGCAAGAAAAAACACTCCCCATGACATCCGTGTGGCTGTGCCGTATTACAAACCGACTCGCAGCCTTTCAAGCAGAGTGCCGGACTATTACCTGCACGAGACGCAGGCCTGGTTGAAATTTCCACATTCGCTGGAAGGGCTTACTGAAGAAGAGGTTCGCACCAATCGTCCGAAACTTTTTGAAATTTTGCAGCAAGCAAGAAACTAGCCGCATTGGTTAAAACCGTTCTATCTGTTTGATTCGTTTCGAAACCTTCCTATTGCATTATTATTCAGCTCGTTCCTTTGCGAGTTTGCATTCATGATCGAGTGCAAAATGCGTTGCTAACTGTGTGGAACAGTTGACAACTTCCACTGTTTCAAATGCCATGCGACAAAGTTATACTTGGTTGAACACAGCGTATTTCTGGAGTCGCAAAAGTTTATCAATCTCGAAACGGAAATTGCATAGCTGTGACTTTGTGCATTGCTGTGGCTTTGCAAACGCTGGCAAAGGTTGGCAAACGCTGGCAAACGCTGCTAAGGGCTCGCTTGAGATTATGTTGTCATGACAAACCTTAGCATGACAGACCAAGGATAAGACTGAAGCAGGAAAAAACTGCTGCAGCAAAAACTGTAACGGAATACCATTGGCTCGTTTGTTAATTGTGAGAATTCGAAGTTGTACAAAAAATAAACAGTGTCCCGAGTTTTCGTTCAGCTGTTTATTTTTACCAGCCTCCCCAGGGGTTGCTTCTTCGACCTGCAGCTTTAAGCTGTACAACCTGTTTGTTGTCTGGTGTTTCCAGATATTAGTCAAGGTCATATTTGCTCCGCATGAATCAACCGAATACTGTTTGTCTACTTGATGATTTCCAATCAAAACGTAAACAAAAAGAAAGGAGCCCGGCTGACGGCGGTGATGCCGCGCTAGTTGACGCTCTTGCAGAGGTAGTACCTTTTACCAGGCCAACCACCTACCTGGCATTGCTTGAGCTTGATGATCTTCTCAGTTACAAAATGTTGTACAGCGAACTTGATCTTCAGCTATTGCTTGGCAAGATATCCGCGCTGTTGCAGCGGGAATTTGGCAGGGGAGTGGTCAGGCGTGAAAAAAACTGTTTTCTTCTGGGTCACAACCAATTTGAATCGTTGGTCGCAGGTTTGTTGCGCGTGCAGTTCTACGCAAATATGGAAGACTTGCCGGAATTCAATATTTTTGGAGAATCCAGTACGCAGGAAGGAATCACGTTGACGTGGGGTATCGGCAAAACGGCGGAAGATGCGCAACTTGATCTTGGCCGTAAGCGCATGCAGAAAAAAACTCGCCGTACTCGTCGCGGGCGTAAGAGGCACAAGCAAATCCAGGAGTAGCTACAGTGCAAGCGGTCTATTTTTTAGGTGATCGTGAAATCGAGTTTCGTGAGGTAGCTGATCCCGAGCCCGGTCCCGGTGAAGTGGTTCTTGAGATCAAGGCCTCGGGTATGTGTGGTAGTGATCTGAAATTCTATCGCACCAAGGGAGGTCCGCAGGCGTTTGGTCTTGGTGGCGATGGCAATCCCGTGATCGCCGGTCATGAACCTTGTGGTGAGGTGGCGGCTTTAGGGGAAGGGGTGTCGGCTAAGCGTATCAAAATCGGCCAACGCATGATGAATCACCATTATCAGGGTTGTGGGTGCTGCCCGCATTGCCGCACCGGCTGGGGCCAGATGTGCGATGAAGGTTCTGTCGTTTTCGGGGTTACTGGTAATGGAGCACATGCTCAGTACATGAAGGTGCCCGTGGAAACGCTGATTGATCTCCCGGACGGCTTAAGTTTCAAGTCGGGTGCCGCAATTTCCTGTGGTACCGGTACCGCCTTTGGTGCTCTGCAACGTCTGGAATTGCGTGGCACCGACACGCTGGCAGTGTTCGGGCAAGGGCCGGTAGGGCTCAGTGCCACGCAGCTTGCTAACGCTATGGGTGCTCGTGTTATAGCCCTTGATGTTGACCCGCAACGACTTGGTCGTGCCACTGCCTTTGGTGCCGATGCTGTTGTCGATGCGACCAGCGATGGAGTCGTAGAACAGTTGATGGAGCTGACTAACGGGCGCGGGGTCGAGTGCGCGATGGATTGCAGTTCTTCAGCCATTGCCCGGTCACAGGCGCTGAAAGCCGCAGCTAAGTGGGGCCGGGTAGCGTTTGTTGGTGAAGGTGGTGAAGTCACGGTAGATGTCAGTACCGATATGCTGAGGAAACAGCTCACGGTTCTGGGGTCCTGGACATTTAGTCGTGTCGGCCAGGCTGACTGCGCACGTTTTTGCATCGAACGTGGTGTCGATGTCGATGCCCTGTTTACCGATGAATGGTCCCTGTCGGACGCGGTTGAAGCCTACGCCAAATTTGACCAGCAAAATACCGGAAAGGGTGTACTGGTCCCCTGAGTTCGCTGTCGGCTATGTTTAAGTCGCTGCAATATCATTTCCCTGTCTGTTACCACAGTACCTGCTGTGGCGCTTGATGTACCATCGCCACAACCGACCTAATTAGCTACTTGCAGGTTTGCCATGTCTCTGGAATTCAATAAAGAAGTATTTATCACCTGTGCGGTGACAGGCTCAGGAAGCTCACAGGATAAATCCGAACATGTACCGCGTAGCCCCAGGCAAATAGCTGAGAGCGCAATCGATGCCGCAAGGGCAGGAGCAGCGGTTGTACATTGTCATGTAAGAGACCCTGAAACAGGGGTACCCAGCCGAAAGCCCGAATATTACCGTGAACTCACCGACCGAATTCGTGACGCTGATATTGATGTCGTGTTGAATCTTACCGCTGGTATGGGCGGAGATATGGTTTTCGGTGGTGTTGAATCACCGCTACCTTTGCAGGAAAAGTCCACTGATATGGCCGGAGCCACCGAGCGGCTAGTCCATGTCGCTGAGTGCCTGCCTGAAATCTGCACGCTGGACTGCGGCACGATGAATTTCGCAGAAGCTGATTACGTCATGACAAACACGCCGGGAATGTTGCGTGAGATGGCTGCTCAGATCAAGGCGTTGGGAGTGCGCCCTGAAATCGAAGCTTTTGATACAGGTCATCTCTGGTTTGCAAAACAACTGGTATCAGAAGGTCTGATCGAAGAGCCCGTGCTTATTCAGTTGTGTATGGGCATTCCCTGGGGCGCTCCCGCTGACCTCAATACACTAATGGCAATGGTCAACAACCTGCCTGCTAACAGCCATTTCTCTGCATTCTCGATCGGTCGTGATCAGATGCCTTATGCAGCTGCGGCGGTGGCCGCAGGCGGGAATGTACGTGTTGGATTGGAAGACAATATCTGGCTGGAAAAAGGGGTACTTGCAACCAATGCACAGCTGGTTGAAAAAGCTGCAACGATTGTTACCAATATGGGAGCGTCAATAATCGGCCCTCAGCAAGTACGCGAGCGACTGGCTTTGACCAAACGGGCGCCGGTTTAGAAACGGGCACCGGTCTGGACCAACGGGAACCGGTCTGGCAGTTTCACCTTGACTGCGTTAACACCTGTTTTGAGCGTTCCCGGCAACTGTGTTTACGTAGAGTTTTTTTGTAACTAATCAGGTAACAGTCTATGTCGCAGAAAACGGCAGCAGTAATTGGTGGAGGTGTCATAGGCGGGGGCTGGGCTGCGCGTTTTTTGATGCATGGCTGGCGCGTCAATATTTTTGATCCCGACCCGGAAGCGCCACGCAAAATCGGCGAAGTACTCGATAATGCCAGAGCCTCCTTTCCCGGGATGCTGGATGCGAAACTACCACCGGAAGGTGAGCTGGTTTACTGTGACTCCATCTCTGAAGCCGTTGTTCAGGCTGCCTGGATACAGGAAAGTGTTCCTGAGAGACTGGACATAAAGCACAGCACATTGGGTGAAATAGTAGCGGCCGCAAATGATGAAGCCCTGATCGGTAGTTCCACATCCGGCTTCAAGCCCTCGGAACTACAGCAGGCGATCGATTGCCCGCAGCGCCTGATGGTTGCCCATCCTTTTAACCCCGTTTATTTACTGCCCCTGGTGGAACTGGTTGCCGGTGATGCCGGCACAGTGGAAAACATTGAACGCGCCAAACAGATACTGTCGAGCGTAGGTATGAAACCGCTGGTAGTGCGCAAGGAAATTGATGCGCATATTGCCGATCGATTTCTTGAAGCGGTCTGGCGCGAAGGCCTATGGTTGATCAAGGATGGTGTGGCGACTACCGAAGAAATTGATGATGCCATTCGCTACGGCTTTGGTTTGCGTTGGGCGCAGATGGGGTTATTTGAGACATACAGAATCGCAGGTGGTGAAGCCGGCATGCGCCATTTTATTGAACAGTTCGGGCCCTGCCTCTCATGGCCCTGGACCAAATTGATGGATGTGCCGGAACTGGATGACGAACTGATTGACAAAATTGCCACGCAATCGGATCAGCAATCGGGGCAACACACGATTAGAGAGCTTGAGCGTATTCGCGATAATAACCTGGTGGGTATCATGCGCGCACTGAAAGAAACAGATTGGGGTGCCGGGCGCTTGCTGCGCGAACATGACGCGCAACTTCGAAGTAATTTGGGTGCTGCCAATGAATCACACCCGCGTGATGAGCATTCCGATCGCGAATCCTGAAAAAGTCTTGTTAACCATAAACTTTAAGCAAGATCACATGCCTTTAACAGGAGTTACCTAAATGCACTTTGGCCTGAGTGACGAACAGCAGATGATCGTCGACACCGTGCGTACCTTTGTGGAAACCGAAATCTACCCGCATGAGGACGAGGTTGAACGCAGCGGCGAAGTGAGTGATGAGCTTGCCAATCAAATAAAGCAGAAATGTATTGACTCGGGATTCTATGCGGCGAACTTGCCGGAAGAGGTAGGTGGTGGCGGTTTGAATCATCTGGATTTTACGCTGTTGGAACGTGAGCTTGGCCGAAGCAGCATGGCACTCAATCATTTCTTCGGCCGTCCGTCCGGTATTTTGATGGCATGCAATGATGAACAGCGTGAACGCTATTTGTTGCCAGCGGTGCGTGGCGAGCGCATGGATGCCTTGGCTATGACCGAGCCTGCAGCAGGCTCTGATGTTCGTGGTATGAAGTGCAGCGCCCGGCTTGACGGTGGTGATTGGGTAGTCAACGGTAGTAAACATTTTATTTCACATGCCAATGTTGCAGATTTTGTCATTGTGTTTATTGCGACCGGTGAAGAAGAAACCGAGCGTGGTGTGAAAAAGAAAATTACCTGTTTTCTGGTCGACCGGGGTACTCCCGGCTTTGAAATCCTGCCCGGTTATGAATCGGTATCACACCGTGGTTACAAGAATTGCATCTTGCAGTTTGATGACTGCCGTCTACCACAGTCCCAGATTCTGGGTGAATTGCACCGTGGTTTCGATATCGCGAATGAATGGCTCTATGCAACACGTATTTCCGTGGCAGCTTTCTGTGTTGGGCGTGCGCGTCGTGTTCTGGATCTCGTGTTACCCCATGCAGCTGAGCGTGAACAGTTCGGGCAGCCCATTGGCAGATTTCAGGGCGTATCTTTCCAGTTAGCCGATATGGTGACCGCTATTGATGCGGCCGACTGGTTAACCTTGTCGGCAGCCTGGCGTCTTGATCAGGGCTTGCCGGCAAATCGTGAGATTGCCAGTGCCAAAGTAAATGCGTCTGAAATGCTGGCAAGTGTTACGGACACGGCCATTCAGATATTCGGTGGCATGGGTTTAATGCAGGATTTGCCGCTGGAGCGTTTCTGGCGTGATGCGCGGGTTGAGCGAATCTGGGATGGAACGTCTGAAATCCAGCGCCATATTATCGGTCGTGAGTTGCTAAGGCCTTTGGGCTGCTAGGCCCTGGATGACTGTTGTTGATTTCTTACGGCCTGACTTGCCAGAATCCTGATGATGAAAGCACCTCAGCTTCACCCCGATCTTTCGCGACTGTTGCGACCTGCATCGATCGTCGTGATTGGTGGAAGTTGGGCCAGCAACGTTGTCGAGCAGTGCCTTAAGGCGGGCTATAACGGTGATATCTGGCCCGTGCATCCCAGCAAGACTGAAGTAGGTGGATTACCTTGCTATGCCTCTCTGGATGATTTACCTGCAGCACCCGATGCAGCGTTTGTTGGTATTAATCGCGATGCTTCAATCGAAGTGATTAATGCACTGAGTCGCATGAACTGTGGTGGGGCCATCTGTTTTGCATCCGGCTTCAGCGAAGCCAGCGCAGAGGACGAGCGTGGTGATGAATTGCAGCAATCACTGGTTCGTGCTGCGGGCAACATGCCAATTATCGGGCCCAACTGCTATGGCGTTCTTAACTATATTGATGGCGCCATGTTGTGGCCGGATCAACACGGTGGTATCACCTGTGAGCGTGGTGTAGCTCTACTGACACAGTCTTCGAATATTGCCATCAGTCTTACCATGCAACAGCGCGGACTGCCCATCGCCTATGTGATGACAGCTGGTAACCAGGCGCAGTTATCGCTGGGGCAGTTGGGTGCCGCGATGCTTGCAGATGAGCGCGTAACCGCCTTGGGTATGTATATTGAAGGCTTTGGCGATTTACGTGATTTCGAGAATATGGCTGCAGATGCACGCCGTCTGGGCAAGCCTGTTGTTGCCATAAAAGCCGGGCGCTCGCAGGCATCCCGGCTTGCCATGCAATCACACACCAACTCTCTTGCGGGTGATGATGCTGCGTCTGCAGCCTTCATGCAGCGCCTTGGTGTTGCGCGTGTTAACTCAATGACCGTGCTGGTTGAATCACTCAAGTTGCTTCATTTCAATGGCCCCCTTGCAGGTATCCGGGTTCAGTCAATGAGCTGTTCAGGAGGTGAAGCGTCCATGATGGCAGATGCAGCAGAGTTGGTGGCTATCGAATACCCGGCCCTTGAAGAAGCCCAGGAGCAGGCTTTGCGTGCTGCACTGGGGCCACTGGTTGCATTGGCCAATCCACTCGATTATCACACCTACATATGGGATGATTTTGCGGCGATGACGCGTGCCTTTGCTGCCATGATGCAAGGCAAAGCGGATATCACCTGTCTGTTGCTGGACTTTCCGCGTGGTGATCGTTGTTCGGCGGAAAGTTGGTATACCGCGGTGGATGCGCTGGCAGAAGCTGCCCGCAAAACAGGAAGAACCGCCGCGGTGTTGGCTACACTGCCGGAAAATCTGGGAGAATCCGATTCTGACTACATAGCTGCACGCGGTCTGGTGCCATTGTGTGGTATCGAAGATGGCTTGCAAGCTATAGTAGCTGCTGCGAACTGCAGCGCAGGGCTGCACAAAACACCACAACCACTAGCCTTGCCCGGGCTCGATTCTGTTGCAGCAAATGGCAGTTCTGTCCAGGTGCGCGAACTAAGCGAGTCATCGGCCAAACAGGTTCTATCGTTGGCAGGCCTCCTGGTGCCTGCATCTGTTGAAGTACCCGTCTCTCTGGCAATTGATGAAGAAGCGGGCGGTGCTGAGTTGCGTAAAAGATTGCAAGACCTGGAATTTCCAGTGGTGTTGAAAGCACAAGGCGTGTTGCACAAAACCGATGTTGGTGGTGTTGTCACCGGTATAGCAAATCAGTCGCAATTATTGCTGGAAATGCAAGGCATGAATCAACGCCTGGCCGGGCAGGTGCTGGCAGATGGAAATGGCTCGTCCGTGCAGCGACCAGCCAGTGCTTCGTTTCTGGTCGAACAGCAGGTGGAGCAAGTGGTCGCCGAATTGTTAGTGAGTGTCGTGCGTGATCCGGTGCTGGGGTTGATGTTGACAGTCGCGTCCGGTGGCACTCAGACCGAATTGCTTCGGGATAGTGCGCATTTATTGTTACCGCTTGAGCGCGATGAAATCATTGAAGCTATTGAATCACTTAAGGTCGTCAGGTTGTTGAAGGGCTTTCGTGGTCGCGCAGCTGCTGATATGGCTGCTGTGCATGAGGCGATTGAGCTAGTTGCAAAACTGGCGCTGCAAAAACGTGACACCTTACTCGAGCTGGAGATCAATCCGCTACTTTGCACCCCTAACGCCTGTGTTGCTGGCGATGCTATTTTGCGATTTGAAGAATCCGATTGAATAAACCGATATGAATGATAAAAGTAACCCGCAAACTGCTAATTCCGGTTTGCCTGCTGATTGGCGATCAATGGATCATGAGCCGCTGCGCACGCGTGTCAAAGGTCATATATTGGAAGTAACCCTTGATCGCCCCAAAGCTAATGCCATAGACCTGGCTACCAGCAGACTGATGGGCGAGCTGTTCATGAACTTTCGTGATGATGATGAACTACGAGTGGCGATCTTGCGTTCGGCTGGTGAAAAATTCTTTTGCCCCGGCTGGGATCTGAAAGCTGCGGCTGATGGTGATGCCGTTGACGGTGATTACGGTATCGGCGGTTTTGGTGGTTTGCAGGAACTGGGTAATCTGAATAAACCGGTTGTCTGTGCCGTTCAGGGCATCTGTTGCGGCGGCGGCTTGGAACTGGCATTGTCGGCTGATCTGATCATTGCGACAGAAGAAGCCAGCTTTGCCTTGCCCGAGATTCGATCTGGCACAGTGGCTGACGCAGCTTCGGTGAAATTGCCCAAGCGAATTCCCTATCACGTTGCGATGGATCTGCTATTAACCGGTCGTTGGTTCGATGCTGAAGAAGCCTTGCGTCTTGGTTTACTTCGCGAAATCTGCAAGCCTGATGAGCTTGATGAAAAAATTTGGGAGCTTGCCGAGCTGCTGGCTTCTGGGCCGCCACTGGTAATGGCTGCTATCAAAGAAGTGGTACGAGAGTCCGAGGACAGTAAATTTCAGGATGCATTGAACCGAATTACCACGCGCCAGTTGCAAACCGTTGACAGGCTCTATTCTTCCGAGGATCAGCTGGAAGGTGCGCGGGCATTTGCAGAAAAGCGTGATCCTGTGTGGAAAGGGCGATGATTCTAAATGGCGCTGACTAAACTACCGATCAATCCGTAATTTCGACTGTAATCCCATTTTTCGTCACTGATATAACCGTTATCAACTATCCTTTGAGCATGTCCGTATTCCAGCAACATCTTGCCAGCCTCGTATCCTCTGCTTTCGAAAAAGCACTGGCCAGTCGTACCGACGACGTTCAATCGCTATTGCCGGTAAATCCGCAATTGCAGAATAGTCAGCACGCACATCTACAAGCGAATGCTGCCATGGCACTGGCTAAGCGGCTTAAAACCAATCCGCGTGAGCTCGCCAATGAAGTGGCGGCAACACTTGGCAGTGAGACTACGTTTGCCAAAGTAGAAGTTGCCGGCCCCGGGTTTATTAACCTTACGCTATCAGATGAATTTATCGGTCAGCAACTCGGTAATTTGCAAACTGATGAAAAGCTTGGCGTATCGGCCACAACTTCATCGACTATCGTGGTTGACTACTCAGCGCCAAATGTTGCAAAGGAAATGCATGTTGGTCACCTGCGTTCCACCATTATTGGCGATGCCTGTGTACGTCTTTTTGAATGGCAAGGGCACAAGGTGTTGCGGCGTAATCATATAGGTGACTGGGGTACGCCATTTGGTATGCTTATAGAACACCTGCTTGATATTGGTGAATCACAAGCTACTGAAGAGTTATCTCTGGGGGACCTGAATACTTTCTATCGTGCAGCGCGGCAAAAGTTTGAAGCTGATACAAGTTTTCAGGAGCGTGCGCGTGGCCGGGTCGTTAAATTGCAATCAGGTGATAAGGAAACTTTACGCCTATGGCAACTACTGATAGAGCAATCCCAGAGTTACTTTGTCAGTGTTTACAAGAGTATGGATGTGCGTCTGGATGGCACCGAGTTTTATGGAGAGAGTGCCTACAATGACATGCTGCAACCTACATTGGCAGAACTGCAGGAAAAGGGTTTGATCAAAGCGAGTGATGGGGCTGAGTGCCTTTACCCTGATGGATTTCTCAATCGTGATAAACAACCATTGCCGCTGATAGTTAAAAAAAGTGATGGTGGATTCGGTTATGCAGCGACTGACCTTGCTGCCATCCGCAATCGCATCAATGATCTTGATGCCGACAGAATTCTTTATGTTGTTGGTGCGCCACAGAAACAACACCTTGATATGGTGTACGAGGGTGCACGAATGGCCGGGTGGCTCAAGGCACCGATCACCGCTGAACACATTAGCTTTGGTTCTGTGTTGGGAACAGACGGCAAGATGTTCAAAAGCCGCTCCGGTGATACCGTTAAGCTGGCTGAATTGCTGGATGAAGCAATCAAGCGCGCGCTGGCTGTTATTGAAGAGAAGAATCCTGATTTGTCGCAGCAGGAACGGCTGCAGGTTGCCGAATCAGTCGGCATAGGGGCTGTCAAGTACGCAGATCTGTCCAGCGAACGCACCAAGGACTATGTTTTCGATTTTGAGCAGATGTTGGCACTTGAAGGCAACACTGCCCCTTATCTGCAATATGCCCATGCACGTATACAGTCGATTTTGCGCCAGGCTGACGAGGCAGAACTGGGTGGTCAGATTACTCCGCATCACGATAGCGAACGCGCACTTGCCTTGCAATTGTTGCGATTCGCCGACGTGGTTCGTGAAGTGACTGACACATTGCTCTTCCACCGTTTGGCCACTTGGTTGTATGAATCCGCGTCTGCTTACTCTTCGTTCTACAACAATTGCCCGGTACTCAAAGCTGAGGATAACGAGACCCGACGTAGCCGACTCGCCCTATGCCAACTCACGGCCAGTGCTCTTGCGTCCGGGCTGGGTTTGTTGGGAATTAAGGCGCCTGACAGAATGTAGCAGGGTTCACTAATTACTTGAGTGGGTCAGCTCTACCAATATGCGGAACGAACACGAACCGCGAGCGCTTTTCGTCATACGCTTTGGTTATAAACGTCAATCGATCACCGGTAACAAAAACGGGAAGTTTTTGAAAACCGGATTTGTCGTCCAAAATAAGTTCCGAGTTGCGTTGTTCTGGACCAGCCTGAACTCCATCGACGCTGTAACGACAACCAAAGTGTTCAGACAAATCATCGGTATAGAGTTTAACGTCGGCGCCGAAACCGTTCACTGACACATAGATCTTCCCGCCCCGCATACCCATAATAACGCCTTGTCTTATCGGTCTTTCCACTAATTCCAATGCCAGGTCCTGATAGAAATACTGTCGTATTGCGAGCAGTCGAGCCTCTTTTTCCAGCTTTTTTTGCAGTTTTCGAGAACGGTTTGAGCTTTCTATAATCTGCTCACGCAGTGTCGCATCGATTTGGCTTTCACTCGCTGCCGCAAGGTCCAGCGTCTCCAGTAGTTCTTTGTGGACGAAGATACCGACTATTTCCCTCATGGGTGCTGAAAACCTGGCGTAATACTCAACGCCAAGTGCGTGATGAGGGCCCGGTTCATCGTCAAACAGAGAGGCTTGATTGGTTAGTAGAATCATGCGCTCAATAACCTGGCGCAACGCAGAATATTCCGTTTCCTGAGGTAAGAATTCAAGATACTCATCGAGCCTTTGGTCTGCTTTCCATCGCCATTGTGCTGTGAGATTACGTGTCCGGACCAGATTGTCTATGTCTTGCCTCAGTTGTGACAGTCTATTCTCGAGTGGAGCGCTGTGGATACGGAAAATTGATTGTAGTTCGGGATCCTTGTTCTGCTTTTCCCACAGCAAACGAGCACCTTCCATATTACACATCAAAGAAACCTGTTCATTGTAGCGTTCGCTGTCGTAGCGCTCTCGCTGGCTAATAACGAACCGTCCACTCTCATCGGTGCTCACAGCAGCTTCGCGGCGATCATAGCTGATAACATTTCGTCGTCGTGCTTCGCTAATCCGGCGTTGACCCACTTGTTCTAGGAGTAGCAACGATTCGGCATAGACTTCACCAGCAAAGGCATGTTCGGCCTGTTTGCCTTCTCTGGCAAAGTCGATAAATTCCTGTACCCCGGCGTAGGATAATTTTGCACGACTGTGAATAGTTGCACGTATTATTTGAGTACCGCCAAGACTGCCATCGGTATTGACTGTCATTTTGAAAACCAGTGCACGACGCCTGACATCAGGATTCAGGGAGATAAGATTTTCGGACAACTGTCTTGGTAGCATCGGCACAGCAGTGTCTGGTGCATAGTAGGTAACGGTACGTTTCAGTGCTTCTTTGAAAAGTGCTGAACCTGGCCTCACATAATAGGACGCGTCCGCCAGCGCATAATGGACAATAATACGTGCCTCTTGATTGCTGTTAGCGTCCGGGTGGTTGGCGGGGGAATCGCTCGAGACATGAATGGCCTGATCAAGATCGCGTGAATCGGCATTGTCGATGGTTACAAACGGTAAATGAGTCAGATCATCCAGCGCGCTATCGTTGATTCCGGGAGAATCAAGCCAGGCATTGGCCTCGGCTTCACAGGCTGCCGGGAAGCAAGGATCAAGGCGAAATTTCTGCAGCAAACCGTAAATCGTTGCATCTGCGCTGCCCGATGTGGCTAGCAGTTGAATCAATGGCCTGGTCTTGAAATCATCAGGTAATTTAACAATATCCCCTTCACCGAGTGGCTGCCCCTTGGTGTCCTTGAGGCAGTTTACAGGTAGAGCCATCTCAAAATCACTGAACAAAGCGCTCACGGTAAAGCCTCGCTGTGCCCCGTCTGTATCACCGGGATTTGTGCGCAATTCACCGAGCCAACAATTCTGTTGCTGATCTTGTACCATTGGGTGATTATAAGATGATCTGCAAACACAAACAGGAAAAATAGCTATGTCAATTAAACGTATTAAAAGTGGCGAGCGTATGAGCCAGGCTGTTGTCCATGGAGGTATTGTCCAGACAGCAGGCCAGGTAGCACAGAACGCAAAAGGAGAATCTGTTGCAATACAGACACAAGATATTCTGCAGGAAATCGATGCCCTGCTTGCTGAGGCCGGCAGTGACAAGTCAAAATTGCTCACGGCAACCATATGGCTCAGCAACATTGATGATTTTGCCGAAATGAACAGTGTTTGGGATGCCTGGGTTTCACCCGGTAATGCGCCGACCCGCGCATGTGTTGAATCGAAGCTTGCGGCCCCACATTTTACGGTTGAAATTGCGGTTTCAGCGGTAGCCTAGGTTTTCACTGTCAACACCGGAAATTACCATGACCAGGTTGATTGAAAACATACCCTTCAATACCGACGGTGGCTTTGGGTCAAGTGCGCGGATCGGTCTGGTGGTGTTGGCATCTGACTACACAATCGAGCGTGAGTTTCGGCAAGTCTTTCAGTCGCCTGATGTCGAATTCTATACTGCCAGAATTGCCAATTCTCCTACCGTGACTCCGGAGACTTTGGCTGCCATGGAGGGTGGTATTGCCGGGGCTGTCGAATTGCTTTTGCCCGGTGACCAGCTGGATGTTGTGGCTTACTGCTGCACCTCAGCGACGGTGGTATTGAGTGAAAAAACGGTTTTTGAAAAAATCCGGTCTGTGCAGCCTGAGGCTGTGTGCACATCACCAGTGACGGCAGCCTTCGCCGCATTTGATGCTTTTTCTGCCAGGAATATTGCAGTGTTAACGCCTTACCGTAGTGATGTTAACCGGAAACTGATTAACTACTTCACGGCTGCTGGCTATACTCTGCCGGTTTTTGGTTCGTTCAATGAACCACAGGACCCTGTGGTGGCAAGTATTGATAGTGCCAGTTTGGAAAAAGCGGCAGAGCGACTACTTGGTGAGGAACAGGTTGATATGTTGTTTGTGTCGTGTACCAGTATTCGTTTAATGGATGCGGTGTGTGAGCTTGAGCAAAAGTTCGGTATCCCGGTGACTTCATCCAATCACGCGATGGCCTGGCACAGCATGAGGTTGGCCGGTGTCGATGAGCTACGGCCACAGCTTGGAAGTTTGTTTGCGATCTGATTAGGTGCTTCTAGCTAAGCGTTCTGACTACAGCAGAAGGCCTGCTAGAGACGGTGGCACTCAAAATCGCTGATCGAAGGCTGTGCTGCTGTGACCCAAAGCTCACCTTGCGACAGGTTCATCGCAGCGGCGAATACTGTTTCGATACGCGCACCCTCTGGCAGACTTTTATCTGCAAACCGGCAGATAGATTCTTCACCGCTACTGGTATCAGATAATAGCGTTTTGATATCCGACAGATTTTGTAATTGCCTGATCTTTGCATTGGCTGCATCAAGGCGCGCCTGTGTCGATAAGTTGCCTGTCAATCCTGCGTCCTGCCCAGCAAGCTCACTATGCAGAAAGTGGTTCGTGTGACATAGCCAATGATGACGCCCGGTGGGTTTGTCAGGCTCCTTATTATTGGCTGATTCGGTTGATTCCGGCGGAGTGGTGTCTGAATGCAGGATTCTGGCACCTGTTGGGCTTACTTCAATCGACACAATATGGCCCTCCTTGTCCGCAATCAAGATATTGCTGGAGCTTGAAAATCTGAGCGATTGTGCCAGCTCGCAAGCGTGCTCGACAGATTCGCAATCGAGTAGTGCACGCAGAAAAATATGGACCGGCATACCCGTTTGATTGCCGTCCAGTTGTGAACGCAATATATTTAAAGTGATGCCCAAACCGTGTTTGTTGACACCAATTTTTGCCAGCATTCCTGCTTCGGTTGCAGTTATCCACCCAGGGTTCCGGTTCTGTTCAGCAGTGGCTCGAATAACAATCAACGCATTTCGTTGTGTGCCTAGCCAGTCCCAGTTTTGTGCGAGCCAGACAGTTTTCTTGTCAGTTGTTGAGGTTGCCGGTTTTGCAAAAGCCAGCGATGTGCACTCATTGATATATTGCGTTTGAGATTTTTCCGGGTCTGGCCCTGTTGCTTTGGCGAGGTAGTCGGCAGGGAGAATTTCTGTTCTGGTATTTAATGCAGCGATCGATGCAATATCTGTGTTGGACCCGTTGGCAATACCTTCCATCTCTTCAATCACAGAAGGGCAATAGCGATTTGCGTAGTCGATGCAAGGCAGTGCTTTATCGCAGGCTTGTTGCCAGCTGATGTCACAGGTGTTGAACATATTGCGATAGTTGTGCAGTGAAAGTGCAATCGATTCACCTGCTAAATAGCCAATTTGTCGGCCGCGTTCGGATTCATTGCCGCTTACATCTATTGATCGTATGGGGCTGTAGTTATTGTGCTCGCTCATTTACGGTCTCGCAGCTATTGTGTGCTGCAGTCTGTCATGCAGGGCGGGTTGCGAGCCGGTCACGCTCAGAATCAGCGTCGGCCATTCTGTCATCGTTATACCGATTACCGGCTATCGTTTTTTCATTGATGAGTGTGTCCAGTTCATCAATCGTACTCTGCTCAAGTTGAATGTCAGCAGCTTTGGCATTTTCGATCAGGTGCTGCATTTTAGTCGTGCCCGGTATCGGCACCATTGAACCGTTTCGTTGCGCCAGCAACCATGCGAGTGATAATTGTGCAGGTGTACATTCAAGCTTTGCAGCCACCTGTTTGAACTTGTCCAGAATCTTATTGTTGCTGTGAAAGTTGCTGCCTTCAAAGCGGGGGTGAGCAATAGTTCTACGCAAGTCCTTCTCACCCAGTACAGCCAGTTCACTTGCAGACCCTGCCAGAAAACCCCTGCCTAAGGGGCAAAATGGCACAAAAGTAACATCGTGTGCATCGCAAATGTCCAACACTCCAAACTCGGGGGTACGCGACCACAACGAGTACTCGGATTGCAATGCGGCAACCGGAGCTTCATCGAGTGCTGCCATGAGATTTTTGGAAGAAACTTCGGACAGACCCAGCGCCCTGATTTTTCCTGCGTCTATTAGTTGCTGCAATGCGCCAACGCTTTCGGCAATAGGCACCTTGGGGTCCACCCGATGGAGGTAGTAGAGGTCTATGTAGTCTGTATCCAGCCGCTTTAAACTTGCGTCACATTGCGCATGAATAGTGGCTGGCCTGCCGTCTATTCCATTGCTGTCCAGCCCGCACTTACTGGCTATAACTGCTTGGTTACGTACAGACTTCAAAGCTTGGCCGAGCAGGGTTTCACTATGGCCGGATCCGTATAACGTTGCTGTGTCAAAAAAGTCGTAACCTGTTGATATTGACTGCCTTAGCATAGTCAGAGAATCAGCATCATTGGCCTTTGCATAACCAGCCGATATATTCATACACCCAAGCCCGACTGGTTGTACATTAAGAGGGCCTATAGTTCTGGTAATCACAATTTGCTCCTTTTTAGCGCAGTTTTATTTAATGGAATAATGGTTTTTTGTTTGAGCAGAGCGTGACGCAATTTGTATTTCCTGGATTATATTGACCATAGTTGCACACCAGAAGAAGCAGGGCAATGTTGAAATAGCAATGCTTTGCATCGATCAAAACATCCCATTGGCACACTATTTTTTAATCCGACTGTCGTTACTTTGCGTATTGTTCTATATTAAAGGCAAGAAAGATGGCCTTGCTACAGTGACTGTAATAGCCGATCTTAAAGTCCCCCTTAGATAGAGAAATCTATAGAGAAATCTGCTGATTTGTTGCTTTTATCCATGGGCAGGCGTGCATGGAGAATTAAAAGTTCAGAAGACGCAGAAAGGGAAATTGTTCTGAAACAGGAGTGATCTGGTATGAGTAGAATTGGTACCAGCGGCGACAAGGTGTTGTCGTTGTTTGAACCATTCGACGATGAGTGGAAAAGTGCTACTCGTTCAATTCGTATCGATGGCACCGTCACAAGCGTGAGGCTGGAGAATTTTTATTGGAGAATCTTGGCAGAAATTGCCGAGCAGCTGGGAATGCAGGTTCCGCAAGTCATGACATATCTTGCGAAAGCAGCCAAGTCGGGCGAGACCCAACACACAAACTTTACTTCCTTTGTCAGAGTATGTTGCGGGCGTTACCTTGACCGCCGCAACGAGGGTGCCAACGCTCAGTCAGAAAGCAACGAGGCAAGTGGCGACGCAGCAAAACTTCAACTTGTCGAAGACAACGCAGGTGATCAGACATCTGCGGACAGTGGCCAAAGTGAAAAAAGCGCACAGGAGCGCGCAACCGTTGATGATGTGACTTCTTCTGATGACGCTGGTTAGGCAGACGCTTGCAAGTAAAACGCTTGTTAGTAAACGTTTGTTAGTAAAAGTAAAGGTACATGATTTTGCCGTCTATTCGAGACACAATAGCGTGATCAGTGCTATGTAATGCCATCCCATCGTTACCGCCAAGTATGCTCATAAGCAAAGTGAACATCATTTTGTTGGGCTGGGGCTTTAAGCATCTAGGCTTTTCCGGCAAGCCGTAATGCCATGTAGATAACGCTGCATAGTATCAATCCGATACTCCAGCAAATTAGCCACAATTTTCGCCCCTTCAATCCTGCATACAATAATATTACACCGATAAACAGGGACAAGCTCGCTGAGAACACCAATGCAGCGTGCATACTTTGCGTGTATGGATTCTCAGGGTCGGGTACGCTCCCTTCGCGATATCTCACTCAACGGCCTTCGCTAGCTTTTGGGCTACCCACTTATGAAAATGGTGAGTGGGTGCGTCCATAACCGGAGAGAATGCACCGCCAGTGAAGGCAGGTGAAGCACGCCCGGCCTGCATGCGCTCTACTGCAAAAATATCTTCTTCAAAAACACTTTTCCAGCTATCACGAATCTGTTGGCGATGAGGTTTGAATTCTTCTTTTGTAGCGCCCTCGCCAACGTAAAAAATGCGTACATGTTCAACAGTGGTATGCTGATCGATTGGTTGCAGATACTGGATGAACAATTGATCTGCATGTACTCCTAAAAATGTATTAGGGTAGAGTACCGGGTATTCTGCAAGGTTGATCTTGTCTTGCGCCCATTCAGCAATTGTAGGTAATTGTTTCCCGTTGATGTCGATCCTGCTGTAGTTCAGGCTGCCTTGACCGGAGCTATTGCTACACATCTCAAGGTAATAGTGCTGATCAAGTGGTGATACTTTATTCAGCTCGGGGTGCACCGATGGGAGATGATACGATTCCAGATAGTTCTCGACTGCGAGCTTCCAGTTGGATTTCACTGTCAGTGTAACAACACTTTCATTTTCTGAAAGCTGGAAATTTTCAAGACTTTCTGGTTTTAACAATCTGGACCAACTGCCCAAAATGCTGTCTGCATAAGTTTCAAATTCAGCCGCATCATCTGAGAGATTTACAAATAAAGCACCGAGCCAAACCGTTGATCGTATTTCACGTAAGCCGTTTTCTCTATTGTCGAAATCGCAGTGAGTGTGTATTCCATAGCCACCAATATTCGGTGTAGCTTTGAGTTTGCCATCCAGCCCATAGGTCCAACTGTGGTACGGGCACTTGACCGCACCGTTGTTGGAACCCGGAACGTCTACCAGCTGCATACCGCGGTGACTGCATACATTATGAAAGACCCGGTATTCATCCTCTGAACTACGGGTTAGCAGTATCGGTAGCCCCATAAAATTTATCGGGTGCACATAGTTAGGTTCTGGCAGCTGATCAATAAAACCAATGCACGCCCAGTGAGGCGCTATGACATGGTCACGATCCATCTCGAAAGAGCGGTGGCTGACGTAATGTTGATTGGGTAGGCCTGTGGCTTCAGCGATTGGCAAATCAACACGTGCCAGCACCTGTGTGTTTTCACTGGACTCAGGTTGAGTTAAGTCGGGTCTTCGATTCATTGCCGTGTTGCCTTTGAAATTGGTGAACTGCTTGAGATAATAGTCCCCAAATTCTCGAATCTATGCAAGCCCATGGTTCTGGATAGTCGCAGCTGTATACGATTCTGTTGAGCTTTGTCAGGAATTTCAGGTAATAAGCCCCGCGTCCAAACCGGGTGGAATCGGGGCAGTTAAAAATACACAGTCTGTCTGGTAGTTTAAATCAGATAGATTTTGCGAGAGTTTCCGAATCAACGAATGCTTCCAAAGCACTCATTAGTGATTGAGCCAGCTCGTTGCGGTAATCTTCTATGCGCAGTCGATTTTCTTCCTGTGGATTGCTCAGGCACGTCAATTCGACCAGCGCACCCGGTATGCCACTTTGGTCCAGTAGATACAGCCGTTCCTTTTTGACTCCAGCATCTATCGCCAGTGGATTGCGGTTTTGAACTGCGCTGAAAACGCTTGACTGGAGATGCCTGGCAAGCTTGCGGGAAATTTTGTTTCTTTCGGATGGGCCTAAAGTGGGCTGATCTTGCGCCGCCAGCGAAGTGGCTTCAGCCATTTGTTTTTCAGGACTGCTTGTACTGGTAAAGCCAGCTGGTGCATTGGCATCGGTATAGTAAGTTTCTACCAGAGTTATATCACCTTCTGGCAGGGAATTAAAATGGAGTGATATAAGCAAGTCTGCATTGGTGCTTTTGACACTTTCGACCCTTGCGGTGCGCGATAAACCGTAAGTATCGTTTCTGTTCAGAACGACTTTGATATCACTGTGTAATTCTGAAAGCGTTTGGAGTCTTTTTGCCATATCCAGAGTCAGATCTTTTTCAAGCAGGCCCAGCTTGCCTATTGTTCCCGGGTCTACACCACCATGACCGGCATCGATGACGACTACAACAGGTTGAACAACGTCATAAGCCAGCAAACCCGGCAGATTCTTTTTGTACACACCTGCTGCTGCTGTACCTTTTCCATCCGGATTGGCCTGAGCAATGGAGGATTTCTCCGAAGTAGCTTGGGTTTCGCTAGTCGTTAGTACACCATAAAAATTAACGTCTGCTAATGGTGTCAGATTTTCGACTGTCAGCTCGTATAAATCAAAGGAGTAACCCGGATTGCTGGTACTTTTGATAGCTGAGACGAAAGTCTTACTGGAGAGCAGGTTGTCTGCATCCGGTGTGGAATCCAGTCTCTGTTTGTCAGGATGTAGACTATCGCTGGTTTCCCAAGCCAGCAAAGCTGTATTCGACCCAGCACTATTATTTGCTTGCACTGTAGCCGGACTGCTTGTTTTTGGGGCTGTGGTCGCAGAATCTGTGACGGTTTCAGTTTTATCTGCAACAACATTGTCTGCAACAAATTTAAGTTTGCTGTTGATCGCAGCCAGACCGGGAGCCGAAATCGTTGTGTCGTACTGTGCTGCTGGCTGACTATCCTGTGGCTGTTCTTCAAGTGGAAAATACTTTGTATTTACTATCGTGTAGCTAACTCCGGTGATCGGATCCTGTTGTGGTTGAGATTGCCTGGCAGTCTCATTTTTTCCTGACGACGAAGAAAGATCATGCAGAGTAAGGAACAGTGGATTGGATGCCTTTACGGGATCCTCTATTTTGACGGTAAGCATATGCATTTCAGGCAGCAAAGCCTTGCTCAGTCTACTGCTCAAGTCAGTAGATCTTTGCAACAGGTCTGTGTGATTCAGGAGCCAGTTGTTGGTAACGTTGTCCTTGTTATTTAAAACCATCTGCAGCGGAGATACCGGAGTACCCTGCAGTTGTCGGCTGGTAACCAATGCAACGGTTTGAGCTAGTGTGAGGTAGAAAAGAACACAGTAGGCTAAGGAGCTACGCAAGGGACGGAAAGCCTTGAATCTTTCATACCCGATACAATGTTTGTTGCCGCTAAGGCTGTTGTAGTTTAGATTCACGCCTGCTTTTTCTATGTGAAAGTTAATCTATGTGAAAGTCAGATGTTGCAATAAAATACATTGCTGCTGCTACTTACCAGATAGGATTCGCAAAAACTGATCCAATCAGCGTAATTATGCAGGTTATCCGGCTTTTTACCCGCCCTACCGCTACCTTGGCCAGCAATGCGGGGCAGCCGCCAGGATTTGCGAGAATGGTCAATGAATTGCTCTTCATTTGCCCATGCATCGCTTGTCCGGCAAGCAATATTCAAATGGTGACCCCTGTTTGCAGTTTCCTTCTGTCAAATCAAGTGTTTAAAATTTTTCGTTTAGTCATATGAAGAGCAAGCTCATTCTATTGCTCCTGGTGCTGACCTTGCTGGCAACGACGGGGTTTGTAACCGGTACTGCCCCGGCTGCAGAGCCTACTCTGTATCCATCTGAAGTTTTGTATCAGCAGCGCGACTCTTTCTGTCTGGGTAACCGACAAATGCTGGCGCAACTGACAGGTGTCATGGTTTCGTATGAAGATCTCGGCCATTTGTCTGTAGCGGCCCGTGAAGGCGAGTTGGGTCTTATCGGTATATTGGGTAACCCTGTAGCCAGTGAACGCCTGTTATTGCAGGAGCAGGTGACAAAATTACAAGCCCTTTCACCTGTGCCGTTACTGTTTGCCTCAGATGAGGAGTCGAGGGCGGTTCAACGTCTGGATAAACTCATTTACAAGTTACCCTCCACTCGTCAGTCAATGTCGTCGGGCCCGGTGGTTGTTGAAGATATCTACCGGGACTATGCTCGAGAAATGCGAAGCCTTGGTTTTCACATGACCTTCGGGCCCGTCGTTGATGTTGGCAATGGTCCCGGCATTAAACGGCGCTCCTTTGGTAGTGATAGCACCACCGTTACCAGCCTCAGCAGTGCAGTCGTAAAAGGCCTGGCTGCCGGAGGTGTTTATTCGGTGATCAAACACTTTCCCGGTCATGGGGATGTCACTGTTGATTCGCATGAAGATTTGCCACAGACGCCGGTGTTATCAGCGATGCAGGGACAGGTTTCTGTGTATCGCCGTTTGTTTGAGCAGTGGGGTGATTCGGTCGGTGTGATGGTCGGGCATCTGGATGTTCCGGGTTTGACCAATGGCAAGCCCGCCAGTCTGTCGGCTGGGGCTATCACCTCCCTGTTACGCGATCAGCTGGGATTTACTGGAGTAGTCATAACTGACTCGCTGGATATGGGGGCTATTGCTCGAACCACAGGGCAAGCCTCTGCAGGCCTGAGAGCTATTCTGGCAGGGGCTGATATTGCGTTGGTAAGTCAATGGAGTGAACAGCAAAAGCTATTGAAAGAGCTTGAGCAGGCAGTGGCTTCCGGTGAGCTGGACTGGCGGCGAATAAAGCAGTCGGCTCTCAGGGTTCTTTCCCTGAAAGACCGACTCACCGGTAGTTCTTCTGCTGCTTCCCTGTGCGGCGCTTGATCAGGCGGTTGTATTCTCTTTCTTGCCTTTGCTTGACCGGGCTTTATTCTTTGCTGTTTTTCTGACGGTGTTTCCTGGCTCTGCCTTGCCACTGTTAGCGCTACGTTGCAGTACAGCTTTGAGAAATGGCGCGGTGCGTGAGCGGCGCGATTCTGAAATCTTCTCCGGTGTTCCCTTGGCAATCACTTTACCACCACCTTCGCCTCCTTCGGGCCCAAGGTCGAGTAACCAGTCAGCTTCGGCCATAATGTCCAGATTGTGCTCGATAACAACAACAGAATTGCCTGAATCCACCAGTTCGTGCAGAACATGCATTAGCCTTTCTACATCTGCCATATGAAGACCGACAGTAGGTTCATCCAGAATGTAAAGAGTATGTTTGGCCGAAAGGCTGCGCCCACTGTTATCTTTGAGTATTGGTTTGGCTTTGGCCAGCTCTGAAACCAGTTTAATTCTCTGTGCCTCGCCACCGGATAAGGTCGGGCTTTGTTGGCCCAATGTCAGGTAGCCCAAGCCAACTGCCTGCAGTAGTTTCAGCGGATGATGAATTGATTGATGAGCTGAGAAAAATTCTACGGCTTCATCAACATCCATAGATAGTACATCGCCAATTGATTTGTTTCGGAATCTGACCGACAGGGTTTCACTATTAAATCGTTCACCGCCGCAAACATCACATGGAATTTTTACATCGGGCAGGAAATTCATTTCTATGCGCTTGATACCCTGGCCATCGCATTCGTCACAACGACCACCTTTAACATTGAAGGAGAACCGGCTGGGCGAGAAGCCCCGTATCCTGGCTTCAGTTGCATCAGCGAAAACTCGACGGATGTTGTCCCAGAATCCGATGTAAGTAGCCGGGCATGAGCGTGGTGTTTTACCAATCGGGGTCTGGTCAACTTCAAGTACGCGGCTGATCGGTTGCCAACCTGTTATGGCCTTGCAGCCGTGAAGTTTGCCAAGTTTCCTGTTGCGTGTTTTGCCATTGAGGCAACGCAGATTGTCATGCAATACCTCTCGTACCAGGGTGCTCTTGCCGGAACCGGATACGCCGCTGACACACACCAATGCACCCAGCGGTATTTCTGCATCAACAGATTTGAGGTTGTTCAGGCTGGCGGCTTCGATTTTCAGCCAGTGGTCAAAATTTTTGCGGCGCTGGTGTATTGGGTGTATAAGCGGGTTGGCAAGCATACGACCCGTTGCCGATTGCTTGTTCTTCTTGATTTTTGCAACCGAACCCGTAGCTACAACTTCTCCCCCTCGAACACCGGCCCCCGGGCCTATGTCAATGATATGTTCGGCATTAAGAATGGTATCTTCGTCATGCTCGACGACTACGATTGTATTGCCTTTTTCACCGAGTTTGTTGAGCGTGTCGAGTAGCATCCTGTTGTCACGCGGGTGTAAGCCAATCGTGGGTTCGTCCAGTATGTAACATACGCCACGAAGGTTGGAACCCAGTTGCGCAGCTAACCTGATACGTTGCGCTTCACCACCGCTTAAAGTAGGAGCTGCACGATCCAGAGTCAAATAGGATAATCCCACTTCGTTCAGAAAGTGCAGGCGTGTGTTTAGCTCCGACAGAACATCATTTGCAATCGTCGCTTCACGTTTCGTGAGTTTCAGGTTGTCAAATGCTGCTACTGATTTTTCAACTGACAAGGCGGCGTAGTCAGCTATCGAGTTGTTTTTGAAAAAGACGTTTAATGATTCTTCACATAGGCGCTGTCCTTCGCACTGCGGGCAATCCACTTCGGCTTCGGTATCCATCCATCCGGCTTCTTCACCCGATTGTTCCTCATCAAACCCATCAACTACTCTTCCAGTGCCGAAGCACTCGGTACACCAGCCGTGCAAAGAGTTGTAGGAGAACATGCGCGGATCAAGTTCCCTGAAGCTGGTTTGGCATTCCGGGCAGGCGCGTGTAATCGAGAAAAGGATGGGTTTGGCGTTTTTCCTGTTACTCTCAGCTTCAAGCAATACGACGCCTTTGCCAAAATCCAGAGCACGCTGGAGCAATTGCACCAGGCTTTGCTCATCTTTGGGTTTTACCGTTAATTCGCCCACTGGAAGTTCTATGTTGTGCTCTCGAAAACGGTCCAATCGTGGCCAGTTGTCTGTGGGCAGGAAGTCACCATCAACCCGCAGTTCCGTAAAGCCTTTTTTCTGTGCCCATTTTGCCAGATCGGTGTAGTAACCTTTGCGGTTGGTTACCATAGGGGCATAGACACGAACACGTTTGTCCCGCCATTTTTTCATGATCTGGGCTGTGATCGCCTCGACTGTCTGAGCGCTTATCGGCACATCGCAATCCGGGCAATGTTGTACGCCGAGTTTGACAAACAGCAAACGCAGAAAGTGATAAATCTCCGTCATGGTTGCGACAGTACTTTTAAAACCCCCTCGGCTGGTGCGTTGTTCAATAGCGACTGTTGGTGGAATACCATGCAGAGCATCAACATCCGGTCGGGCAGCAGGCTGCACAAATTGCCGGGCGTAGGCGTTTAACGATTCCAGATACCGCCTCTGGCCCTCATTAAAAACGATATCGAAGGCGAGTGTGCTTTTACCACTGCCGCTCATACCGGTTATTACGGTGAATTTGTCTCGAGGTATTTCTACGTTAATATTCTTCAGATTATGTTCTCGTGCTTGCTGAATAACTATGTGATCTTCAGAAACAGCATCTCGCACCATATCTTTGCCTGCGGGAACAATCTGTTTTACGGGTTCTGCATAATTATTTGTATGCCCCCTTGATTGCAAATCTTTGATCGAACTGTCATAGCTAATTAAAGCATGAGCAGTGTCGCTATCGCTTTTTTTGCGCAGCGCTTGTGGTGTACCGGCAAATACCAATGCGCCGCCTGCATCCCCTCCATCGGGTCCCAGGTCAATGACCCATTCGGCATTGCCAATTACGTCCAGATTGTGCTCTATAACAATCAAGGAATGTCCGTGAGAAAGCAATTGTTGAAAAGCGCTTAGCAGTTTTTCAATGTCATGAAAATGCAAACCCGTGGTTGGTTCGTCGAATAGAAATAGAGTGCCTGTGGTGCTGCTAGTGCTTAACTTGGATTTTGCTGTGGTTTTTTTACTGGCACCTTTTTTGGAAATTTTCTTTTTTATGGTACTTCGCTTTTTCAATCCCTTTCCCAGGTGAGCAGCAAGCTTCAACCGTTGGGCTTCGCCGCCACTCAGGGTGGGCACGGGTTGGCCTAGTTGCAAATAACCAAGTCCAACGTCACTTAGAGGTTGCAAGGCTGTCATGATGTCAGCTTCATCTTTGAAGAATTCCAGACTTTCCTCGACGGTCATGTCAAGTACGTCGGCGATAGACTTACCATCAGACGAATACTCGGAAAAAACCTTTATTTCCAGTAGTTCAGGGCGATAGCGTCTACCCAGACATTCGCCACAACGTAGATAAACGTCGCTGAGGAACTGCATTTCCACATGTTCAAAGCCATTGCCACTACAAGCAGGGCAGCGCATGCCGGAGTTAAAGCTGAATGCCCCTGCGGTTAGACCTCTGTTTTTTGCTTCCGGTTCCCGTTCGAATAGTTTTCTGATGCCATCGAACGCTCCGGTGTAGCTCACTGGATTTGAACGAGCGGATTTACCTATCGGTGTCTGGTCAACCAGAACAACATCGTCAATTGCCTCATGCCCATCGATTGACCGGTACTCTCCTGGTGATTCGACAGGCTGACCTTTCATTTTTTTCAGAGCGCGATAAAGTGTATCTTGCACGAGAGTGGATTTGCCAGAACCGCTGGGACCTGTAATACAGACAAGTTTACCGAGTGGAATTTGTAAAGACAGATTCTTTAAGTTGTGTGCACAGGCACCCTTTATGTGAATGGATTTTGTGTGTGCCTTGAGTGCCCCTGATGTATCAGTTGCCAGCAACGGTTTGTGTATGTCGGGATTTCTATCGCTAATCATTGTCAGTCTTTTGCGACCACTAAGATAATCAGCCGTCAGGGATTTTTTATTTTTAAGCAGCTGCGCAGGGCTGCCGTTAAAAACAATGTTGCCTCCAGCTTTGCCAGGCTCCGGGCCCATGTCTATGATGCGATCGGCTGCAAACATCAGCTGAGGGTCATGTTCGACAACGATTAACGTGTTCCCGGCATCTCTTAGTCGTTGCAAAACCTGTGTCACACGGTCCATGTCGCGAGCGTGCAGGCCGATGCTCGGTTCGTCCAGCACGAAAAGCGTGTTGACAAGAGATGTACCTATTGCCGTAGTCAGGTTAATACGTTGAACTTCGCCACCACTAAGTGTGCGAGACTGCCTGTCAAGTGAGAGATATCCCAGACCCACATCGACTAGGTAGCGTAATCGCGAGCGAACTTCATCAAGCAATAACTGCATGGCGTCGTCAAGATTGTTGTGTGGCCGGAAGTTGCGGAAAAACTGTTCTGCGTCGGTAATCGACAGAGTCATGATGTCATGCAGGCAAAATCCCGGCATCCTCAGCAATGTTTTTGTAGCAAGCGTGTTGTGCAAGGGTACAAACCGGTCGGCTGGTTTTATGACTTGCCTGACATCTTCCAGAGTCCCGACACGCCAATAAAGTGCCTCAGGCTTAAGTCTTGCGCCACCGCAGCTCTCACACTCTTCGTAACTGCGGTATTTGGAAAGCATGACGCGTACATGCATCTTGTAGGCACGACCTTCTAGCCATTTAAAAAAGCCATTGATGCCGTACCAGGTAGTTTTGCGCCGGCGGTTTCTCGTGCCTTGGCCCTCGATAACCCAGCGTTGGTGTTTCGATGATAGCTTGCTCCAGGGTTTGTCCAATGGGACGCCTTCCTGTTCTGCAAATTTTTCCATGTCGCGTTGGCAAATAGCATTGGTTTTAGTTTGCCAGACCTTGATTGCACCCTGTTTTAAAGTTAGTGATTCGTCTGGTATCACAAGGCCGTAGTCGATCCCCATAGTGCGGCCGAATCCACGACATGACTCACAGGCACCGATCGGTGAGTTAAAAGAAAACAGACTGGGTAGCGACTTTTGGAAGCTGAGATTGCAATTGCCGCATTGCAGTGCCGTTGTGTAGCGCTCACCTTTTAATGCTTCGCGGCTTTCATCAAGCGGGTAAACGGTTACATGCCCCTGGCCATATCGTAAGGCGGCTTCTATAGCTTCAATAAAGCGACCGCGGTTTTCATCATCAAGACGCAACCTGTCCTGTATGACTTCGAGAGTTTTGCCACGCCGTTGGTGAATGCGTGTGTAGCCCTGACGTGCCAGCCATTCCTCGATTTCTTCTTTCTTGAAGTTAGCTGGAACTGGCACGCTGAATGTGACCATTACTCTCTTACCGGATTCACTGTCTGCAAGCCATTCGTCAGCGATGCTTTGAGCAGAGTCGTTGCTGACCTGTTTGCCACACCCATGGCAATAGAGGTCTGCTGCACGGGCGAACAGCATTTTTATGTAATCATTGAGCTCGGTCATGGTGCCGACGGTTGAACGGGAGGTGCGAACCGGATTGACCTGATCAATCGCAATAGCAGGCGGAATTCCTTCGATGCTGTCGACTTTGGGTTTGTCCATGCGATCGAGAAATTGGCGCGCATAGGGTGAGAATGTTTCTACATAACGACGCTGGCCTTCGGCATAAATAGTGTCAAAAGCGAGCGTTGACTTACCCGAGCCACTGACCCCTGTAACTACCACCAACTCGCCCAGCGGCAGAGACAGATCCAGCGACTTCAGGTTGTTCTGATGAGCGTTTCTGATAACTATGGCGCGTTTTGGCATCGGGCAGGGTAGGTTTGGAAAAAGGAAATCGCTATTGTCTCACATGTCAGCTGCGCAGGCTCGACGGCAACACCTTATACTTAACACTCTGCAGTAACTGTTTTGCCTGCAAAGCAGCGGTTGCATTCAGGGGGCACCATGAGTACTTTTCGCAGATTATGCTTGTCGTTTCGTATGTTGGTCGCACCCTGATGGCCAGGGTTTTTCAACAGCCATATTCACGGCAATTGAGAGTTTCAAGGCAACTGAGAGTTTCACGGCAATTGAGAGTTCAGCAAAATGAAAGATGACCGATGGGCCGATGACGTTGAGTTTTTCCATGAGAACGGTTTTGTTGTCATTCGGCAACTATTTAGTGAACAACGCGTCGATGAGCTGCTCGGTCTGGTTGAGCGCTCGCTAAATCCCCCTCTGGCCCCTGTAGAATTTGAAGCGGATGTGCACTACCCCGGAGCCCCGGTTTCGCGTCAGGCGCCGGGTGGTGAGACACCACGCCGCCTGTTGCATGCTTATAGCCGTGACCGCCTGTTCCAGAGTTGTGGTGATAGCGAAGTTGTTGTCACTATTCTTCAGAGATTGCTTGGCGCTGAGGCCGTCATGCTTTCGCAGAATCACCATAATTGCGTGATGACAAAATTCCCCGGATTCAGTAGTCGCACCAGCTGGCATCAGGATATACGATACTGGAGCTTTGATCGTCCGGAGCTTATAAGTACCTGGTTGGCGTTGGGTGAAGAAACTGAAGAAAACGGTGGCTTACTGGTTATACCGGGTTCTCACAAACTGCAGCTTGATCGCGGGCGGCTTGATGCAGCGCTTTTTTTGCGTACCGATCTGGAGGAAAATCGCGAGCTGATCGAGGGTGCGCGGGTGGTCGAAATGCAAGCTGGTGATATGCTGTTTTTTCACTCGAGGACCTTTCACGCGGCTGGTCAGAATTGTACAGCGCAGGTCAAGCGCTCATTGGTCTATACCTATCGTGCGGCAGATAATGCACCGATTCCAGAAACTCGCTCGGCGAATTTCCCGGATATCCCGGTATCCTGATGGAGCATTCGAATAACATTCAAGCCTGCGAAGTTCTGAACAGGCAGATACTGGGTGAGCTGTATGCGGCTAACGTGTGTGCTGTAGCCATGCCGGTTGCCGATCACCGTACAGAACTGGGTGCGCTGGAATCACGGTCAGTTTCACGCATGGTCGATAAACGTCTGAAGGAGTTTTCCACGGGTCGCTTTTGTGCGCATGAAGCAGCGCGGGCGTTAGTGCAAACGACTGACGGCCGACCGGCTGTGGCAAATCTGGATGCGCATGGCCGGGAAATACCGAAGGCGTGGGATATAGCGGTTGGTCCGGAACGAGAGCCTTGTTGGCCCGCTGATATCCGGGGCAGTATTACACACACCAGGCAAATCGCAGCAGCCGTGGTGACCAACGACCCCGCGTGCTACTCCCTGGGGCTCGATATTGAGCCGCTGCAACGTCTTGAGCAAGGAGTGATGAAAATCATTGCCGACCAGGATGAGTTGGCGGCAGCTTGTCTATTGCTTGAACAGCAGTTAAAGGCCGCGGATGACACAGTATTCGGGCAGGTGCAAGCCATGCCCGATACTGCAGCTTGTGTCGTGTTCAGTGCCAAGGAGAGTATTTTCAAATGTCTGTTTCCGGTGTACCGGCACTGGCTTGATTTTAGTGAAGTAAAGGTGTTGTTGAAGGAATTGTCAGTGACCAAAATAACTCCGGCCACAACCGCAGCTACCGATGTAAGCGGTGCTGATGGCATTGAGTGCTGGCGCGGACATTTTGTGGCAGAGGTTGCCGGAGGCTGTGCCACAGCGATTGATGTCGGGCCACTGAGGGGCCAATTCGCCGTATTGCATGGCCTGGTCATCACAACAGCTGAGCTATCCGAGCATTAGTTGGCTGTGCGGTTGTTTAATTCGCCGGCTTGCTGGAGCTAAAAAATGATGTGTGTTGGCATGTGATCTGCCGCGCCTATAGTCAAATCACCCCGACGGAAGCGCTTAGGCTTCAGGTAAACTACATTGTTGCTGATCGTCCACCCATCCGGTTGCGTAAAAACACCAGTTTCCAATGCATATAGACGATCGACTCCGACCTGATTGTCGGGAGGCGGCCAACACTACCCGGATTGCATAGAAAGGATAAGAAATACATGACCGAATTGACTGCACAACAGCCGACTGCACAACAGCCGACTGATAAACAGCCCGGTATCACGCTCACTGCGCGTGAGGTATTCGGTATTGATTCGGACATGAAAGTCACGGCCTTTGCGGAACCGGATGAGCATGTCCCTCAGATCGATGAAGCCTACCGTTTCAATACAGATGTGACTCTGGCGATCCTTTCGGGTTTTCAGTTTAACCGCCGGGTTCTGATTCAGGGTTATCACGGTACCGGCAAATCAACCCATATTGAGCAGGTAGCAGCGAGACTGAACTGGCCCACGGTAAGGGTCAATCTTGATGGTCACATTACCCGTCTTGACCTGGTGGGTCGGGACGCCATCGTTTTACAGGACGGCCAGCAGATAACGGAATTTCGCGAAGGCATTCTTCCTTGGTCATTGCAGCGACCCATGGCTCTGGTGTTTGATGAATTTGATGCAGGGCGTCCTGACGTCATGTTTGTTATTCAGCGTATCCTTGAGCAAGACGGGAAATTTACTCTGCTTGACCAGAACCGGGTACTGACGCCACACAAATGGTTCCGCCTTTTTGCGACAGCAAATACCATTGGTTTAGGTAATCTCGACGGTTTGTACCACGGCACCCAGTTACTGAACCAGGCGCAGATTGATCGCTGGAACATAGTTGCACGTCTTGATTACATGACAACCGATGAGGAAGTGGAAATTGTGCTTTCCCGCGTGCCGTCATTGCGTGGCCGCAGCGATGGTGAAACACTGGTGAAATCAATGGTTGCTGTCGCTCAGATGACGCGCAGCGGATTTGCGTCCGGTGACGTATCTACCTTGATGTCGCCTCGAACGACAATTCACTGGGCAGAAAATATGGATATTTTCGATAACCTTGAAAGTTCATTTCGATTGTCATTCCTGAATAAATGTGATCCCGCTGAGCATTCGATCGTGGCTGAATACTTCCAGCGTGCTTTTAATCGGGAGCTTGACGAATCCATTGCTTTGCAGGAATCAGCTAATGATGATGTTGCCGGCAGTGATGACGGCAGTGCTATCACTGCTGCACCGTAGGGTCGAATTACCTTGCAGTTCATCGATCCGGCAAAAGCCGCTGCCATTGAGGCTCGCGCCCGGGCCCGAACCCGTCGTGTCGAGCGACATACGGCAGCCAGTTTACGTGCGTTGGCACAGCAGCCATCTGCCGAGTACAAGAGTAACCGTGTGCTGGTTGCCGGCGAACCCTTACGTTTTGCAGCGCCTTATCTGGTGGCTGATATTGAAAACCTGACATTGCCGCAATCACGCGGTGTCGCGGACGCATTGGCGCTGCGTTTACGCTACAGCAACGCACAATTGCATCGTGAATTGCAGCCTCTGGAGCCACTGGCTCGCGTTATTTTCGATATTCTCGAACAGCTGCGCGCCGAGTCGCTGGCTGCTGATTCCATGCCTGGTTTGCGCGATAACCTGAATGCGGCCTTTGATCGCTGGTGTAGTGAGGCCCGTCAGAACGGTTTTGCGGAATCTGATTTGGGAATCCTGCTCTACACGCTGATTCATATGGTGAGGGCGCGGTTGATCCGCAACGTCGATAATGAAGATGTAGCTGCATTGATTGAAGCTACTCGCGCCAACATTGCACCACTGATCGGTACGCCTTTCTACCAATTGCCCAAAACGCGCGAGCGGCAACGCGATTATGCTGTGCATGCTGTGGCGATTGCCAACAGTCTGGCTGAATTGGTTGACCATGCAGAAGCCGCGCAGGACAACAAGACAAAACGACAGCAAAGACAGCTTGCCGCCTTGCCACCAGATTGGGATTTGCAGGAATCTCCGGACGAGCACGGTGAAGGTGGTGGCAAGGCTGTTGCGTCTTCTGAAGCTGACGAGCTTGAGCTGGAAAATGCGGGTGACTACCACGTTTTCACACGTGAGTTTGATCAACAGGTAACACCGGATTCGCTATATCCGCACGCGCGTCTGAAAAGGTATCGACATCAGTTGGATCGTCTGGTAGCCGCACAATCAGTCAGTGTAAATCGACTGGCCTTCAGAATGCAGAGACTCTTTGCAACATTGCAGGATGATGACTGGCACTTTGGCCAGGAAGAAGGCTGGCTGGATGCACGCCGTCTGACCCAGCTGGTGGCAACGCCATCGTACCGGCAGGTGTACTACCGCAACCGGCAAGTACCCCAGAGCGATGTGGTGGTGAGCTTCCTGATCGATACCTCGGGGTCGATGAAAACGCAACGTTACGAGGCTGTTGCGACTCTGGTTGATACGTATTCCAGAGCACTGGAGCTTGCCGGTATCAAGTCCGAGGTACTTGGTTTTTCGACTGCCGGATGGAATGGCGGGCGGGTGATGGATGCATGGCGTCGGGCCGGCGAGCCTGACGATCCCGGGCGCCTTAATGAATTGCAACACATTGTCTATAAAAGCGCTGATAGCACCTGGCGGCAGTCCCGGCTGACCATAGCCGCCATGATGGAAACACTTCATTATCGCGAAGGTATTGATGGTGAGGCGCTATTGTGGGCCTACAAGCGCCTGCAGGCACGCGGTGAAACACGCCGCTACCTTGTCATGGTATCTGATGGAGCACCGATGGACGCCGCAACCGGAAACAGTAATCGCGAAGGGTTCCTGCTCGATCACCTGGTCGCAGTTGCCGAGCATATTGACAGACGCTCGCCCGTACATATCGGCTGCATCAGCGTAGATCTGGATACCAGCCATTTCGTCACCAATTCTGTGTCGGCCGATTTGCGTGGCACACTGGGAAATACGACCTACCGTTTGCTTGATCAACTCTTTAGCAGTCGCCGGCACTGAAAAAGCGGGCGTTAGTGCCATTCGCGATTAGCACAGGATCGGGGCCGAATAGTCAGACGAGGACGGCAGTTCATCAGCAGTTTTTTCCACAGCACCAGAGTGCTGCGCTATCATCTGGTTTGACCCTTGAGTTAGTGCCTAAACAAGCCGCCGCGGGCGGACCACAATCCCATGGAATATTCAGCGCAAAATTACGACTTCAATCAGCTCGAGAGTGATGTACAAACTCTCTGGGACAGCGAAAATGCCTTCCGGGTAGTCGAGGACGAGAGCAAGCCCAAGTACTACTGCCTCTGCATGTTGCCGTATCCGAGTGGCAAGCTGCACATGGGGCATGTCCGCAATTACACGATAGGTGATGTTGTTTCACGATATAAGCGCATGCAGGGCTTCAATGTTTTGCAACCCATGGGCTGGGATGCCTTCGGGCTGCCCGCTGAGAATGCTGCAATTGAAAACAACATGCCACCAGCGCGCTGGACCTATCAGAATATCGACTACATGAAGGTCCAGCTCAGGAGTCTGGGATTTGCCTATGACTGGGAACGTGAAGTCACTACCTGCAGTCCCGAGTATTACCGGTGGGAGCAATGGTTTTTTACCCGTTTGATCGAAAAAGGACTGGCTTATAAAAAGCTCGCTATTGTTAATTGGGATCCGATCGAGCAAACAGTGCTGGCTAATGAACAGGTTGATGCTGAGGGCCGTGGCTGGCGTTCCGGTGCTCTGGTTGAACGACGTGAGATTCCCCAATGGTTTCTGAAAATTACTGACTATGCCGATGAATTACTGTCCGAGATAGATAATCTGGATGGCTGGCCGGATGCTGTCCGGACTATGCAGCGTAACTGGATCGGGCGCTCCGAAGGTGTTGAATTTAATTTTGGCGTTGAAAATTCAGAAGATGTTTTGCGCGTCTACACAACGCGGCCGGATACAGTAGCGGGTGTTACCTACATGGCGGTCGCCGCTGAGCATCCCCTGGCACGCCGCGCCGCTGAGTCGAATCCGGCACTGGCCGAATTTATCGCAGATTGTGGTAAAACCGGTTCCTCGGAAGCTGCCATTGAAAAAATGGAAAAGCGAGGCATGCCGTTGGGCATTAACGCCATCAATCCGATCAATGGTTCCAAAATTCCTGTCTGGGTAGGGAATTTCGTATTGATGACTTATGGCACGGGAGCTGTAATGTCAGTGCCTGCCCATGACGAACGTGACTGGGAATTTGCCAAAAAGTACGACCTTCCTATTGTTAAAGTCGTGGATTCAACAGATGAAGCCATTGCACCGGTTGACGTGCAAGCCGGGGCCTTTGTGGCCAAGGAAAACACCATTTCAGTAAATTCCGGTGAGTTTGATGGCCTGGATCTTACTGAGTGCTTTAACGCCACTGCAGCTTATCTGGTTGCCAATGCTGCAGGAGAGCGCAAGGTAAATTACCGGTTGCGTGATTGGGGTGTATCGAGGCAGCGATTTTGGGGTTGTCCCATCCCGGTGATATATGATGAGGCCGGGGAGGCGCATGTTGTACCCGAAGAGGATTTACCGGTCGTCCTGCCAGAGGACGTTGAATTTTCCGGTGTCAAATCTCCTATCAAGGAAGACCCTGATTTTTACCAGACGATAGTGCCGGGAAGCTCAAGCCCCGGTATACGTGAGACCGATACCTTTGACACTTTTTTTGAATCCAGCTGGTACTACGCGCGTTACTGTTGCCCGGATGCAAACAGTATGCTGGACGAGCGTGCACGTTACTGGTTACCTGTAGATCAGTATATCGGGGGTATTGAGCATGCAGTGCTCCACTTGTTGTATGCGCGCTTTTTCCACAAACTGATGCGCGATGCAGGGTTGGTGGACAGTGACGAGCCATTCACCAACCTGTTAACACAAGGCATGGTGGTTGCGGAAACCTTTTATCGCGAGGATAACGGCAAGAAAACCTACTACGGGCCGAACGATGTTGAACTGCAACTGGATGACAAAGCGCGTATAGCCGGTGCAACACTCAAGGCAGATGGTAAAGCGGTAACCGTCGGCCGCATTGAGAAAATGTCAAAGTCCAAGAATAATGGTGTCGATCCGCAGGAAATGATTGAACGCTATGGGGCAGATACCGTCAGGCTTTTCTCCATGAGCGATACACCGCCACACCAGTCGCTTGAATGGAAGGAAGGTGGAGTTGATGGTATGCATCGATTTTTGAAGCGTCTTTGGCGTGGTGTGCATGAGTCTGATTTTACAGCGATTGATGTGGCTTCCCCGACTTGGACGGCTGCTCTGCAAGCTGATGATTTGAGCTCTGCTGAGAAAGCCTTACGTCGAAAGACGCATGCAACTATTGCCAAAGTCACTGATGATTTTGGCAGGCGCTTTACTTTTAATACCGCCATAGCTGCGGTTATGGAGTTGTTCAACGAAGTGTCAAAGCTGAAAGTTGAATCGGCAGCGGCAGTGGCTGTACGATTTGAAGCCTATCGCGCCATCGTACTGTTGTTAGCGCCTATCACACCACATATCACACAAACCTTGTGGCAAGCGCTTGGTTTTCAATCTCTGCTAATGGATGAATCATGGCCAACGGCCGATGAGTCCGCCATGCAACAAGACGAGCTTGAGCTGGTTGTTCAGGTTAATGGCAAGCTGCGTTCAAGAATTTCTGTAGCAGCGACAGCTTCGAAAGATGCGATAGAGGCCGATGCGCTGTCAGATGAAAATGTCAAAAAACATACTGATGGTCAGACCATTCGCAAAGTTATTGTGGTGCCGGGAAAACTCGTCAATATCGTAGCCAACTGATAGTGACGCTAGTCACATGCCGAGTGCAATTCGCAAGATATTTGATAACGCCTATCTTTTACTAATATTGGCAACACTCGCCTGGGGTGGTAACGCTGTTGCCGGCAAAATGGCCGCAGGCGATTGGCTACCGTTTTCCATAACCAGTTTACGCTGGTTGTTGGTTTTGCTTCTATTGTTGCCGTTTGTCTATTCCCACTTGCTGGCTGAGCGGCAAACCCTGATCGCGAACGCAGCAAAAATGTTTGCATTAGGTGGCTTGGGTATGGGTGGTTTTAATCTGGGTATGTACCTGGCATTGAATTACACCAGTGCGATCAACGTCAGCATCGAACAAGCATCAATGCCCTTGGTGATATTGTTTTTAAATTTCATGTTGCTGCGCCAGCGCGTGCTTTGGCAGCAACTGTGCGGGCTTGCTGTAGCAATTGGTGGTGTCTGGTTGACCACGACACGTGGCCAGCCGCTGGCATTATTCGAGTCGGGGCTTAATCGCGGTGATGCGATTATGCTTGGCGCTTGCGTGCTATATGCAAGCTATTCAGTGGGTCTTCGCTGGAAGCCAAAAGTAAGTTGGCAGAGTTTTATGTTTTGTCTTGCCTTGTGTGCATTTCTGGTTTCAGTACCATTTACAGCCTACGAACTTTGGCATCAGGATCACCCGGCTTTGCAGGCTGTCGATTGGCTGGTGCTGGCTTATGTTGTTATTTTTCCGTCATTGCTGTCACAACTGTTTTTCGCACGCGGGGTGGAGCTGATAGGTGCCAACAGAGCAGGGCAGTTTATCAATCTGGTGCCTATCTTTGGTGCGGCGCTGGCGGTTATTGTGCTGGGTGAGCAGTTCCGCTGGTATCATGCCGTTGGGCTGCTGCTGGTTCTAATAGGGATAGGCTTGGCTGAGCGGCGCTTTAGCCGAGAGTCCTAAGCCGGGTCTGCAAGAGGTATGCAGAAGCTGTAGGGGTCGCCGATCCTGTTCATGATCGGCAACCTTGCACAGCTAGACGGCCTGAGCCGTAAAATTTACTGTTCGACCTGTTCAGCAAACACGACTGGCTGCAGCTCCCGGAAGTCATTGATCAGCGCATATCGCTGTTCAGATTCAGCTTGCAGTGCTTTTGCCACTCTTTTGTCCTGACCATAGATATCTTCCCTGAACTGAAGCACTCCATGTTCATCGACCCAGCTGGTGATGTAGACAATATGGTTTTGTATGGGTCGCGACAAATTAATTCTTTTAGTTCGCGTTTTTGCAAACAGATTGTCAATTTTTTCGCTGTCCCAGCCTTCCTGTGCTAACAGGTGATTGGCCAATTCACGTGGTTCACCTACCCGTACACAACCATGACTAAAGGCGCGTTTGTTTTTTGCAAACAGCTTTTTAGCTGGCGTATCGTGCAAGTAGATACTGTGCCGATTGGGAAACATGAATTTGACCTTGCCCAAGGCGTTTGATTTTCCTGCCGGCTGCCTGATGGTGTAGGGGAATTTCTCCTGATTCCAGACATCGGGGCTGAGCGAATCATAGCTGACTTTGGAACCGTCGCTGGTGAGTAAGTTGTATCCCTTAGCTTGTAAATATCCAGGATTGGCGCGCTCATTTGGAACCAGTTCATTGTTAGTGATACTTCGGGGAACTGTCCAGGTTGGATTAACCACTATGTGGTCCATCTCAGCACTGAAAACAGGTGTCATATGTTTACGTTTACCGACAACTACCGGCATTTCCAAAGTTGTCTTGCCACCATTAACAACCTGCAGGCGATAATCCGGTATATTTGTCACAATATAGCGATCGCCAAAACTCTCCGGCATCCACCGTTGACGTTCTATATTTACCTGTATTTGATCTATCCGTTGCTGCACCGATTTGTTCAGTGCGGCAAGCGTTGCCGGCCCTACCAGTCCGTCTGTAACCAGACCATGACGTGCTTGAAAGCGCGTTACTGCGTCCTGCAGGGAAGCGTCGTAAACACTTGTAGAGCCGTTACTTGATGCCGGATCATAGTCACCGCTAGTACTGAGTCTGCTACGCAGCACGGACACGCGCATTGAGTCATCGCCGGGCTCAATAGTCGGGCCTTTGGGTATTTCTGGCCAACCGCCGGATTTGTCGATTGCCTGCAAGCGTTTGAGTTCAACCAGTAGTGGTTTTATCTCACGGTTCTCCTGAGCCAGCTCTGCAATAATCTGTTGCAGGGATCCGGGTTGCAGCTGCAGCAGTTCCCACCAATCATCCGCGTTTACTGTTTTATGCTCGGCAAACCAGTAGCGTTGACTCTCGGACGGGGATACGCGACCGTTCTTGATCTCCTCAACCAATAACTTGAATGCTGAGGTCAACAACTGGTCCACTTTCAACAAATTGTGTGGGTTGTGTTGACTGATGTTTACGGCACTGGCAAGCCGTCGTGGTGGAACGCCCAGCAATTCACTTAATTCCGCAGCATGCAATCTTTCGGGTTCAATGCCAAAACTTTGTGCGTTGGCAATGGTGCCCAACATGTATCTGCCGTTGTCCTTGAGACCGGAACTGTTTACCCAGGGCGAGCGGTATTGACGTTTTTGTTCCTTGGATACACTTTGCGGTTGCTGCGACAAACCCGCAATGAGTTGTTTGTCAACAGTCGCGTTGCTGTTAGCCGTAGTTGCGGCTGTTGCAACCTGAGCACATGCCAGTAAAAGGCTTGCAGTCAGACCAATATGGCAAAACTGTGAGGTCGATATTATTGACCAGCGTGATGATGACTTGTTGGGCCGGGTGGGTGGTTCCGGCCATAGATTCCTTTGGCGCATAAGTTTCTACTTCTTGTTATTGTTGTAGCACCGCAGTAATTGGTGAGCCATGTGGACAGCCAGAGGCGATGCTTGAGATCTCTATCCATGTTGATGCGGTTACAGGGAGGGTATCGACGTTGCAAAAATTTGCTTAATGCACAATACAACCGCAGATTGACGATATGTTGCCGAATTCACAGTTCGACATAATTCAAAGACAAAGAAGAGACGTGGCTTCTGGGCGGTTTAAAGGGCGGTTTAAAAAAGAAGCCGGAATTGCTGGTTGGGAGTGCGGAAAGTTGGTCTAAATTGGAGCCAGCAAGAGTAGCTGTGCAGGGTGCTTAGGGGTCTGCTAAAACTGTCGTGCTATGTGTTTTCAGAACGCTCAATAATTGGATCCGGGCAATATTCACGGCGCTTGCAGGTGATGCAATGCTCGCCCAGATAGAGCGTATCGACCCAGTTCATCAATTCCTGGATATCCTTGCGATCATCGAACATGAATCCAGCCTCGAAATTCCGTTTGTCGTCGGACTTGGCTCCCAGACCGGCGCCAGTGAGGTTTGCCGAACCGACAAATGCCAGATGACCATCAATGATAATTGCCTTTGTATGCACTCTGGGGCAGAGCACACGTTCAAATAATTCACTGTTTATCAGCTCAGGATAGTTATCAAAATCTTCACGAAATCGTGGTCCTGGCTCCTTTGCGTGTATCAGTCTAACGGCGACACCGTCACTGACAAGATTCGCCAACAACTCCAGGAAAGGCGCGAAGCGGCCATTAACATCAACGTGCAGGTCCTTGATGTCTGCAGTGATAATCCACAGAAAACGACGCGCCAGGGGTACCTGCTCGTGCATGAATTCCGTGTAAATATCCCTGTTGAGCAGCAACTTATGCATAAGGGTCTGCGTGAATGCTCTGTAATGGCCCTTCGTTATTATTTTTGATCGTCCGCTCCAACTGGTGTAGTTTGTCTTTGAAGTCAACTGTATCAAACCCAAGCACAGGGCCTATGTTTAATTTCAAGTCTCTTATTCTCATATTTCTGTTATCGATTCAGTTGTCAGGCTGCGGGTTTGCCTTACGCGGCAGTGACGCCGAGGGTCTGGCGCTCGGGGAAATATTTGTTGATGCCGCGGCTGATGTGCCGATTGCAGCATTACTAAGGGAAAAAATTGCTGATCAGGGACTGATCGTTGCGGATAATCGTGAGCGGGCGAATGTACTTGTGCGACTGACGCGCGAAAATCAAGGACAGAGAGTTTTGTCGGTGCAAAGTGAGGGTAAGGTCAGTGAATTTGAGTTACGCCATGTAGTCGATATGGTGGTAGTTAAGGCGCCAGATGGTGAATTTGCGCGCTACAGCCCCGGCCTGCAGTCGAATCGCGTATCGGTGCGACGTGAGTACACATTTGATGACACAGGTGTACTAGGCAAGGAGGATGAGGCCTCCATTCTGCAGCGGGAGATGCGTGATGAGCTTGCACGTACACTGCTGGTAAGAATAATTGCCAGTGGCTAGATGCCGCTTTGCTTGTCAGTAGCCACGCACACGATCCACCAGCCCGGTCAATTCACTACCAGCCTCGGCGCGCTTGATATTGGCGGCAATCTGGCGCACGGATTCCTGCATTTGTGTGGGGCCTGCTACGTGAGGGGTGATCAGGACTGCCGGGTGAGACCACAGCGGGTGGTTTCCGGGCAAAGGCTCCGGGTCGGTAACGTCAAGTAAAGCGCCACGGAGCTTGCCCGATTCAAGGGCTTCAAGTAGCGCCGCGGTATCTACATGTTTACCTCTTGCTGCATTTATCAGGAACGTACCGTTGGCGAGTTGCTCCAGCAGTTGTTTGTTAATTATTCCATGGGTATCCGGAGTCAGTGGTAACAGGCACACCAGGGTATCCAGATTGTCTAAAAACCCGGGCAGGCCCTCTGTGCCGGCATGGAAATCGATACCTTCAACCGTCTTCTGACTGCGCGACCAGCCTTTGACATGATAGTTGTTGGAAACCAGGCGCTTTGCTACCACACGGCCAATTGTGCCTAAGCCGAGTATTCCAACAGTAGTGTCGGCCGCGTGAACTTCCCGGTCGCTGTTATCCCATTCCTGAAGAGCCTGTTTGCTGCGATAGTGGTCAAATGAACGCTGGGCATGAAGTACGCCGTAAAGCACATATTCAGCAATCTTGTCTGCCATGCCGGCATCTTCCAGTCTTGCAAGCGGAACCTCTGGCGGGAGCGATGGGTGATCAAGCAAGTGATCAACGCCCGCTGCAACCGAAAATATGGCTTGCAGATTGTCCAATCCATCAAAAAAATCTTCCGGTGGATTCCATGCAATCGCGTAGCGGGCACTTTGTCGGGTTGCGGTATCGGTTTCCTGCCAGTTCCAGATTGGTAAATCCGGCAATTCGGTTTGCAGGTTTTTTCGCACTTGCTCACCGGATGCATCGCTACTGAAGAATATGATTGCCATGATTTTGTTTACCGAATTTTTTTAAATTTAATTTTTCCGGCAACGCCATTACTACCGGCTTGCCTGTATTCAGGATTGTGTTAATGTCGAGAAATGCCAAACACACTTGCAAGTCTTTCACAACGCCTGCAAACGGGTGACTGCTCAGCGCTTGAACTGTTGCAGGATACTTTACAAAGTTGCCGGCAACCAGCTGCAGAGCATGTGTTTACGCTCCTTACCGAAGATATGGCCATTCAGCAGGCCGAGCATGCAGATCGTTTGCGTCAGTCCGGTAAAGCTGGTCCCTGGGCCGGCATCCCCATAACCATAAAAGATCTCTTTGATCTTGAGGGTACGGTAACCACTGCAGGTTCCAGGGCACTTGCTGATAGTGAGCCCGCTGCATCGACCGCACCATCGATCCAGCGCTTGATCGACGCCGGATTTGTCATCGTCGGTAAGGTGAATATGACCGAGTTCGCTTATTCGGGATTGGGCCTGAATCCTCATTATGGCACCCCGGTAAACCCCTGGTCGCGTGAGTCTCAACTCATCCCGGGAGGTTCAAGTGCAGGTGGTGCGGTTTCAGTTGCGCTCGATATTGTTGCAGCGACAATTGGCACAGACACAGGAGGTTCTGTGAGAATCCCTGCTTCGCTGTGTAACCTGACTGGTTTCAAACCTTCGTCGACTGCTGTACCCGCCCAAGGTGTGGTGCCGCTGGCGCAGTCTCTTGACAGTATCGGCCCACTCGCCAACTCAGTGGCCTGTTGCTCAGTGCTGCATGGCCTTATGTCTGCAGGCACGGCCTCACCCATGCCATATGAGCAGACGCAAACGCAGACGACAGCGTTACCGGAATTGCGCCTGCTGGTACCTGAACAATCTGCCTTATGGCGTCAGGCAGATCCCGCTATTGCCTCACGATGCGAAGCAGCATTACAACGGCTTGAGGATGCTGGTGCGGAGCTTGTAAGAACAGACACGCAATTTTTTGACAAGGTCCTGGAATCTGGTGTGCAGGGTGTTCTCGCGGGTTTTGAATCGGCATGCTGGCACCGTGATCTGCTGACAACAGCTCGAGAACTGTATGACCCTAGAGTTATTTCGAGGATTGATAATGGCGCGAGTATCGGCGAGGCCCATTATCATGAAGCACTAAAGCTTCGTGCTGTATTCCAACAGCAATACCGGGAGTTATTGGCTTCCTTTGATGCTGTTGTCTGGCCTACAACTGCTCTGCATGCACCAGCATTCACAGAACTGGAATCTGATCAGGAATACAGCCGGCTTAATCTCGAATTGCTGCGCAATACCAGCGTTGGCAATGTTCTTGATGCCGCTGCGGTATCACTGCCATTGCCTTGTGGCTGGTCTCCTCTGCCATCACTTTCCGGGCAAACGAGTAATGGAAACAATCTGCTACCTGCGGGATTAATGCTGCACCAATGTGGAGAGAAAGACCGCGAGCTTTTAAGGCTCGCGGCTCTGGTAGAACATATAGTTACAGTTTAGGCGTTACAGATCAGTCCGACTGACGCTGTAGGTTCAGCATCTTGGGGGTAGGGGTTAGCCTTTGGCTCAGACCGGGTAGTCCCGTCGTGCAGCACCTGTGTAGATTTGACGCGGCCGGCCAATTCGGCCTTCAGGATCTTCGTGCATTTCCATCCAGTGGGAAATCCACCCGACTGTACGCGACATTGCGAACATAACGGTGAACATACTCATCGGGATATCGAGTGCACGAAGAATGATGCCCGAGTAAAAATCTACATTCGGGTACAAGCGTCGTTCTTTGAAATAGTCGTCCGCCAGTGTCTTTTGCTCAAGTTCGCGTGCCAGATCAAACATCGGTTGATCGCCGCCTAGATCATCGAGTAACTCGTGACACATTTGCTGAATAATTTTTGCTCTGGGATCAAAGTTTTTGTAAACACGATGACCAAAACCCATCAAACGGAACGGGTCATTTTTGTCTTTGGCGCGCGCAATAGTTTGATCGATGGTTTCACCGGAATCCTGAATCGCGTCGAGCATGTTCATCACAGCTTCGTTGGCACCACCATGAGCGGGCCCCCACAAGCTTGCGATACCCGCTGCTATGGAAGCAAACGGGTTGGCTCCCGAGCTACCCGCCAAGCGTACAGTAGAGGTACTGGCATTCTGTTCATGATCGGCATGCAGAATCATGATGAGTTCGAGTGCTTTGACTGCAACCGGGTTCGGTTCGAACTGCTCCGCCGGCACTGCAAACATCAGCCGTGTAAAATTTTCTACGTAACTCAGAGTATTGTCCGGATACATAAACGGCAAGCCGCGCGAATGGTTGTGGCAGTAAGACGCAATCGTTGGCATTTTCGCTATGAGGCGCTGTGCTGAAATTTCCCGGTGCTTGGGATTATTGATATCCAGCGAATCATGGTAGAAAGAGGATAGGGCACCCACCGTACCAACCAGCATAGCCATTGGATGGGCGTCGTAACGAAAGCCGCTGATAAAATCTCTGATATTTTCATGCACCATCGTGTGTTGCTTGATGATGTTGTTGAACTTGGCGGACTCCTCTGGTGTCGGTAGCTCTCCGTACATCAGCAAATGGCAGACTTCCAGATAATCACTGTGTTCTGCAAGTTGTTCGATTGGGTATCCGCGATAGAGCAGAATGCCTTCATCTCCGTCTATGAAAGTGATAGCGCTCTTGCAGCTGGCTGTTGTGGCATAACCGGGGTCATAGGTAAAAACACCCGCATCTTTGTAAAGGCCCCTGACATCTGCGCATTCCGGTCCATGCGTGCCCTTTAGCATGGGCAGTTCTGAAGATTTACCCCCTGGAGTCGAAAATTTGCTGGTCGAGGACATCAATAATTCTCCTGTTCTGTTTTTTTGTGATGGCTGGTTGAGGAGCCTGATAAGGCTTAAACAACCTGATAAAGCAAAGTCCGGAAAATCAAGGGTTTAACTGCGATAGCAGTGAGCCCCTGACGTTCAACTGGATTCTGGCCAGATACTGTTTCTGGACTGGGCAATCTACTTTAAAAGCACCAAGCGTTGATGAGGCAATTACGGCTTCGTATTTGCGTCGAATTTGCATCGTATTCGCAGTATTCGCAGTATTCGCATTGAATCTGATTACAGCCATACCCGTTTTTCGGGTGAAATATCGCCCGGGCGGGATATCACATGGGGAAAATCGCATAGAAAAGGTACGATGTTCCCAGCTGTTGTTGGTCTGACTATTGTTGGTCTGACTATTTATCGGCAATTGCTATGAATATCGGCAATTGCTATGAAGCCCGTAGCCATCAAGCCGTTTCCAGCCAGCATTCAGATCTAGCACACCGCCTGTGGCAGCTTCATACCCCGGATCAGGGTTCGGAGCCAAGTTTGACTTGTACTCAGTCGTTCGATTATATCGCGCGTAGCGCTGCAATCGAAGCAATATAAAGTATAAGCCATAAGAAAGTTCTTTCGCGGCTAGCCAAAAGGTCAGTCGTGCAACCTGTCCAGGCCGGTCCGGATCACTTTCCAACCCCGAAAATTCCAAAGAAAATCTGTTTTAGCTCTCAAAAATCGCCTGCAAAGCGGATCTATCTTGCAGTAGTACACAAAAGTACACATTTCGACGCTGGTGGCATCAAAGGGCTGGAAACCAAGCCGATACCCATTTCAGAACGAGGATATATCAAAACATCCTGCGTGAAAGAGCACGAATGGAGGACACCGGCAACCCGCTTATCTTCGCCATAAAAATGCACCTCGCCCAAAGACGAGGATAATAAAGAAGGTATTTAAACGGCTGCGAAATGGCTTGTTCTCGACTATGGGGTGCAATAGCGCCCCATTATTTTTTCATTTAAACAGGATTTACCCGGTGCGTATTAATTGAGTGCTAATTGGCGATACGCCCACACAAATCCAGGGAATCACACCCGCAAAGCATCCAGAAGCACCCTGAGTGCATTTGCAAGCACCAATACCGGAACGATTCCGGGGGAAGAAACATTGCTGGATGAGTCAACAAAACTGAATCTGCAAGCTCGTCAAACCAAGTTGGTCTATGACAAGGCGATAATCATAGCGCTGTTTGGCATTTTGGTGGCTGTTGTACTGGCGGTAGCCAGTTTTGTTGTGGAATCAGGGTTACATGGATTCTACTGGCTCTTGTGCACATCAACGGTCTGTGCCGGTTATGTATTCATGGCTGACCGCTTCTCGCGCGACGAATCTGCCAGCGACCGCATTGGCGTCTGGCACCGAAGAATTCTTTTACTGGCATTGCTAAGTGGATGCGTATGGGGATTGTCAGCCTGGGTCCTCTTCACGAATGAAAGCCCTGCATACAAATTTTTCCTCTACACGATACTGGCCGGATTGGCAGCTATTTCCTTATCAGTGTTTGCATCGCGTTTTACAGTCTTCGCTGCATTCAGTATTCCATTACTTTCAATAGTGACTTTGGAAACCTTGCATCACAATGGCATTTTTCCGTTTTTTGGCGGCTTTCTCGCGGTTTTCGGACTAACGCTGCTTCGAGTTGGCTGGACGCACTACCAGGATATTGCGTTCATGTGCTCACTAGAAAATGAAAATACCAGGTTGTGCGACGAAGTTACAGAATTCAGAGAACAAACCGCCAATATCGCGAAGAAGCAGGCTGCTACTCTCACAGTGCTGGATGAGGCTGGCGTCCTGTTATGGCAAACAGGTCCAGAGTTGCTGATTACTCAGACATCGCCACGATTTTGCGATTTGACCGGCTTACAATCCGCGGAACTAAAAGGCAAACCAATTACTGATCTGTTGGAGCCTGATGAGGTTAACCCCGACGGATATCGTGACTTGCTGATGGCCCTTTCACAACGGCACAGTTTCAAAGATATAGATTGTGTGGTTACCCAAAGCAATGGTAGTCAGCTGTTGCTACAGATTTCCGCACGACCTGAAACGGACGAGAATGGTGATTTCTTCGGTTTTAAAGGGTATTGCAAAGATGTGACTGCAAGTGGGCAGGTCATCAGGCAGTTGAGTTTCCAGAAACAGCACGACTCCCTTACAGGGTTTATTAACCGTGAAGAATTTCTGAACAGACTGTCGGTGTTTGTACCGCCGGTTAACCTCCGTGCAATGGTGCCGCACGTAATATATATCGATGTGCGGAATTTGAAACTTGTCAATGACACGCTGGGATTGGCTGCTGGTGATGAAGTATTTGTGGAGCTGGCAAAAGTACTCGAAAACAGTATCGGTCAGGAAGCAACGCTCTCACGATTGGGTGGTGGGGCGTTTGGTGTATTGTTACCGCCTGGTGAGCTGTCCGACGCATTGCAAATTGCGAGTCAAACGATTGAATCGTTGAATGCCTACCGTTATCACGAAAGGGATTTGAGTTTTTCGATTCAGGCCAGGGCAGGTATTGCGGGAGTCACTCCACAAATGGATACAGCCGCAGTAGTTTTGAATTGCGCACATAGTGCCTGCCGTAAAATAGATGTTGAGGATAGAAACCCGATTGGCGTTTACCGGCAAGGAAGCAAGCAAGTTCCTGGTGAAAACGCCACTGACTCCGTGGTTGAACTACTAAGCAGCCTGGAAAATCGTAGCCTCTGCGTGCAGTACCAGCCCGTGCTTGATGTCGCCAGCGGTGAAACTGTCTGGCTCGAAGCTCTACTTGCCAGTAAATCAGCTGACGGCAGTATAAAATTAGTGGGCGAAAGACTGGCTGAAGCGATCAAGCATGGTGTTGTTTTGCGCTTTGATCGATGGGTCGTGGACACGGTATTGCGGGAAATTTCTGCGGCCCGTAGTGGTGTCGAGTGCGGCATCATTATTAATTTGACTGCAGCTTCCATGATGGACAGGCAGTTCCCCGGCTATGTTCATGAGCGCATAGAAAAGTACGGTGTCGAACCGCAACGAATCTGTTTTGATGTCACAACGGGTGAAGGTTTAAACAATATTGAAGTGGCTGCAGAAAACATGCGGCGATTGACTGTTGCCGGATGCAAGCTGTCGCTCGATGACTTCGCTACAGCATCCTGCTCACTGGAAAGCCTGAAGCATTTGCCGGCGAGTTTTGTCAAAATCAATCATGTTTATCTGGAAGAATTGTCAGAAAACAACCTTGATTGGATGATTACCCGGTCGATTGTTCAGCTGGCAAAAAGTCAGGATTGCAGCGTTATTGCTGAATCGGTGCAGACGATGGACATGTTGCCCTTGCTGGCAGAACTGGGCGTTCACTTCGCGCAGGGTTTTGCACTGGGTCAGCCTGCATCTCTGGTGGCAGCATCAGGTCGAACTTCACCCGGGGCTGTTGCAGCCTCTAAAAATCGCGATGGTAGCAGCGACAATGTTGTTTCACTGCCGCATTCATCCCGCCATCGTAGCTGAGCTCAGGGCTTTTTCAAACTTCCGGGCCAGTTCTTCACCGTGCCTGCGATTCATGTTGCCCCTCTTGCTGATTTCCTTATTCAAGGTTCACGAACCCGAGAGGCTGACTGTAAGCAGGCGAGTAGTATCTGTCGGTCACCGCTTCTAACGGTTTTCAATTCGCGAACTATACTCTAAGCAAGGCTGCGGACCCTCTCGGGCTAAGCTGTTCTCGTGCAGCACCCCATATTGCCAGAAATTATAGACGGCACTATTTGTGCGTCCCTTACAGATGGTGAATCAGTCCCGAGGTGGCCCGAAATGACGGGTTTAAATCAGTGAACTCAAATTTAATCAATAATCGCTCTTGTGATAATTGCAGGCAGCCCGGCCTGCGCCATTGTCTAATGTTAATCGCTATCCTGACGGCGTTGTTGCAGGGTTGTGCGACTGGTGCCGATCTGGCATTTTCAACTGGCGGCGCAGGGTCTGTAGTTATGGTGGCAGGGGTGGTACAGCCCCCGAGTATAGGCCCGGCCCGCAACCAGATTCGCTGGACTAACGAGATTGAATCCTCATTGCGCGCACAATCTCGCTATAACTACATTACGTACAGTAATTCCCAACGCAGTTTGGGCGACTTTCACCAACAGTTGTTGTCAGACTATCAAGACGATGAAGTACTGAGCAGTGAAAGTGCTGCAATCCTTTCCAGCCCCGCATTCCCGGCTCGTTATGTACTGCTCGCCACCCTGGACGGTCCTTACGATTCAAGCGCACAGGCTTTTACCCAATCAGGCCGCAATGCTTCCGGTGAACTGATTGGTGACCGGTCATCCATAACTTATTCCACCGGTCGAAACTTCCTGCTTACCGGTGCCTTGTTTGACTCGGTCACGGGCCAACGTGTTTGGCAACGAACTCTGGCCAGTAAACCGGTAGCAAGCCGCACCTATACTGAATATCGGGGTAGCAGTTTTGCAGGTTCAGTGGCCGCCATGCTTGCCAATCGATTTGTAAACGGCAAGGAAACGAGTCGATACCCTTCAGCACCACCTACCTCAGTCTCCCGGCAGGAGCTCGTTCATGAACTCATTTACCAGATGTTTAACGGGCAGGATCACATCTAATCAATTTGTGCGCTAGGTAGTAATATTCTAGATATTCAATCAGATCTAGCGACCTGCGGATGGTCGAAATGCTGTAACAATTTGTAACAATGAGTGCCCAATTGCGTCACGATTTTTAAAAAATCGTTGTCCGTTCCCCAGAATGCGCCAAGCCGGTAGGCATGGCGAAATCCTTACGATACAATCGCGTCACGCTGTAAGGCCCCGATGGCCGGCAGGCTGGTTTGATCTGTAGGCGATGAGATTTCACAATGAAATTTTGACCATACAGGTCTGGCGATTCCCTTAATACAAACAATAAAACTGCAAGTACTTGTCTTTGGCAGGCTATTGCAGAACATGTCCAAGTGAGGATAACTATGCGATCAATTAAATATGCTGCAGCGGTAGCCGCTCTGTCAGCTACTGCTCTGAGTGCCCAGGCCGCCACCCTTGATGATGTTAAGGCACGTGGTGAACTAAACTGTGTGGTCAGCACCGGCGTTGCTGGTTTTGCTTTCCCTGACGATTCAGGCAAGTGGTCTGGCTTTGATGTTGACTTTTGCCGTGCGGTAGCTGCCGCGGTAGTAGGCGATGGCCAAAAAGTCAAATTCGTACCGACTACCGGTAAAACACGATTCACTGTTCTGAACTCTGGAGAAGGTGACATTCTTTTCAGAAACACCACAGAAACCATGAGCCGTGATGCTGATCTGAAACTGTCATTCCTGCCTGTTAACTACTACGATGGCCAGGGTTTCATGGTTCCGACTGCACTGGGTGTAACTTCAGCAAAAGATCTGGATGGCGCGTCAGTATGTATCCAGACAGGCACAACCACAGAACTGAACCTGGCGGATTTTTTCCGTATCAACAATATCTCTTACGAGCCGGTACCCGTTGAAACCAACGCTGAAGCGCAAACCAACTACCTGGGTGGACGTTGCGACGTTTACACGACTGATGCATCAGGCCTGGCTTCAACCCGTTCTACTTTTGAAAACCCGGATGAGCACGCCATTCTGCCGGAAATCATCTCTAAAGAACCGCTGGGCGGTGCTGTACGGCACGGTGATGACCAATGGTTTGACATTGGTAAGTGGGTTGTAAATGCATTGATTGCTGCTGAAGAGCTGGGTATTACCCAGGCTAATGCTGCTGAAATGGCGAAAGAAGCTGGTGATAACCCGAGCGTTAACCGCCTTTTGGGTAGTGAAGGTGAGTTCGGCTCCATGATTGGTCTTGACGGACAATGGGCGCTTCGCGCAATTGAAGCGGTTGGTAACTACGGTGAAATCTTTGACCGCAATATCGGCCCTGACACAGCAATTGCCTTGCAGCGTGGCCTTAACGCTCAGTGGAGCGATGGTGGCATTCTATACGCAGCTCCTATCCGATAATTATCGGTTAAGTTGTGAGTTATAGAAGTCGCGGGCAGGTTTTTATTTTTATGTCATAAATCGCCCGCGCAAAAAAAGGCAGCCACTTGGCTGCCTTTTTTATGATCTGCTCGATGATTCACCCTACAAAGATGAACTGCATAGCAATTGGCCGGGATGCTGGTATGCTTGGCCTGATTAACCAGCGAGGTATGGGCAAAGATGAGTGAACAAACCGTGGATAGCTACACGGCTGCCGCCCCACAACGCAATGTTGTTTCAAGAATATGGAACGACAAACAAACACGCTCAGTGATTGTGCAAATTATTGCTCTGATCCTGTTGCTTCTGTTTTTCGGGTCAATGGTCAGAAATGCCATCGCCAATCTTGAAGCTCTGGGTAAAGGTTTCAGTTTCAGTTTTTTATCAACAGCGTCGAATTACGATATTAACCAGAAGTTGGGGTGGGAATATGATTCAAGATCACCTCATATAAAAGCAACCCTTGTTGGTATATCGAACACGTTACTGGTGGCGGTGAGTGGAATAATCCTGTCTACCGTACTCGGGTTTATTCTGGGCGTCCTGCGCCTTTCAAAGAACTGGCTGACTAATAAGTTGGCACACGTGTACATTGAGTATGTTCGTAATGTGCCGGTTTTGCTGCACATCCTGTTGGTGCATGGCATTCTGGTGCATAGCCTGCCTGCTCCCAGGGAATCTAAAGATCTTGCCGAGACGTTTTTCTTAAATAAACGAGGATTGTTTCTGCCGACGCCGGAAACCCCGTTTCTGGGTTACGCCATATTGCTGTTTTTTGGTTTGGTTCTGGCAGGTCTTGTATTTTCCTATTTTTTCAAACGCTGGGCGCAGAGAATTCAGGATGAAACAGGCGTTGGTTATCCGGTTTTCTGGATAAACCTGTTTGCCTACCTGGTTCTGCCAATACTTGTCACTGTGGGCTTTTTGTTATTTGTGGGCTGGGAGCAGCCTGAGCTCAAGGGATTTAATTTTCGAGGAGGGGGTGTTATCAGGCCCGAATTTATGGCCTTGTGGCTGGCTCTGTCCTTTTATACTGCTGCGTTTATCGGCGAGATAGTACGCGCTGGTATTACGGCTGTTAGCAAAGGTCAAACCGAGGCCAGTCTGGCACTGGGTATACCGCGAGGCAAAACGTTAAGCCTGGTGGTTATTCCGCAAGCGTTGCGGGTCATCGTACCGCCGCTAACCAGCCAATATCTGAATATAACCAAAAACTCATCGCTTGCGATCGCCATTGGCTATATGGATATTACCGCAACCATCGGTGGTATATCGCTGAATCAAACGGGTAGGGAAATGGAGTGCATGATCATTGTCATGGCGCTGTATCTGACATTCTCGCTGCTCATTTCGATGTTTATGAACTGGTACAACAGCCGTATCAAGTTGGTGGAAAGATGAGCGATAACACAACAACCCCTGCCGGCCAGGATTACGAGCCGGGAACGCACCCCGACCTGCCGCCGCCGTTTACAGCCAGCGGCCCGGTGAAGTGGGTTGCAGACAATTTGTTCTCTTCACCTGCCAATATAATCATGACGATTTTGGCAATCTTTGCGTTGTACAAAATCATTCCGGGGTTTGCAGCCTGGGCGATTTCTGATGCCACCTTCCTTGCAGCGGATCGAAATGAGTGCCGCGAATTGGGTACAGGTGCCTGCTGGGCATTTATTGTCCAGCGCTGGGAATTGTTTACCTATGGTTTCTACCCCGAGGCGGAACGTTGGCGCGTGATTTTGACCTTCGTTTTGTTAATGGTCGTTATTATCGGCTTGCTCTGGGAGAACTGCCCGGGAAGAAAACATGTCTTGCGATTTGCACTGATTTTCCCGTTTTTGGCTTTCTGGCTGGTGATGGGAGGCTTTGGCCTGGAGAGGGTTACGACTGACCAGTTTGGCGGTTTTATGCTGACAGTAATCATCGGGGTTGTTGGTATTTCCCTGTCCTTACCCATCGGTATTTGTCTGGCGCTGGGTAGACAATCCAATCTGCCCATCATCAAATACGCCTGTATTGGCTTTATCGAGTTTATTCGTGGTGTGCCACTTATTACCTTGTTGTTTGTTGCATCTACGATGTTAAGTTACTTTTTGCCACCCGGTACCAACTTCAACTTATTGTTGCGTGTGCTGATAATGGTCACATTGTTTGCGTCTGCCTATATGGCGGAAGTCATTCGTGGTGGTTTGCAAGCGATACCGAAAGGGCAGATTGAAGCGGCGGATGCAATGGGTCTTAAGTATTGGGCGGCAATGCGATTGATTGTCCTGCCGCAGGCGCTGAAGATTTCGATACCCGGTATCGTTAATACGTTTATCGGCCTCTACAAAGATTCGACACTGGTGATCATTATCGGTCTGCTCGACCCTCTGGGAATTGGCCAGGCCTCTCTGGCTGACAATAAGTGGCAGGGGTTGAGTACTGAAGTCTATCTGTTTGTGGCAATCTTCTTCTTTATTTCGTGCTTTGCCATGGCACGCTATTCACTTTATCTCGAGCGTAAACTCGATACCGGTCACAAGAGTTAGTCTTGTTGGCTGATATATTTCTTTCGGGGAATACGGAGCAGAATGTTATGAATACTGAAACTCAAAAAGTTGAACAGTCTGAGTTGGGTGAAGTCGCGATCAAAATCCGGCAGATGCACAAATGGTACGGTCAGTTTCATGTACTGAAAGATATCAATCTGGAGGTAAAAAGCGGTGAGCGTATTGTTGTTTGCGGACCGTCCGGGTCTGGTAAATCAACAATGATCCGGTGTATCAACCGTCTGGAAGAGCATCAGAAAGGTGACATCATTGTGGATGGCACTGAGCTTACCAACGATCTTAAAAACATTGAAGCTGTGCGGCGTGAAGTCGGGATGGTGTTCCAGCACTTCAATCTGTTTCCTCATCTTACGGTTATGGAAAACTGTACGCTGGCACCGATTTGGGTACGCAAAACGCCCAAGGCCGAGGCTGAGGCGATTGCCATGCAATATCTGGAGCGTGTGAAAATTCCCGAACAGGCTCATAAATACCCTGGTCAGTTATCGGGTGGTCAGCAACAGCGTGTGGCTATTGCCCGTTCGCTTTGCATGAGTCCCAAAATCATGTTGTTTGATGAGCCAACCTCCGCGCTGGATCCCGAAATGATCAAAGAGGTTCTGGATGTCATGATAGAGCTTGCTCAAGAGGGTATGACAATGATTTGTGTTACTCACGAAATGGGATTCGCCAAGACGGTTGCCAACCGGGTGATTTTTATGGATGTTGGGCAGATTATCGAACAAAACGAGCCAACTGAGTTTTTCAATAATCCGCAAAATGAGCGGACTCAGTTGTTTCTTAGCCAGATTCTCCAGCACTAGAATTTTTCTGTTTGGTTGCTTGTGATTTGGCATCGCGATGCTAGTGGGTATTCGTCATGTCGGGCCGCCGTGAATACCTCCATGTAGGCTAATCTGCCGCGTCCTGGGGCAAGTACCCCGGCATAACGAATACCCACCCACATCGCTGACTGACGGGTATCGTATTTACTGTTCATTTTTTTGGTGCTGGTTGTGATTTGGCATCGCGATGGAAGCGGGTACTCGCCATGCCGGGGCCGCCGTGAATACATCCCTGTAGGCTAATCTGCCGCGTCCTGCGGCAGGTACCCCGCCATAACGAATACCCACTCCCTTCGCTGACCTCTGGGTCTTAGTGCTTGCTGATATGTTTGCTTGCTGTTTGTGAATTGGCATCGCGATGGAAGTGGGTATTCGTCATGCCGGGGCCGCCGTGAATACGTCCGGAATTATGTATCAGCCGCACAAGGAGATAGTGCATGCTGATTTTACTATCCAAAAGCGGCAAATTCACACAGACGCTCTTATACTGCAATTCGAAATCATTCGAATTGCGAGACCAGTATGAATATCACATCGCGTCGCGTCGGCGCTTACCTGGCCTCATCTGTCGCTATGGTTATTCAGGCGCTTCTGTTTTTAGCCATCTTTCCGAGCATGTTCGGACTCTGGGATTGGTACTCCAAACAGTTTTCAAAGGACGGCTTTATGACTA
>CALLOA010000053.1 GCA_938005265.1 uncultured Granulosicoccaceae bacterium
ATCAGAGCTTCCAGTATTGCTGCATGGGCAGACATACCGGCGCCGATATCACATACGGAAATGCCGATACGGCCGGCTTCTCCAGCGCTACCCGATACTTCGATAAGACCTGATTCGGCTTGCACCAGCAGATCATAGGCACGCAAGTCGGCAAGCTCAGGGTCGTCTCCGTAACCTGAGATATCGCAGGTTATTAGTCGGGGATTGGTTTTTTTGAGAGTGGAATTGTCAAAGCCTGCTCTTGCCAGTGCTCCTGGTGACAGGTTTTGTACCAGCACATCAGCCTGCGCAAGCAGTGTTTTTAAAAGTGCGCTGTCAGCCGGTGTTTTGAAATCCAGACAAATTGACTCCTTGCCCTGATTTATCCATGTGAAGTAGGAGCTTTCACCTTTTGCCGCGGAATCGTAGTTGCGCGCAAAGTCGCCCTCTGGGCGCTCGACTTTTATTACCCGTGCGCCAGCTGCTGCGAGTCTTGACGTGCAGAGTGGGGCTGCCACGGCCTGTTCGATTGCGACAACCAGCAGGCCGTCCAGTGCGTTGGACATATTCTGAAAGATCCAGTGCGAATGACTGGATCAGTTTACTATCTAGAGCGTCGCTTTGCCTGAGTGTTCTTGATCAGTCGCCCTTTTCAAGCTTGTCGGCCAAGGTATTTAGTTTGTCGGCATAGTCCTGGAATAAATCAGGATCACCTTTTCTAAGTGCAACGCGCGACTTGTAATCACCACTGATCATAGCATCAATGTGTCTGTTGAATGGCTGAAACGGCCCAATCAACTTGTGTGTATAGGCCACACAGACTACTGCTAGCAGCAAGATATAAAGGATAAACAGCACACCACAGTAACGAAACAGGTGAACAAGCTGGATTTCAATCATTTCTGCATGGTAGCTGGCCGCACCGACACCGGACGACAAACCACTTATCATGTCGCTGAAGGCAAAGTACAGGAAAGTTGCCAGCAACAGCGCAACAACAACGGTAGAGCCCAGCATGTATAGCAAAAGTTTAAACTGCAAAAACGGTTGCAGCATTGCATTAAACGCGCGCCGCTTGTGTTTCGGTTGTGCGCTGCTGTTTGCCTGGCTATCTGACTGTAGTGTTTCCGATGTACTCACTATATAACTCACTCTCGCTAGCTGGCCATGGTATTGCCGGAGGCCGGACTGGCTGGTCCATTGTTAAATCTATTGCATATATCGGTCAAAGCGAGCACTAACCTTAATTCGGCAGTATCGGTTCAGTCAGTTGAAGAGTTATCGCATGAGTTGTCTTTTGCCGGGGCCCCTATCTGCCAGCTAATTCAACTTTGCGTTATAGTGAACGGTTTAACAAGACGGATAAACGGGAACAGGAATGCTATACGAACTGGGTGAGAAGCAGGTCATACTTCCGCAAAGCTGCTATGTAGCGCCGGGGGCTGCTGTTATCGGTAATGTGGTATTCGGAGAACAGTGCAGTGTCTGGTTTAATGCTGTTATTCGTGCCGATAATGACGAAATCAAGATTGGCAATGGTAGTAATGTGCAGGATGGTAGTGTCTTGCATGTCGATGCAGGCTTTCCGATCAGCATTGGAAAAAATGTCACTATTGGCCATAAGGTGATGCTGCATGGCTGCACTATTGGTGATGGTAGTCTGATCGGGATGAATGCCGTTTTACTAAACGGTGCGGAAGTGGGCAGAAATTGTCTTGTCGGTGCCAATGCTCTGGTCACTGAAGGCATGAAAATACCGGATGGTTCGCTGGTATTGGGTTCGCCCGGTAAAGTTGTGCGGGAACTGAGTGGCGAACAGCTCGGCAACCTGCAGTCTGCAGCACAACACTACCAGCAGAAAATCGGCCTGTACCAGCAGCAATTGAAGGCGAGGTGAGTCAGGGTTCAAGGCAAATCGTCAGTTCTGACTTGCTTGTTAACCCATCGCTTGACGTAGCGGTCAGGTTAAAGTGCAAAACCACCGGATGAGTGATGGCGGGTGCATTGACTTCATAAACCCCCGGACTCTCAATCAGTTCGACAAAATGAATGCTGCAATCAGCTGCAGTGTGACTGTCATTTGCGGCATAAGCTGCCAGATTGCAGGCTTGCCGCAATGAGACCCCCGTGCCAGGTTGCACACTGAGATGGGGGCATGCAGACAGGTCACTGTTGCCAATTTGCTGCCAGATTGTATTTACAGGTACCGTGCTTGCGGTATCCCTGTTGCGGCTAAGTAACGCTCTTGTATCCAGTTGAACAGGTTCTTCAGCCACGATATCAACAATGTCCCCGGAGCCAGTCAAAATCTGCCGCTCAATTGCTTCATCAAAAGAAACGGGTACCTCGCCAGCCGAATTAACCCAGCCACAGCCGATAGTCAGTGCCATGCACAAAATGCCACAGATTGAAGCTGCACGAAGCGATAAGCAGTGTAGGTAGCCAGTGCAGCATGATAGGTGGCAGCGTGGCGATTGGCCTGCCCTGCCTGGGTTTCGGAGGTTTGCATCGAACATATGCTCTACCTAAGCAAGCCGGATACCTGCTTGCTCCCCGGGCGCCTTTGATGTGACGATTTTGCCAGACAGGTCGCGCTTTGCTTGCGGTATTGCAATAGCTGTGGCGGTGCATTTTTATTCTTCACTCTTGGAAAGGAGGGGGTTTGTGGCAGACTAGGAGAATGAGCAAGCAAATTAAAAAAGCTGTCGCGATTCTGTCAGCAGTCGCATTCTTTTATGGTTGTGGCGAACCTGTGGTTGAACAGGTTGTAGTCTCTGAGAAGCCTGAAGCGGCAATCGTCGAACGCAATTACGTGAATCAACCCAGCCAGCTGGGTTTGCGTTTGCAGGTGGCCTACGATGATCTTGTCAAAGTACTGGAAACATCAATACCGGGTGAGCAGTCGGATACAGGAAAAAAGAAAGTCTGCAAAAAAGTATTAGGATTCAAGGCCTGCAGCACAGTTGTGTGGGATTACACACTGCGAAGGACAGGATCAGTGGCGGTATCGGCTGATGACCACAACGCAGACGCAGTGCGCATGGCATTTCCCTTTGAGTTTGAAGGAACTGCAGGTATCCGGGGAGAGCTTGCCAAAGCGCTGGGATTATCGAGTGTTGATTTTGATGGTGCTGTGGATATAGCGACCGTCTCGACGCTCGATATTGCGAGTGACTGGTGCCCTCAAATTCAGGCTCAAGTGGATTACAAATGGATTCGCCAGCCTCGAGTGGAGTGGGCTGGCGGAATCGATTTTAACGTCAGAAAGCTGTTGGATTCCGAGCTTGAAAAGCAGCTTGCAGATATCGACAAACATTTGGCTTCTGCCATTGATTGTGAGCGAATCCGGGAAGAGGTGTTGGCCAACTGGCAACCTCGCAGTTTGCCGTTGGATCTTGATCTGGCCGCATTAGGCGATGTCGCCAGTATTAATGATGCGATTGAGGAAACGGGTGATGTAGTCGATAAGATGTACCTGAATGTAACACCACTCGCTGCCTCTTTCTCTGGCGTTAAGACAGAGAAAGAGGCGCTTGGGTTCACGCTACAGCTGGAATCGTTGTTAAGTCTGGATAAAGATTCAATACAGCAGGGGGAGAATGAAACCCCGGTCGCTGGGAATGAACAGAGCATTGGTGAAACCAAGCTGCAGACAACGCAATTGGCTAATGCAGGTGTTCTGCCAACTCTTGAAACCATTCCGTATGAAGTAGGTGATACACGTTTTTCGTTGCTTGTCAGAGCACCTTACACAATGCTCGCCAAATTGAGCATGGCAGCGCTAGATGACAAAACATTTAATAAACAAACGGCGGCCGGTGAAGTAGGTGTCCACATCAATGATGTCACTGTGTTTCCTGCGGGCCCACGACTGGGAATCGGGTTTAAGTTCGATGCTGATTTGCCAGGTAGCCGCCGGGCAGTTCCAGGTGAGATATTCATGACCGCCTTACCAAGGATTGATGACTCCGGCACGGTGCTGAGTTTTGAAGAATTTGAAGTTACGAAATTACTGGATAGTGTGTTGTGGAATTCGCTGGCAAGTCTTTTTAAGGGTCGGATTGTACAAAGTCTCGAGAACAACGCTCAAATAGATTTACGGGATAAATTTGCCGATTTGGAAATAGACTTGATTAGCCAGCTTGCAAACACGGAACGAACACGCGGAGCGCGCGTGAGGGCAGACGATTTACGTATTCACCTGCAGGAGCTATTTCCCGAAAATGATGCACTGACGCTAGTTTTGCAAGCCACGACTAAACTTGATGTGGAACTCCCCTTTAGCGTATTCGAACAGGCGCAGGTACAGTAGTAAAGAACCAGTATGAATGAAGATCAATCCAGCGATGACACTCAGCCTGAATCCGGTGACGATGCACGGCCTACGAGCCGCAGGCGGCGTGGGCGCCGCGGCAAACGCGCAGCCGACACCATAGACTATTCAGTGCCGTCGCCCTGTATTGCGATTTGCGAATTTGACGATTCCGGCCTTTGTAGGGGATGTTTGCGTAATGGCGATGAAATTCGTGACTGGATTATCATGAACCGTGAGCAGAAACTTCAGGTCCTCGATCTTATTGCAGAAAGACGGCTTGCCTTGCGCTCCTGATGCACCTGAGTAGGTGTTTTTAGTGCTGGTGACACCATCTTACCCCGGGGCAGTCCCAAAGCGGCCCCAAAGCCGGGCCGTTATGATCACCTATGCTGAACTAACGGTCTGCATCGGGTACAATAGCGCAGTTAAGTAGTCGTACATCGCGACTGCCTGAGAACTGTCAATCAGGCGTGTTTATTTTCCGTGGTTGTGCTTGTAATTGTGGTTTCAAGATCGCCTGTACAGGCTGATATCCCTACATAGCCCGCCCGGTTTACCGTTACCAACCCCGTTCAGGAATCTTCATGGCACAGTACGTTTATACAATGAATCGCGTTAGCAAGGTGGTGCCACCAAAGCGCGAAATACTAAAAAATGTATCCCTGTCGTTTTTTCCCGGTGCCAAAATAGGCGTACTGGGATTGAATGGCGCTGGCAAATCGACGCTGCTGAATATCATGGCAGGTCTTGATACTGAATACGAAGGTGAAGCCCGGCCATTGCCTGGAATCAAAGTGGGTTACCTGCAACAGGAGCCGGAACTTGATCCGGAGAAAACAGTAAGAGAGGTTGTGGAAGAAGCGGTTGATTCCCTGAAAGACACACAAAAACGGCTGGATGAAATTTATGCAGCCTACGCAGAACCCGATGCGGATTTCGACGCATTGGCGGCTGAACAGGGAAAGCTTGAGGCAGTACTGCAAGCTGCTGATGCACATAATGTCGGACATCAGATGGATATCGCGGCAGACGCTCTTCGTTTGCCTGAATGGGACGCTAAAATCAAGCCCCTTTCAGGTGGTGAAAAACGTCGTGTGGCTCTGTGCCGTTTATTGCTTTCAGCACCTGACATGTTGTTGCTGGACGAACCGACCAACCATCTTGACGCTGACTCGGTAGCCTGGCTCGAGCACTTTCTGCATGATTTTCCCGGCACGGTCGTGGCGATTACGCACGATCGTTATTTCCTGGATAACGTGGCGGGCTGGATTCTGGAACTGGATCGTGGCAGAGGTATTCCCCACGAAGGCAACTATTCAGGCTGGCTGGAAGCCAAGGCTGATCGTCTGGAGCAGGAGCAACGGGCCGAGAGTGCGCATGCCAAGGCTATGAAGGCTGAACTGGAATGGGTCAGAAAAGGTAGTAAGGGCCGGCAATCAAAGTCGAAAGCGCGGCTCGCCCGGTTTGAGGAAATGCAGACACAAGAGTTTCAGAAACGCAGTGAAACCAACGAAATCTATATTCCGACCGGAGAACGCCTGGGTGACAAGGTGATTGAGTTTCATGGTGTTTCCAAATCTTACGGCGATCGAATGCTGATTGATGATTTGACTTTCACTGTGCCCAAGGGTGCGATTGTTGGCGTGATAGGTGGTAATGGTGCTGGTAAAACCACATTGTTTCGTATGATCACGGGTGCTGAAGAACCGGATAAGGGCGAAATTGTCAAAGGTGAAACCGTGCAAGTCGCCTACGTGGATCAAAGCCGCGATCATCTCGATGGTGACAAAAGCGTCTTCGAGATCGTGTCCGAAGGTGCTGATATTATCCAGATCGGGAGCTATGAAATTCAGGCCAGAAACTACATCGGACGGTTTAATTTCAAAGGAAAAGACCAACAGAAGTTTGCCAAGGATTTATCAGGTGGCGAACGGGGGCGGTTACATCTCGCACTGACATTGAAGCAGGGTGCAAACGTTCTGCTATTGGATGAACCATCAAACGATCTGGACGTTGAAACATTGCGCGCACTGGAAGATGCCTTGCTGGATTTTGCCGGGTCCGCCATTGTGATCTCTCACGATCGTTGGTTTCTGGATCGCATTGCAACCCATATCCTGGCTTACGAAGATGATTCACAAATGACCTTCTTTGCCGGGAACTACACTGAATACGAAGCTGATCGTCGTGAACGGCTTGGAGAGGAAGTCCGACCGAAAAGGGTTCGCTACAAAAAACTGGCATAACAAAAGCCTAAATTAAAAACCCGTTATTTTGTTCCCTTTGATTTGTTCCCAATTAGGAGTAACGCATGCTTGACCAGGATCAGATACGTTCGATGGCGCTTGAAGTGCTGCTTGTTGATCATCCTCTGGTACAGCATAAGCTGACATTAATGCGTGACGTAAAGCAGTCATCGACGCAGTTTCGCAGCCTGCTTCGGGAAATTTCGTGGCTACTCTGTTTCGAAATTACACGGGATCTTCCGCTGGAACAAAAAGCCATCGAGACTCCTGTTGAAGCAACGCGAGCGCCAGTGTTAAGCGGTAAAAAGCTGGTTTTTGTATCAATTCTACGGGCTGGAAACGGCATGTTGGATGGCATGCTGGATGTCATTCCTTCGGCCCGGGTGGGGCATGTCGGGCTCTATCGCGATCATGAAACACTGGAGGCGGTTGAATATTACTACAAGGTTCCGGGTGGGCTTGATCAGCGGCTGGTTATTGTCGTGGACCCCATGTTGGCGACTGCCAATTCTGCAATAGCTGCCGTACAGCGTCTGAAAGACGGCGGTGCCAGAAATATTCGATTTGTCTGCCTGATATCGGCTCCCGAAGGTGTGCGTGCGTTTAACCGCGCCCACCCGGATGTGTCGATCGTGACAGCAGCCGTTGATAATAACTTGAACGAGAAGGGTTATATCGTACCGGGCCTTGGTGACGCTGGCGACAGGATTTTTGGTACGAAATAAAATGCATTTCACGGTTATTTGACGTGAATTGTTTCTCCTTCCCGTGTGTTTATGGCCAATCGGAACAGGAGTGAACTCAGGCTTGCCAAGCAGTTGGCTGCGCTCAAGCAATGCAGCGCCGATAACTCAGGTAACCAGATTGCCGTTATAAGAGTTTCACTCCAAGATGTCTGTTGTACCAGATAAGCAAAGTAGCATTAACCTTGACGAAAACAGCGATGAAGCAATATCCGTGGATGCTGAATCGTGCTCCAGCTGCATAGAAACTGGTTTCTGTCAGACTTCATCCAGAGAGCAGGTAACCGGTTTTTGGTTACTCGCAGCCCTTGCGACCGTACTGATAGCTCTTATCCCTTTCCTGCTGCTCTATGGCCCCTTTGGTAGCAGTCTCTTTGTCGCTCTGTTGGTCTCGGTATTTTCTGCACTGGTAGTGCTTGGCACTATTTTGCCAATGTTGATGCGTTTAAGAAAAATTGCGCAGGATCATAATCTGGTGTTGGGAGCATTGAACTCAGTCGAAACACCTCTGATTATTTATAACAGTGATCGCTACGTGGTTCAGTTTAATCAGGCTGCGTTCGAGCTTATTCGCTCCATGGGTGCGCACCTTGAAGCGGGTGCATCATTTGAAGACCTGTTGAGAAATACCATACCGGACGAAATAACGGCAGAAGCTGATCGGCAGGCCATCCTGCGCAGCAAACTCCAGAAACACAAAAGCAGTATGGAAAGCGGTAAACCCTTTAGTGTGTATTCGCAAAAGAACGATAGTTATCAATTGATAAGATTTGCGCGCCTGGAATCGGGGCATGTGGTTGATCTACGCTACGACATCACAGAGCAGAAGAAAGCGGAAATCGAATTGCAGCTGCGTGCAGATGAGCTGGAAAAATCACGCAATGAGGCGCAGGCTTCGAATCGAGCCAAGTCCGAATTTCTTGCCAACATGAGTCACGAAATCCGCACGCCAATGAACGGCGTGATTGGTATGACTGAGCTGCTGCTGGAGTCGGAGCTGGACAGTGAGCAGAAAATGTTTGCGACCACTGTCAGCAAGTCATCACATGCCTTGCTGACCATCATCAACGACATTCTTGATTTTTCCAAGATCGAAGCCGGAAAACTTGAAATTGATAACCAGCCCTTTGATTTGCGTACAGCGGTGGAAGATGTTGCGTCCTTATTGGGTAACAAGGCTCACACCAGTGGGCTAGAATTGATTGCCAATTTTTCACCGGACCTGCCTACGCGTTTCGTGGGTGATGCCGGGCGAATCAGGCAGGTACTCACCAATCTCATCGGTAATGCAATCAAATTCACCCAGGAAGGTTATGTGTTGGTCGAAGTTGAGGGCACTCTGCTCGACTCAAATGCCAGTCTGGTATTTTCGGTTACGGATACCGGCATAGGCATACCCGAGAGCGAGCAGGCAACTGTGTTCAGTGAATTTGAACAGGTTGATAGCGCGTCGAACAGAAAGTTTGAAGGCACCGGGTTGGGCCTTGCCATATCGCGTAGACTGGTGCGCTTGATGGGTGGTGACGTGGACTTGAAGTCAACGCCGGGAGAAGGTTCCGTATTTTCTTTCAAGCTGCAATTGCCCATTGACAAAAGTATTCAATCACATCCGCTGGCTGCTGAATCTCGTGAACTTGCCGGGCTTCGGGTGTTAATAGTCGACGACCTGCCGTTGAATCTTGAGATTCTTTCACGTCGCCTTGCCAGCTGGGGTATTGAGCCTTTGCCTGCTCTGTCGGCAGATGCTGCAATGGAATTACTGGCTGAGCAGAAAGAACAGGGTCTTAAGCTGGATCTGGCGATTGTGGATTTCCAAATGCCACACGTTGATGGCTTCGAATTTTGCCAGCGTATTCGGGCTAGTGCTGATTACGCAAAGTTGCCGGCCATTCTTTTGTCTTCAGTAGATCAGTCAACCAGTAAGGAAAGGGTACGACGTATGGGTTTCCAGGACTCCATACTGAAACCTGCAAGGGCCGAGACGCTGGCAAAATCTATTGTACAGAGTATGCATGCTCCGATCAGTTTGACTGATGAAAAAGCTCAGCAAGCGCGGAGCGAAGTCCATGAGCAGCCATCAGCTGCCACTAACACGACTGCAACAGCTCATGATTTTCGACTGTTGGTAGTTGAAGACAATGAAATAAATCAGCTGGTTATCTCGAGCATGCTGGAGCCGCGAGGCTACAGTGTTGAACTCGCTGCAAATGGATTGCTGGGTCTTCAAGCCTATAAAAATGATCGCCCCAGTCTGGTGTTGATGGATGTGTCGATGCCCGAGATGAATGGCATGGATGCCACAAAAGAGATTCGTCGTCACGAGTCTGATCATGGCTTTGAACGCTGCCCGATTATTGCTCTGACAGCCAACGCCATGCGTGGTGATCGGGAGAAATGTCTGGAGGCTGGTATGGATGATTTTATGAGTAAGCCGATCGAGATGGACGATCTGTACAATACACTTGATAAGTGGCTATTGAATGAAACCGGTGACGATCAAAAGGCAGCTTGAGTGCATAGGTTAGAGAATAGCTAAAGCTTCTAAAGCCAAATGTTAGCGCTTAGCCGAATCAAACACGTTTTAAAAAATCTGCATTAAAAAAACTGCATTAAAAATGTGCGTTAAAAACGAGCTTATCTTTTACTAAATTGAATTAAAAATATCTGTTGAAAGATATGCGCGCTTTTAAGCTAAAGCATTAAAAACGCGCATGTATACAACTAGTGATTAATCTTTCTACTTGATGATTTCAAGTAACTCGACTTCAAAAACGAGAGTTGAATTTGGCCCGATCTGTGGGCCGGCGCCACGATCACCATAGGCCAGATCTGAGGGGATGACGAAACGGAATTTGCTTCCGACCGGCATCAATTGCAGACCCTCGGTCCAGCCCGGGATAACACCTTTTAAAGGAAACTGTGTCGGTTCGCCGCGAGCGATAGAGCTGTCGAACTCCGTGCCGTCTTCCAGTGTACCGACATAGTGAACTTTTACCGTGTCTTCCAGGCTTGGCTTTTCACCGTCACCTTCGCTGATTACTTCGTATTGCAGTCCGCTGTCTGTGACTTTCACGCCTTCCTTTTTAGCGTTTTCGTCAAGAAATGCCTGGCCAGCTGCTTTGGCTGCCGCCGCTTTTTCGTCCTGGACTTTACGCTGTTGTGCTTGCAGTGCTTCACGTGCATCATCTGGAGTCATCTGTGCCTTGCCTTCGGTGTTCTCTCTCAGGGCACGTACCACCAGATCAAGATTCAACTCACCATAGTCCTGTTGCTTGAGGCTTTCCGAAATGAGGACTCCCAGGCCATAACTCAGCTTGTCTTGTTCATTTTCAAGATCCAGCTCTTGTGCCTGCAATCCAGTGCACACTACGGTTGTTGCGAGTGCAAAAGACACAGCAATTATCGATTTTCTCATTATTTATCCCGGTAGTATAAGGCAGTGCTCGAGCACACCCCTGTTCGGTAGGTGCCGCGCAACCATGAAACTGTTGTAAGGCCGATGCTGCAAAATCCATGCATACCGGAACAGTTTAGTAACGTGAAGTATACCTCAGCTCCGCACAGCCGACACCACATCTAAACCGACATAAGCATGAATAGACCGGACAAGCTTGCCGTCATGTCATTCAAATTGAAGGTGGTTCGCTGGGCCTTAAAGCCGGTGGAGGTATGGCTGATACCTTGAAACGCGCGAAATCCGGATGCCTGTGGCTAAAATCTGGCTTGATTGAGCATCAGATCCAGGGCTTTTCTGGAAGGCTGTTTTTTCACCTCGCCGATCACGGGCTCAACTTTGCTGCTCAATGATGCGTACCGTGAGCGATAGGCAGCATCTGTCAGTAATTTATCAATAGAGGCTGACAGGTGAGGGGGGTATGTCGAGATGATGTCGTGGCGGTAGCCCTGACAGGTCTCCATGCTCTCGGCGATGGATAGCGTCTTGCCGGAATCATTTTTCTCTTGCATGTAGACTTGCAGGCAGCGATTCCAACCTTGCATCGCATTTGCCCGGACATGCTGGCGGGGCTGTTCTGTTTGTGCTTGTTTGCTGGCGCAGCCACTGAGTATGGTTGCCAGCAATATCAACGTGGTCAGGCAAACTCCGGTTAAAGACTTGTTTGGGGTTTTGATTAAATCGGACACACTGCTGTTAACGGCAGTTTGCAGGCTTCCCGTTACTGTTAATTTGCAGCAAATTGAGCGAATGATTCACATTTTTCTGCTCGTTTGTATCCCCGAGCACCGCCCCGCGTCTGGAGCGACAGCTGGATGTTACCTGCGTCGCTTTTTGCCCTTGCCAGCCGATTTTTCCAACTTGGCTTCAGCAAGTTGTTGCAGCTCGACTTTCTCGCGTATTTCATCGTCCGGCGTTTCCAGGGTGAGGCCACCAAAAACGCCTTGTCTGAGTTCGTGTAAAAAAAGTCTTGATGACTGATCCAGATCCACCAGATTACCCCGTTGGATGGCGCCCCGGCTGCGACCAAAACTTTCCAGAAAAACCAGTTCTGGGCCCTGTATGGCATGTTGCCCATCAGTGTTTTGCAGTGCCTCATCGACAGCGGTTTGATATCGGGCTTTTAGTTGCTCGGGGTAGTGCTGCAACATGAAAGCTACAGCAAAGAAACCGATATCTGCGTAATCAATGGCGGTTTCGCGTATCGACCCGAGGGTCGCAAGCCGGTAACCGATGTTTTGATGCCCGAGATTAGGCCAAAGAATCCCAGGGGTATCGTGCAGTACAAAATTATCGTCGACACGAATCAGGTGGTGTCCTTTGGTGATCGCTGGCTCATTGCCAGTTTTTGCAACAGAGCGGCCCATGATGGTATTGATCAGGGTTGATTTGCCGACATTGGGTATGCCGGTAATCAGGGCATTGAGTTCGCGTCCTTGTTTTTCAGTTTGCGCTTTCGCAACCAGTGTTCTGCATAGCTCAGGCAAAGTAGCAGCTTCTTTGTATTTTCGTGCATTAAGTGGTACGACTAGCTCAAATTCACCCGAGAGAAATTCTGCCCATAAGCCCGTCTTATGGTCATCAGCCAAATCTGCTTTATTCAGTAGCTTGATATGGGGTTTGTCTTGCCGAATCGTTTCTATCAGGGGATTACGGCTACTGAAGGGGACACGTGCATCCAGTACTTCAATGACCACATCGATGCGCGGCAGAAGTTTGCGCATCTCTTTCTGGGCTTTGTGCATGTGCCCTGGAAACCATTGGATGATCATCTGTTGAGTTCCTGTGCTAGCATCAGGTATGCATATTTCACTGGCACCGATGGAGGGCGTAGTTGACTACCCGATGAGACTTCTGATGACGGAGTTGGGTGGTTATGATCGCTGCGTCACAGAGTTTATCCGTGTTACCGATGTGTTGCTCCCGGACAGGGTTTTTTTCAGATACTGCGCAGAGCTTGAACATGGTTGTCATACTTTAAGCGGTACGCCTGTTCATATCCAGCTTTTGGGTAGTGATCCCGATGCCATGGCCAGCAACGCCTGTCGGGCGGTGAGTCTCGGGGCTGTGGCTATCGATCTAAATTTTGGTTGCCCGGCGAAAACAGTCAACAAGAGTAACGGTGGCTCCATTCTTTTGCGCAATCCGGAGCGGGTGGGCTCGATTGTCAGGGCCGTGCGTGACGCTGTCCCTGCCAATGTGCCTGTTAATGCCAAAATCCGGCTCGGCTATGAAAGCGATGAGACTTTTGAAGAAGTTGCCGAGAAAGTGTTTGCGGCGGGTGCCAACGAACTTTGTGTCCATGCTCGTACCAAAGTACAAGGCTACAAACCTCCAGCCTACTGGCCGCGTGCACGGGCGATTGTTGGTGGAAAGCCACAGGCAGCTTTGACTATAAATGGTGAAATCTGGTCGGTTGATGATGCCTTGACAGCTCTTCAGCAGAGCCGGTTCGGTCGGCTGATGCTTGGCCGTACCGCACTGGCACGTCCGGATTTGGCTTTACAGATCAAAGCCCGACTTGCTGGTGATGTGTATTTGCCCTTGCAATGGGTGGATATTTTCGGCTTACTGCAAACCCAATTCAAGCGTTCCGATAAATCCAGTGCCAGACATATCGGCAATAGAACCAAACAGTGGCTGGCCTACCTCAAGCGTACCTACCCGGAAGCCGAAATCCTGTTTACTTCGATCAAGCGTTTACACGATGAATCAGCTTTTAGCCGTGCCTTAACGGAACATGAAAGATTTCTGGCCAGTGGCTTTCCTGTGCCAACTGAGATCACTCCATCTCAGCGTGGCGAAATAAGGTCTGTAGCCAGTGTGTCGTAGCTACCGGTCTGGTCACAGCGTTCAAACAGCCTCAATTCATTTGTCCTCATGCCTTTAGGTTTCAGTTCTATTGATATTTTTGCTCTGGCTTTTTTCTGGCTGGCGTGGGCCGGTTACGAATACGTGTCCAATCACACAAGCTGGCACAGCCGGACGATTTCGCACCAGATGGATGAACAAAGAATTTTATGGATGAAAAACATGATTAACCGCGATCCAGTGGTGCCGGATATCCTAATACAGACATCGTTGCAACAAGGTGTAGGCTTCTTTGCCTCCACCAGCATCATTGTCATCGGTGCACTGTTTGCTGCGCTGGGGTCGGCTGAGCAGGCGATCACTGTGCTGAGTGATTTTCCATTAACAGTAGATACAACTAAAGCCCAGTGGGAATTCAAGGTTCTTATGCTGGTATTGATTTTTGTTTATGCTTTTTTCAAATTTGCCTGGAGTATGCGGCTGTTTAACTACGTTGCTATTCTGGTAGGAGCGGCCCCGGGGGGTGACGCCGATGAACAGACCAGAAACAGTTTTGCCGTGAAAGCGGCCAGATTGCATGCGCTGGGTGCCAGCCACTTCACGGCTGGCCTTAATGCTTACTCTTTCGCATTAGCGGCAATCACCTGGTTTATCAATCCGCTGGTTTTTATTATCGCGATAATCTGGGTGAATCTGGTGATGTACCGTAGAGCGTTCCGATCCAAATTTTCAAGGATACTCTCCGGAGACTAGGGGGCCAGGGATTCCAGCTTGCCAATTCAGGCACCTGCGCCTGGTATGCAACCTTTAGCAACATTTTTGTGTGGCTTGAATTTAACCTTGCTACGCGAAATCGAGTTCAGGTTTTTACCCAGCGTTCTGAGATACGTGCTCAGCCAGGCTCTTTGTTCACCAGTCAGACTCTGCACAAAGTCTACTGTGAATTCCCTCCATACTTCACGGTTGTATTGCAACGTCTGTGGATGGTTGTTTTCCATCAGATCGTAAAGCGTGCCCAGATGCCTGTTAAGGTTTTCTTCGTAATCGGGCCGGTTTTTCTGCCTTAAGGCCGTAAAGAGTTTTTTATTCCAGCGATCAGTCAGTGCGTAGTATTCGGAATGCAGGCTTTTGGTTTTATGCATGCTTTCCAGAATCATGGTCTTTTGTCTGGAGGTCAAATCAAAACCTGCCAGACCTGTCCACTTTTCGATTTCTTTCAAGCGCGACTTCATGCGTTGATCGCGGGTTTTAACCGCATATTTGGTTTTGTTTTTATAACGCTCTCTGGCAAACCTTCTTTCGATATAGCGAATCTGTTCCGGCTCTAACGTATACATGAGGTCGGCCGCAAAATGTGCCGGGTAACATTTCTGCACTGATTCGACGAAATCTTCCAGACTGGCGCTCCAGGCATTAGCGTTGGCCCGGCTTATATTACCTTTGGTCTTGATGACACTTGCGATCTCGCGAAGAAGAACGGCATAACGCGGTAACTCCTGTCGTCTATGCCAATAATGAAAAGTCTGCAGCCGGTGTTCAAATTCCTTCTTTTGCCAGTCTTCAAATTTACCCAGCTTGTTGAACTCGTTGCGTATCTGGTTGTCCAGCCGGTTGTAGATTGTAGACAGGACAATTTTACTGTTGGTGCAGCCAGCCAATACCGCCAGGAAGCTGAAGAGCAACAGGCATTTGAGAATGTAGGATTTTATTTTCACGGCTTACTGTTCACTACTGGCTTTTCCTTGACCGGCCGTATTTGCCGGCTTCCTGCGCGCCCTTGATTCCCTTGGTTTGTTTATCGGCCATATAGTGTAAAGAATCAGCGTCTGTGCCAAGTCAGTTCCTGACAGACTGTAATTTTCGTAAAAATTGCCAAGCGGATGGCAGCACTGCTGCAATCTCGGGCAGGACAGGCTATTTGGCATCAACTTTGATTCAATCAGCGGCAATCATTTGCATATAAGCCCACTCTCAACAGCCTGTATCCCTCAGGAGAGAATCATCAGGTATTCACCCCCAGACAAAAGAGAGCAGGATATTCATGCATCGCGCCTGCTCGGTGACGAGCTGGAGGAATATCTTGTCTATCTGCGCTCGCCCTGGCGAATAATGTGGAAGAACTTTCTGGCTGGTATTTTTCGCGGGCTGGGTGCTTTGTTGGGGGCGTCGGTCGTGGTGGCGCTTGTGCTGTGGTTGCTGACACTGACACAGTCATTCCCGCTGGTTGGCCAGTACATGCGTTCCGCTCATACCCAGGTAACCCAGTTTATCCAGGAAGCCCGATATTCGGATGATTTCGAGCGTATTGAAGTACTGCTGAGCGAGATGCTTGAAAAAATGCCGGATTCAGCGAAACAAGGTGATTGATTGTCTAATCGATATACGAATAGGTTTCGTGTCGTCGCCAAATCCGCATACAATTGACTGATGTCTCTGATAGTCAACAGTCGTGATGAATTCCTGCTGCCAAACTATGCGCGCGTTGCATGGATGGGTGAGGGGGTGACGATTGCTGATCCTGCCCTTGCGCAGATAGCAGAACGACGTGAAGCATTTATCAATCTCATCAACACCGATG
>CALLOA010000054.1 GCA_938005265.1 uncultured Granulosicoccaceae bacterium
ACCTCACGCAGGGCAAACATTGCAAATATTCCGTTTGAATTGATAAAAACGCTGTCGATCTGACTGGTTTCGTAAGGGTCTTCTTCGGAATCCTTGGCGTTGAGGAAAAAGCGTTCTTTCAATACGGGGTGCAGCCTGAGCAACGTATCAAAGGTTGCTTCACGGCTGGAGAAATCGGGCTTTAGCTTGCTGTCGCGAAACGCTCGTTCGGCCACCAGGGTGTGGGCAGCACTACCCACGATTCCCATATGAGTTTTTCCGAACGACTGAATCTTGTTGTGATTGCAGTCAAATTCATGCGAGAGGCGAATATCACCGAACGTAGTCAGCGAGTCTGCCGCGATACAAGCCTGGTTGCCTTTACGGGCCACCACAATAGTAGACATGTTGTTGAATCCTGATGGTAGTAATTATATGTTCAAGCTTGGGAGCCCGGTCATCTGCGATTGCAGCACTACTGGACGGCGGCAGACTAAAAGCCCGACAGTAGATAGCTCCCGCAATGACAGTTCAGCACGCCCTGAAAGCCTGCAGTGGCGGGCTAAATCTCAAGCGTCAGCCGAACATCTTCCCCCACCTGCTCTATACTTTTCAGCGCCAGTTGTAAGCGCTGGTCCATCTTATGGATTTCCGGCAGGACAAACTGCGGTTTGCCCTGATTTCCCATCAAGTGAGGCGCGAGGTAAAGCACAATTTCGTCAGCCAATCCGGCAGATAGCAAAGCACCGCACAGAGTTGCACCCGCTTCGACATGAACATGGTTTACCGGCAGGCTGGCAAGGTCCTGCATCAATTGCCCCAAATCAATACCAGCCCCTTTGACTCCCATATTGTGAACTATTTGGCAGTTAACCTTGACTGTTTTGTTTATACCATTGTTTTTAAATGACTTTATCCCATCCGTATAGATTCTTACATCACCACCAGTAGTGAAGAGCTTTGCACTGGTTGGCACCCGCAGTTGGGAGTCCACAAGCACCCTGAGTGGCTGTCTGACGATGGCATCGGGGCCATTGAGAGCCAGTTCTTCTGCGCTGAGCCGCACATTAAGCGACGGGTCATCATGCATAATGGTGCCACTGCCACTCAAGATACAATCAGACTCGGCGCGCATGAACTGGACATCCCGCCGCGCGGCTTCGCCGGTGATCCAGACAGATTCACCGCTTTGCATGGCAGTTCGCCCATCCAGACTAGATGCCAGCTTTATACGGATAAAGGGTCGACCATGGCGTAGCCTGTGGAAAAAGGCACGGTTTATAGATGTTGCTGCAGCTTCAACGTCTGCCGATGCCCTGTCAACGCGAATACCAGCATCCCTTAATCGTTGCAGGCCCCGGCCGTCGACTCGTGGATCGGGGTCTGCTACCGCAACTACCACACGGGCAATGCCGGTAGCGATCAGGCTGTCTGTACAGGGTGGTGTGCGGCCATGGTGGCAACACGGCTCCAGAGTGACGAAGGCCGTCGCACCCTGGGCCGTGAAACCACGCGCCCGGAGGTCATGCAGGGCTGCAATTTCTGCATGCGGCCCCCCTACCGCAGCGGTCGCACCTTCACCAAGAATCCGGCCGGTGTCGTCAGCAATTACACAGCCCACGGCTGGATTGGGCGGTGCTGTGAAGCGTGCACTTTTTGCCAATTCCAAAGCACGTTGCATAAGCTGCGTATCGGCTTCAGCGGCTTCAGCGGTTTCGGTATTGATAGAAGCTGCCTCTTCAGTCATCGTCGAGCAGGGACATCTGGTTTCTGATGTCTTCGCTGGAAGGCTCTTTTTCCAGGCGCTCGATCATTTCGCGAAAAGCAGCAACATCTTCAAAACTGCGATAAACCGACGCAAAACGGATATACGCAACCTTATCAAGTTTGCGAAGCTCATCCATGACCCACTCGCCCACTTGCCGGGCATCAATCTCACGTTCACCTTCCTGCAGACAGCGGTGCTTGATTTTCGCCACAGCAGCATCAAGTTCCTCGACACTGACAGGCCGTTTTTCCAGCGCTTTTTGCAATCCGGACAGGAGCTTTTCTTCAGAAAAAGGCTCGCGATTTCCTCGGTTCTTTATAACTCTGGGCAGATTTACTTCGGCAGTTTCGTAGGTGGTAAACCGCTCCAGGCATTCAAGGCACTCTCGACGACGCCTGACCTGGTCACTGTCGCCGCCAAGCCGCGAGTCGATAACCTTCGATTCTACGGCGCCGCAAAAAGGACAACGCATGGAAGTCTCAAACTGATCGGTTGAACAAGCACTGACGGGGCTGCCGACAGTACACAAAAGAAAAGGAAGAATAGCACAGGGTGGCAGGTAACAAAGGCCTACCAATAGATGCTAACTGACGATCAATCCCCTTGCCTGAGCGTTAAATTTGCAGACCATTGAACCTCAGCCGGCCCATAAGGATTGCCGCCGGAACGGACTTCAACCAGACCTGCCCTCTATTATGTTAAAATCGCACATCGAACAGTGCATCAAGCTCGCGGCCTTTTACGCCTTTTTACGCTATATCTAGTAGTATCTAACTTCCAAAATAACTGCCCGCAAAAATCGGAGAAACCTGAATGTCTCAAGCCAAACGAATCGCCATCACCGGAGCCGCCGGGCAGATTTGTTATTCCATGCTTTTCAGAATTGCAGCTGGTGAAATCTACGGACCCGACCAGCCAGTCAGCCTGCAACTGCTGGAAATCACCCCGGCTCTGGGCGTACTGGAAGCGGTGAAGATGGAACTCGACGATTGCGCATTTCCTCTGTTGCAGAATGTTGTTTGTACAGATGATGCCAACGTAGCTTTTGAAGGGGCAGATGCGGCACTGTTTGTGGGTGCTAAACCACGCGGCCCCGGCATGGAAAGAAGTGATCTGATTACCGACAATGGCAAGATTTTCAGCTCGCTCGGCAAAACACTAAACAGCGTTGGTAGCAGTGACGTCAGGGTTTGTGTCGTCGGTAATCCTGCCAATACCAACGCCTATATCCTGAAGGCCAATGCGCCTTCCATCAATCCTCGTAATATCACGGCACTTACCAGGCTCGATCACAACAGGGCTCTTACGCAGCTTGCCCATAAAACCGGCTCCAGTATCGATAAAATCCAAAAGATGATTATCTGGGGCAACCACTCCACAACACAGGTACCCGATATCACCTTTGCCAGTGTTGACGGCAAAGCAGCTACGTCACTGGTTGATGATGCATGGGCGATCAACGAGTTTATACCTACCGTTGCGAAACGGGGCGCTGCCGTTATTGATGCACGAGGCAGCTCCAGTGCAGCGTCGGCTGCCAATGCAGTGATTGATCACATGGCTACGTGGAACAAGGGCACCGAAGGCGATGACTGGGTCAGCATGTCTGTTCCCAGTGATGGTAGCTACGGTATCGAAGAAGGCTTGATCTATTCGTTTCCGGTTACTTGCAGTGGCGGTGACTACAAGATTGTCACAGGACTTGAAGTTACTGAGGTAATCCGTGAAAAAATGAAAGCCAGTGAAGTGGAACTGCAAGATGAGCGGAACACCGTTGCCGATCTGATTTCCTGAGGCAACGGCTTAGCTCTATGGCCGGGCTACCATCACTGGTAGCCTAAGGACCGGGAAGTAGATTGCACGATCACACTTCGACTATGCTCAGGTCGATTGCCTAAAGGACTGATTACACGGCATCAAAATCCACGACCAGTCGGTCACTATCGGCGCGAGCCTGACAAGCCAGTACAAAACCCGCTTCAATCTCCCATTCAGCTAGCGAGAAATTGGCATCCATGGTGACCTCACCTTCAAGCAGCTTGCAACGACAGGTGCAGCACATGCCACCCGTGCAGGAAAAAGGCAGATCAAGCCCCTGCCGTGATGCGGCCTGCAGCAGAGTTTCTTCCCTGCCGTCCAGCATAATCTGTCTTTCAGTGCCATCGATACGCACGCTGGCAGGAATAGCATCAGCGCCAGACAGTATGGCAACGGCCTCCGACTCGGGTTCGGTGTTTGTACGGCTCACGGCCGCCGATAACGTCCCGCCCGCCGAACCCGTTGTGGCCTGATCGCTGACAAACAATTCCCGTTTGATTTTGGATTGTTCGATACCCATCTCCACCAGGGTCGGTATGATTGCGTCAATCATTGATTCTGGACCGCAACAGAAGGCAGCATCCCATGGCCCCGGCCCAAGCATGCCCGAAGCATGCAATCGACTCAGTTTTTCCGCATCTATCCGACCATTAAGCAAATCAGTTTCCTGCTGTTCCCGACTCAGCACATGCACAAGCGACAAACGCTGAATGTATCGGTCCTTCAGCGCTTTTAAATCGTCAGCAAACATAATGCTCGCACTGTCACGGTTGCCGTAAACCAGTGCTATCTGTGATTCCGGTTCAGCTGCCAAAACAGATTTAATAATCGAAAGACAAGGTGTTATGCCAGAGCCTGCCGCAACCACCAGGTATCTGTGAGCGCCGCCCGTTTCAGCGACAAAACTTCCCTGAGGTGTCATTACCTGCATATTGATACCCGCGGAAAGCTCGCAGGCATAACTGGAAAAAAGCCCACCAGCCACACGCTTGATACCAACCTCCAGCATTTGTGTATCTTGCATCGCCGATGCAATGGAATAACACCGCCTGACATCTTCACCCGCAAGGTCGATACGCAAAGTCAGGTATTGGCCCGGAGTAAATCGGTAGTCATCGACAAGATTGTCCGGTATCCGGAAAGTCAAACCTACCGAATCACTGGTAAGCAGCCTG
>CALLOA010000055.1 GCA_938005265.1 uncultured Granulosicoccaceae bacterium
GGAGTTACTGCAAAAACTGGCGCCTCAGCTAACAGTCACAACATCGTTTGATTCAAGCCCGGAAATTCGTGAATTCGAGCGTTCCTCCACCACCGTATTGAACGCACTGTTGCAGCCCGTTATCTCATCCTATCTGGAGAAACTGGGAACCCGGTTATCAGATGCAGGCATTGATGCCGAATTATTTCTTGTACAGTCTAACGGCGGTCTTGCGACTCCCACGGATGCTGCCGGCCTGCCAGCGAAATTACTCTTGAGCGGCCCGGCTGGTGGAGCCACAGCAATGTCCATTCTTGCGCAAAGGCACTCGATCGATAATCTGGTCGGCTTTGATGTTGGTGGCACCAGCTCTGACATATCAGTTGTCGCCGGTGGCGAAATAGGTGAAACGCAGGAATCCAGCATTGACGGATTACCCGTACGGTTGCCTATGGTTGAAATACGCACCATAGGCGCTGGTGGTGGCAGCATTGCGAGAGTCGAAACGTCAGGTTTGCGGGTAGGACCGCAAAGTGCCGGGGCCGAACCGGGGCCGGTTTGTTACGATCGGGGTGGAACTGAAATTACCGTCACCGATGCCAATGCCATTCTTGGTTTTATTGATGCCGGGGCCTTTAAAACAGGCGGCATCAGCCTGAATATCAACGCTGCAGAAAAACAACTTGAACAGAATCTTTGCCAGCCCCTGTCGCTAACTGCTGCAAAGGCTGCCAACGGTGTGCTTGAAGTCGCTAACTCTCACATGGCTGATGCCATACGATTAAGCTTGTTTGAAAAGGGTGCAGACCCTGCGGATTTTGCACTCGCACCCTTTGGTGGTGCCGCCGGCCTTCATGCTTGTGCTGTAGCCTCGGATTTGGGTATACATAGAATCATTTTTCCGGCACATGCGTCCACCTTGTCTGCTCTGGGTATATTGCAAGCTGACTTAAGGCACGACTTATCGATAGCCGCACTTGTGCCTGCTGATAATCATTCGCTGCCGAAACTACAGCAGGCCGTTGAGCAATTGCATGGAGAGTGCATCGCTCAATTAACACAAAATGGCTTGCCTTCCGAACAACAGCAAATAGAATTCAGCTGCGATATGCGTTACCGCGGTCAGGCTTTTGAATTGACAATCCCTTGGCCGGAAGTGGTAGACATTGCAAGCAAAACCACGCTCGAAACAATCGATGAGCAGTCACTGTCTTGCCTGATTCAGAGCTTCCACCATATTCATGAGCAACGCTTTACCTTCACAGCGCTGGAAGATCCGGTTGAAATTGTTTCCGTTAGGGCGCGTGCCATCGGCAAATTAGGTCAAGTAGGTAAATTTGTCGGTAATCCTGTGCAGAAGACAGGTACAGGCAGCGAAACAAGCACAGCTGAACTAACACGCACGCTACACTGGGGTGATCAGCAGCTCGAAGTTCCTTGTATCGACAGAAACCGCTTTTTGCAGTTTACCGACAGGCTCAATGGGCCATTAATTATTGAAGAGGAATACACCGTATTGTTAATTGCTGATGGTTGGTGTGTCAGTCCTCTGCCGGGTGGTGACATTCTTTGCGAGCGTCTTGGCTATTAAGTATTTACGAGTAAATCAGTTGAAACTATGATCAGTGACTCAATTTTTACGGACTCACCTGCTGAAACGCTTGTACCTATAGACCCGGTTCGCCTTGAAGTAATCCGTAACGCATTACTGGCTGGTGCAGAAGAAATGAATATTTCTATCTGGCGCACGGCTCGCTCAACAGTTGTACGCGAGACTCTCGATTATTCCACTGCCTTGTTCGACGGCAAGGGTAATTCGATCGCACAATCGACCCGTATTCCGGTGCATTTAAATAGCATGTCCACGTGCCTTGAAGATGTGGTGGCGAATCACATTCCGTTGTCTGAATGGCAGGAGGGTGATGTGATCATGACTAACGACCCCTACTGTGGTGGTCAGCATCTGCCAGACTTTGTACTCTTTCAACCTGTATTCGAACCTGTGCCAAGCAATGAAAGCGAGAACAAAGACCACAGCAAAGATACTGTCGGCAAAAAGTGTGTGGCAATTGCTGCCGCGATAGTGCATCACATCGATGTTTCGGGAGGTGCGGCCGGCAGTTACTTTGCAGGTGCTCGTGAAATTTTCCATGAAGGCTTACGTATTCCTCCCATCAAGGTCGTGGAGGCAGGGCAAAAGAACGCAGCTGTCATCGATATTATCCGCCAGAATAGCCGTGAACCGGTGAAAATTACCGGTGATTTTCAAGCGCAGCTCGCTTCACTGAATGTAGGTGCGCGCGCGATCGAGCGTCTGATCGCGCGCTATGATGCTGGTACCGTTACTCTCGCTATGGAGCATATTCTGCTGCAGTCAGAACTGGCTATGCGTGAAACTATCCGGGAGATTCCAGATGGGGTTTATCAGTTTAGCGACTTTGTTGATGATGATGGCCAGAGCGCGAAAGACCTGGCAATAGTTGCGAATGTCACGATCGAGGGTGAACACTGCACGGCTGATTTATCAGAATCAGCTGATCAGGCACCGGGACCGGTGAACTGCACACTGAACATGGCAAGGTCTGGTGTGTATTGCGCATTGCTCAGCGTTGCAGAAGGGCGTGCCATGGCAAATTCAGGAGCTTACCGGCCGATAACTGTGTTAAGTCGCAAGGGTTCGATTGTTAATTGCAGTCCACCTGCACCAGTGGCCAATCGCATGGCAACCGGCCACCGCGTGGTCACGACTATGCTTGGTGCACTTGCCCATGCTATCCCGGATAAGATACCAGCGGCATATTACGGCGTTTCCTATGTCGCTGCGCTCTCGTCGCCAGATCGAATTCTGCCCAATGAACGACGAGTTTATTTTGAAATCGAAGTTGGCGGCTGGGGTGGTAGCCCATCCTCTGATGGTGCGGATGGGTTTTCTGCCGGTTTTCACAATCTAGCCAACTCTCCTGTAGAGATGTGCGAATCAATCTTTCCGATAGTGTTTACGGAATATGCTTTTATTCCAGGTAGTGGTGGAGATGGACAATACCGCGGTGGCTTGGGTCTGGCGCGCGAATGGTTACTCGACGAAGAGTGGGGTGTGCTATCAGGCAACTTTGAGCGCTTCACTCACGCGCCCTATGGTTTGCATGGGGGCAAGCCAGGCTCGAAAGGCAGGTTTTTGCACATGCACGATGGCCAGACAACTGAATTACCTTCGAAAATTTCAGGGCTTGAGCTGAAGCGGGGTGATCGAATACGTCTTGAAACATCGGGTGGTGGTGGCTGGGGAGATCCTGCCAAGCGTAGTGAACATAGCCGTGCAAATGATGAACTCGGTGGCTATACATAACAAAGTTATTGTCCTTTTTTGAATGGATTTTGTTGCTTTGTCTCCCCCTGTTCTCTAGATCATGTCTAACTTCGTTAAAACACAGGTATGTATTATTGGCTCAGGGCCTAGTGGTCTGTTGCTATCTCAGCTACTCGCAAAAGCTGGCGTTGACTCCATAGTTCTGGATAGAAAAAATCGTGGCTACATAGAAGGCAGAGTCAGAGCAGGGGTGCTCGAACGCGGAACGGTTACAGCACTTGAAGAGGCAGGGGTTGCGGGGCGTTTGCATGCGGAAGGTATTCCTCATCATGGTGTTGATCTTGCCTTTGACGGTGATCGTCACCGAATTGATCTTTTCGGACTGACCGGGAAGTCAGTGATGGTCTACGGGCAAACTGAAGTCACCAGGGATCTGTTCGATGCTCGCTTTAAGGATGGGCAGCAGTTTTACTTTGATGTTGAAGACGTTGTACCGCTAGATCTGAAATCATCCAGTCCATCTGTACAGTTTCTCATGGCTGGGCAAAAGTATGCAGTCTCATGTGACTATGTTGCCGGCTGCGATGGCTACCATGGTGTGTCACGGCAGGCTATACCGAGTAGTGTATTACGAACATTCGTTCGCGAGTACCCGTTTGGTTGGTTGGGTATTCTGGTAGACAAACCACCTGTCAGTCATGAGCTGATCTACGCCAACCACCAACAGGGTTTCGCTCTGGCGTCTATGCGTTCGGAAACACGTAGTCGCTACTATGTTCAGTGTGATATTAACGATGATGTCAGCGCATGGCCGGATGATCGTTTCTGGCAGGAATTCTCAACGCGTCTGGGGCCTGAGACTGCAGCAGATCTTCAGATTGGTGATTCGTTTGAAAAATCCATAGCACCGTTACGGTCTTTTGTCGCTGAGCCCATGCGATATGGTAATTTGTTTTTGGCCGGAGACGCGGCACATATCGTACCTCCAACAGGGGCGAAGGGGTTGAACCTGGCGGTGGCAGATGTGCGCCTGTTATCGCGTGCTTTGATCGAGCACTACAAAAAGGGCAATGACGCTTATATCGACACCTACTCAACTGATGTGCTTAAAAGAGTCTGGAAGGTCGAGCGTTTTTCGTGGCAGCTCTCTACATTGATGCACCAGTTTCCAGAAAACTCGCCTTTTGAAAAACGCATGCAGAGAGCAGAATTTGATTATATTGCCAGTTCGGAATCAGCCTCACGAGTCATTGCAGAAAATTACGTTGGTCTTCCGCTTCATTCACAACTATGATTACCCCGAAAAACGAAACTGGTGAAAGTTACTTTCATTATTCTTTTTTCAAGCTGTCAAAATCCAACAATAGTATAGGGCTGATGGATCGCGAGTTTACAGCTGTAGGTCAGGAAGGCCGAGAGCAGAATCGTTGCATTTTTGTTCGGATGTACTTGCAGAGGAAAAAGGATTATCCAGCTGCTTATCTGGCTTTCTTGCCCCGAGGAGACTCGAGCTGCTTATTTTCTGAACAATGTGTTAGGGAATTGGACGAGAACGCATAGCAGTTCTTGCCACTGCGTTTGGCCTGATACATGGCTTCGTCTGCACATTGCATGATATCTTCGGCACTATAAAAGCTGTTATTAACCAGGCAGATTCCGATACTGGCACCAATCCGAATTTCTTTTCCAATCTGGAATGGCTCAGCGAAAACTGATAATAACGAGTTAGCAATGTTCTCACATTCTGTTCGCTGAGTTGCACATGCAACCATGGCAAACTCGTCTCCCCCAAGCCTCGAAATGAAAATGTCAGTAGGTATGACCGACTTGAAGCGCGCGGTTGTTTCTACTAATAATTGATCGCCAGCGGCATGTCCAAGGCTGTCGTTTACCTCCTTGAACTTATCAAGATCAAGGAAAAAAAATGCAATATTCTGGTTCAGATGTGTCTGCTTTCCGGTGTTTGCATGAAGAAATCTATTCAAGCTGGATCGATTGGCCAGTCCGGTCAATTCATCGTGGTCAGCACGGAATTGTGCATCCTCCAATACCCGGTGTAACCGGCCTGTTAACGAGATATGGCCGATTGCCGAACGTTGTAAATTTTCCAATACACCGGACCTACCTGATCGACGAGTAAACTGTGTTTGCATTAGGCACCACGGTAGTCCATCGTCAAGAAGAAGAAATATCGATGCACCAGATTTTTCACAACTAGCAAGTTCAAAAAATGACATCGAAGCAAAACTCAGCTTCGATATGGCGAATGACAAGCCGGTTTTACCACCCAAACTGTCAATCAAATCGTCACGTTGATTTTCCAGTGCGACAGAGGACAGCTGTTCAATCTGCCCTGCGTTACTTTGCCATGCTCCCATAGAACATTCGACTGTACTGTTCCGGATAGCCCAAAAATCCACTTGTTGAGCTCCAAAATGGCGAATAAGACTCTCTGCTGATACCTCAAATAAGGATTCCAGGTTCGTAGTGGTTGCAGTCGCCGTTGACAGTTCGTTCAACCATCGAGACTGTACAAGTTCGTTTTTGGTTTGAAGGATTAGTGTCGAATTCAGTATTGCTATGCCTGCAAGGTTGGTGTATTGCTGGAGCAAATCAAGGTGGTCGGCAAATGACTCACCATCGTCGGAAAACATGATGCCCAGGATCCCGAACACTCGACCATCGCTGATCATGGGTAGCGCACATGCCTGTCTTATTCTGAATTGTAGATTGGTGAGACGGTTGCTGAAATTCCTGTAGTCTTCAACATACATGTACTGGCCGGTTTGCCACGTACTGCCAGCCATGCCTTCACCCAACTTCAAGCGGTTGCCGACCTTCGCGAGCTCCTGCCCGGCTATACTGACGAGTTCCAGATAGGTATCGTCCTCTGAAACTAAATGCACAAAAGTAGACGTTGCCCCAGTCAGCTCGATCAGATCAGATGTGATCATTTCAAGGAGTAAGTCCAGCCCATCCTGTCTTGGTACAGTGTCACTGAGCTGTGTGATAGCCCAAAGTATCTGATCCCTTAGATCAGGAGTTTTCAGCTGGATTGATGGTTCTGAAGCACCCACACTATTAAAGCCCGGTGTTTTACATCGACGGGAAATTTTGTGTTCTACAAACGATTGTGGTTTTAGGTCGTGCACTAGATGCCGGGCAAATCCATTCAAATGGCCTTCTTGGCAGATGGCGGCCAGGCCAACTCGCGTTTTGAGCTTAGTGCACTGAAAATGCAAGCTACTTGCCAGATAAATGGAAAATTACTGTACGAAACTGCTAACAAATCTTGTTAATGCTGTGCACATTTCAGTGATTGGAGTCACACCGTAAGACAGGCTGTTTGAGATCAGTCTTCTGGATTTTTAAACGTGATGCTCAATAAGTGCTGGAGTTTTTGGTACTTCAAGCGGCATGGTGCCGCCCCTTCTTCTGTCAAAGCTGGTGGAAGGGTTTCTTCTTGCAGCTGTACCTATGTTTGGCAAGATATTGTCTGGTGAAGTTAGATCAAATTGTGTGTGTTCAAGTCAGTGCAGCGAGACTAAAAAGGGACGCTACCCCATCGCAAGATAATAGAGCGTTTATGACCTGTATGCGCTTCGTTGGTGCGTCGAATGACTTGTAGTTAGCAACATTAGAAATTTTTATTTTTCTGTCCATATTGTTTCTTTCGCTAAATGCACCGTAAAAGATCTTGTTGTTTCTGTTGTGCATTGCAAGAGTGCACCACAGTTTCCTTCTTCTCACTCGCTAAAATTTTAAGTGCCTGAATTAGAAGGCAAATAAATTAAATTTCTGCTTGGCATATTTTTCGACATATTAAGTTTGCGTTTTATAACTTTTTATACCGGGAGAAATATCTTGAACAAGAAGAAAATGCACAAGTATGTGTCAGGGGCAGCACTGTCAGTTGCACTGTCTTTGGGCTTAGGCACGTCGGGTTTCGCTCAAGAGACGATCAAAGTAGGTGTCTTGCATTCACTATCCGGAACCATGGCGATCAGTGAAACAACATTGAAAGACACCATGCTGATGCTTATAGATGAGCAAAATAAAAAGGGGGGTGTACTGGGAAAGCAGTTGGAAGCTGTAGTTGTTGATCCTGCCTCTGACTGGCCATTGTTTGCAGAAAAGGCACGCGAACTAATAGAAATTGAAGGAGTTGCTGCAACATTTGGTGCCTGGACATCTGTTTCACGTAAATCAGTCCTGCCGGTGATCGAAGAGCTTAATAGCCTGTTGTTTTATCCGGTTCAATATGAAGGTGAGGAATCTTCCAAAAACGTTTTCTATACAGGTGCTGCACCGAATCAACAGGCAATTCCTGCAGTTGACTATTTAATGGATGAGATTGGGGCTGAACGATGGGTATTGGCAGGAACTGATTATGTCTATCCACGCACTACGAATAAAATACTGGAATCTTACCTGAAAGATAAAGGCGTCGCAGAAGAAGACATCATGATCAACTACACCCCATTCGGACACAGCGATTGGCAAAGTATCGTCTCGGATATAAAGAAATTTGGTAGTGCTGGGCGTAAAACGGCTGTTGTCTCGACTGTCAATGGTGATGCCAACGTGCCGTTCTACAAAGAATTGGCAAACCAGGGTGTTTCTGCGGAAGATATTCCTGTGATTGCATTTTCGGTTGGTGAAGAAGAGTTGTCAGGATTTGATACTGAACCACTTGTTGGTCATCTTGCAGCATGGAACTACTTTATGAGTGTTGAAGACGAAACAAATGATGAGTTTATCGATGCGTGGCAGTCATTTATAGGTAGTGATGAAAGAGTGACTAATGATCCCATGGAAGCACATTACATCGGTTTTAATATGTGGGTTAAAGCTGTAGAGAAAGCTGGTACAACAGATGCCGATGCGGTTGAACAGGCAATAATAGGAGTGTCGGTTCCTAATCTGTCGGGTGGTTATTCCACCATGATGCCCAACCACCACATCACCAAGCCTGTTTTGATTGGTGAAATTCAGGACGACGGGCAGTTTGATATTGTTTGGGAAACCTCTGGTCTTGTTGCGGGTGATGCATGGTCAGACTTTTTGCCTGATTCTAAGTCTCTGATTTCTGATTGGAGAGCCCCTCTGGCTTGTGGTAACTACGATGTCAGTAAAGGTACTTGTTCCGGTCAGAATCTGTAACTCCCGGATTCTCCTCAGTCTTTATTTAATCAGTGCTACGGCTGTGGTGCAGCACATGCTGCACCAGGGTCTCCGGCCGGAAAAATAGTCGATGTTCACTTCTGGGCTTACCCCAAAAATTTGGCAATTTGCTGTTTCGACCAGGGCATTGCCAGCTGTTTTTTTTCTCTGTTTCTGCGCCACAGTTTCTGCTCAGGATGGTCAAGAGGCATCCCAGTTACAGGCTTTGTCAGAGGAACTGTCGAGTAAGAAAAAGGCGATTCAGATACAAGCTATCGACCAACTGGCTGCATCTGGTGACGAGCGTGTTGAGCGATGGTTAACGGCTCTACTCGAAGGCGAGCTATACAGACGTAAAGGCGATAATCGCATTGTATATGCCACCAAAAGTGGAAAATTACTGGCACTTAAAGATGCTGATACAGGGGAGCCCCTGGAAGAAGTTAAAAAGCGATCAGTATCCAAGTTGAGAATCAATAATGCTATCAGAACTCAACTTAAAGGCCTTCTCGGTACGCTAAAGCTAAAACACCCGGATGCAAATATTCGCGAGCAAGCCGTGGCAGACCTGGTCGGGAAAGTAGAATCGGCCGCAATGCCAGAAATTCGCTCAATTTACCAGTCAGAAACCAACGCTGATGTCAAAGAGCAACTGAGACTGCTCATTTCTGTTCATGATCTGGAAAATGGATCTGACGAGCAACGTTCAGAGGCATTGTCGTATGTTGATGGAAATCTACATAATCCTGTTATTAATGCCTTAAGAAATATGTCTCTCAATGCTGAGGATGACACTGTGCGACTACAGGCGACACAGCTGCTGTCGCAAGCCGAGAAAAAACTGGTCTGGTATTCGCGGCTTGAAACCCTTTTCTTCGGTATCAGTCTCGGGTCCGTCCTTGTTGTCGCGGCCATAGGCCTGGCCATTACTTTCGGCGTTATGGGGGTGATTAATATGGCACATGGCGAACTGATCATGCTGGGTGCCTACACCACATACTTCATTCAGCAGTTGCTACCTGACTTTATGGAGATCTCTCTTCTTCTTGCAATACCTGCAGCTTTTTGTGTTTCCGGTGTTGTTGGAATACTGATTGAGCGGGGCGTAATAAGACACTTGTATGGCAGACCACTTGAAACTCTGCTTGCAACCTTTGGTATCAGCTTGATGCTGCAGCAGGCTGTACGAACGTTTGTTTCTTCACAAAATGTAGCAGTTATCAATCCCAGCTGGATGTCGGGTTCATGGGCAGTTAACCCGGCCTTGTCCTTCACGTTGAATCGTTTGGTTATTATCGGTTTTTGTTTGCTGGTTTTTGCATTGTTGTTGCTGCTGTTCAGTCGCTCGGGTTTTGGTCTTCAGATGCGTGCAGTAGCGCAGAACCGCCAAATGGCTCGTGCCATGGGAATACGCTCCGATCGTATTGATGCGTTGACTTTCGGTCTCGGTTCTGGAATTGCCGGCATCGCCGGTGTGGCGTTAAGTCAGCTTGGTAATGTTGGCCCTAATCTCGGCCAGAGCTACATTATTGATTCTTTTATGGTGGTCGTTTTTGGTGGTGTAGGAAATCTGTGGGGCACACTGGTCGCAGGCATGTCACTGGGCATTGCCAATAAGATTATTGAGCCCTGGGTGGGTGCGGTAGTGGCCAAGGTTATGATTCTCGTCTTTATTATCATCTTTATTCAACGTAAACCGCGCGGATTATTTCCCCAGCGTGGCAGGGCAGCGGAGGCTTAAGTGTCAAATCTATACAGTCGCCCCGTTTCGTTTCTGGACCGGGGAATTGTGTTGGCGTTGGTGCTGTGCATTCTTATTGTACCGGTGTTGAATTTGGGGTTGCCGCAAAGTCATTCGATGCATCTGGGTATTTTTAATGTCACCCAGCTTGGAAAATTCCTGTGCCTGGCTTTGTTGGCCTTGTCGGTGGATCTCGTTTGGGGATATCTGGGCATTTTGAGCCTTGGTCACGGCGCTTTTTTTGCCCTGGGTGGTTATGCCATGGGTATGTACCTGATGCGACAGATAGGTGACCGTGGGGTATACGGCAATCCGGACCTTCCGGACTTTATGGTATTTCTCAACTGGCAGGAATTGCCGTGGTTCTGGACCGGTATGGAATACTTTCCCATTGCAATGATTGCAGTCGTTTTGGCCCCCGGTTTATTGGCGTTTGTTTTCGGGTGGTTTGCCTTCAGAAGTCGGGTGAACGGTGTTTACCTGTCGATAATTACCCAGGCTATGACCTTTGCTTTGATGCTCGCGTTTTACCGAAACGAAATGGGTTTTGGTGGCAACAATGGGCTGACAGATTTTAAAGATATTCTGGGCTTCTCATTGCAGAACAACAACACACGGGTTGCCTTGTTCGTTTGTTCGGGTCTGGCATTGCTGTTCTCCTATGGCTTGTGTCAATACATCACTCGCTCCCGCGCAGGACGTGTAGCCCAGGCAATTCGTGATGCAGAGTCGCGAACGCGATTTATCGGTTTCAATGTTGAACGCTACAAGCTGGCTTTGTTTACCTTGTCGGCCATGCTGGCCGGTATCGCAGGCGCACTGTATGTGCCTCAGGCCGGAATTATCAACCCGCGTGAGATGGCGCCGTTGGGTTCCATAGAGATTGTTATCTGGGTAGCACTTGGTGGCCGCGGTACTTTGTACGGGCCCATCATAGGGGCGCTGATCGTGAATTATGCCAAGAGCTGGTTTACTGTCGCTTTCCCGGAATTCTGGGTATTTGCATTGGGAGCTTTGTTTGTTGTGTCAACTCTGTTTTTGCCCAAGGGTGTTACCGGGCTTTTGCAGCGACGGGTGAAGTCATGAGTCAACATGCTTCTGCGTTTGCTTCACAGCCGGGTGTGGTGTTCAGGCGAGACAAGGTGTTCAAATTCTTGCTGCCCGGTATTCTTGATAGATTGGATACATCGGGAACAACCATTTTGTATCTTGAGGGAGTGAATGTAGCATTCGATGGTTTTAAGGCTATTAACGATTTGAATTTCTACGTTAACAAGGGCGAGCTTCGCTGTCTGATTGGTGCTAATGGTGCCGGCAAAACCACTATGATGGATATCATCACTGGCAAGACCAGGCCGGATAGTGGAATAGTATTGTATGGAAAAAATCTGGATCTGGTTGATGAAACGGAATCTGATATCGCACTTGCCGGTATAGGGCGGAAATTCCAGAAGCCGACGGTATTCGAGCATCTCAATGTGTTCGAAAATCTGGAACTGGCCATGGCTGACAATAAAAGCTTTTGGTGGACCTTGCGTCATAAACTGACTAGCGAGCAGCATGATCGAATCAGTCAAACCGCTGATTTGATCGGTTTGCCTGACCAACTCTCTCAATTGGCAGGCAGTCTGTCCCATGGGCAGAAACAGTGGCTCGAAATAGGGATGCTGCTTATGCAGGACCCGTTGTTACTACTTATCGATGAACCCGTTGCCGGTATGACCTACCAGGAAATGGAGAAGACCGGTGAATTGTTACAAAGCCTCGCTGGCAATCATACGGTTATAGTGGTGGAGCACGATATGGAATTTGTTCGTTCAATAGCCAATCGCGTTACCGTTTTGCATCAAGGTAGTGTGCTGGCAGAAGGTAGTATGGACGACATACAGAATAACCAGGATGTCCGAAAAGTGTATCTGGGCGAATAGGTTATGTTGAGCATTCAAAACCTGAATCAGTATTATGGCCAGAGCCACACTTTGTGGGACCTTGCCTTTGATGTGCCGGCAAATTCCTGCACCTGTATATTAGGGCGGAACGGGGTCGGCAAAACCAGTTTGATGCAAAGCATAATGGGGCTTGCTCCGAAAGTAACCGGCTCGGTTTTGTTTAACGGTGAAAATCTTGTCGAAATGGCGGCAGAAAAACGTGCGCCCAAGGGAATAGCCTACATTCCGCAAGGGCGGCAGATATTTGCCCAATTGACAGTTGAGGAAAATATTCGCACCGGTTTCTTTGCCAGTCGAGCATCGCACCGGAGGGTGCCGGACGAGATTTATCAACTGTTTCCGGTGCTGGAGGAAATGAAGGGGCGCCGTGGTGGGGACCTGTCTGGCGGGCAGCAGCAACAACTGGCTATCGCCCGTGCACTGGTGCTGGATCCCACGTTGATTTTGATGGATGAACCGGCTGAAGGAATTCAGCCCACTATCGTGCAAGAGATAGGTGACGTAATACAGCGTTTGACCCGTGAAAGGAACATAACCGTGTTACTGGTGGAGCAGAAGCTTCCATTCGCCAGGCGTGTTGGTACAGACTTTGTGGTGCTTGATCGTGGTCGTTTGCAGGCTAGCGGTGAAATGCACGAATTGAGTGACGAATTAGTGCAACAGCACTTGAATGTGTAGAGTAAGAATTATGAAAAAGAAAATGGTTACTGCCACTTTGTTAGTCGTGAGATGTATATTGCCCGTTTTATTAACCACTATATTAACCACGCTATTAGCAAGTAAAGCGGCTTATGCTCATTCACTCAGTATGCCGCATATTCATTTTGATTCTGCAACAGTTGTGCTGTCGGCACTTATGGCCATGATCTGTGTGGCCTCGGCTGTTAAACTCTGCTTACGTGGTGCTGCTGTGGTAAATCGATGGCGCTGACATAGAGCAGGTGAATGCGTTTCCGATGTTGAGTCCGGTTGTTTCAGAAATCCTTGAACCTGAAATTCATGAGCCTGAAGTTCGTGAGACTGAAGTTCGTGAGACTGAAGCAGGCAGCATGAACCCTGATCAACAATGGAAAGCGCATCTGCAGTGCCGTTTTCAGCCTGGCCCCGTCAGGACTATCGTCCGGCGCGAGCACATTGGCCCATTAACCATTCAAAGACCATTTTACCCGGAAGGTGACCTGGCACATGTCTACATTCTGCACCCTCCGGGCGGGATAGCAGCAGGGGACCATCTTCGGCTTAGTATCAACAGCGAAATCAACAGTGCAGCTCTGGTGTCAACGCCGGGCGCCGCCAGATTTTATCGATCTGACAACGGGATTGCCGCGGTCAGACAGGATATCGAATGCAATGGAGGCTCACTGGAATGGCTGCCTCAGGAAAATATATTTTTTAGCGGGTGTGAAGCAAGGTTAAATACCCGTATTACAATTAAAAACAAAGCGGCACTGGCATGGTGGGAGATCAATTGTTTTGGCAGAACGCAAGGCAAAGTACCGTTCTCGGATGGCTCAGTACACAATACCGTGCAAATATTTGCCGACTCCAATCTATTGTTGCGTGACCGGTTGGTTGTTGACAGCACACTTGGCTTGAATATGAGCTGTGGCCTGCGTTCGAACAGTGTGACTGGCACGCTGGTACTGACTCCGGTACAGATTGAAAGCCTTGATATTGTTCGCAAGCTAATTGGAGATATTGATGGTTTCAGTAGTACCATTTTTGATGGTTTGCTACTTATCAGATACCTAGGCAACAGTTCGGAGTCGGCTAAATCCGGATTTATTCGTATCTGGTCCGGTCTGCGTGAATCGATTAATAACAGGCCCCCTCATAGGCCGCGCATTTGGGCTACCTGACTGTTGGTTATCTGACCGAGTTAGTCAGACTGAAGTAAATACCAGGCAAGTCAATTTACACCCGTACGACACAGAGAGACGAACATGGAACTGAATCCGAGAGAGAAAGACAAGCTGCTGTTGTTTACTGCGGCCATGTTGGCCGAACGACGTCTGGAACGTGGTGTTCGATTGAACTACCCGGAAAGCATCGCTTATATCAGCATGCATATTATGGAAAGCGCCCGCGATGGTAGAACAGTTGCCGAACTTATGAGTATGGGACGTACGCTACTTACCACTGATCAGGTTATGGACGGTGTGGCAGAGCTTATTCACGATGTACAGGTAGAAGCCACGTTTCCTGATGGTACCAAGCTGGTTACCGTACATGAGCCGATTCAACCGGGCGGCGAGTCCTCTGCACCCACCGAGCTTGTGCCGGGCCAGATCGTGGCACAAGCGGGAGAGATAACCTTAAACGAATGGCGGGAAACGCTGACAATTGAAGTAACCAACACCGGTGATCGCCCGATTCAAGTGGGCTCGCATTATCACTTCTTTGAAACCAATCCAGCGCTCTCGTTTGAGCGCGATAAAACACGGGGTTTTCGCCTTAATATTGCGGCGGGTACTGCAGTGCGTTTTGAGCCCGACCAGCAACGCACGGTAGAGCTTGTTGCTTTGAGCGGTAAGCGTCGCGTGTTCGGATTCAATCAGGCCGTAATGGGTGAACTTTAGGAGCACACTATGGTTACTATGACACGCAGTGCTTATGCCGAGATGTTTGGGCCGACTACCGGTGACCGTGTTCGTCTGGGAGATACATCGCTTTGGGTTCGTGTAGAAGAAGATCACACGGTATATGGTGAAGAAGTAAAATTCGGTGGTGGCAAGGTGATCCGGGATGGTATGGGTCAGTGCCAGGGTGTCGCCAGTGAGGTCGTTGACACGGTGATCACCAATGCTCTGATAATTGACCATTGGGGTATTGTCAAAGCAGATGTTGGTTTGAAGGACGGGCGCATCCACGCTATCGGTAAAGCGGGCAATCCCGATATCCAGCCTGCAGTCACCATTCCTGTCGGTGCAGGCACAGAGGTCATCGCAGGAGAGGGAATGATACTCACGGCCGGTGGCATCGATGCACATATACATCTGATTTGCCCTCAGCAAATTGAGGAGGCATTGTGTTCGGGTGTTACCACTATGCTCGGTGGCGGCACAGGCCCCGCAACGGGTACTAATGCAACAACGGCGACGCCAGGCCCATGGCACATACAAAGTATGTTGCGCGCGGCAGATTCGCTACCGATGAATCTGGGCTTTCTCGGCAAAGGCAATGCAAGCCTGCCAGAAGCTTTGCGTGAACAGGTCAGTGCTGGAGCTATCGGATTGAAGTTACATGAAGATTGGGGAACCACACCGGCAGCCATTGATTGCTGCCTCGGCGTGGCCGATGAAATGGATGTTCAAGTCGCTATCCACACTGATACGCTGAATGAGTCCGGATTTGTTGAACACACCCTGTCGGCAATGAAAGGGCGCACCATACACACCTACCATACCGAGGGCGCTGGCGGTGGGCATGCACCGGATATTATCAAGGCCTGCGGGCAAGCCAACGTGTTACCGTCTTCAACCAACCCGACACGTCCATACACCGTCAATACCATTGATGAACACCTCGATATGCTGATGGTTTGTCACCATCTGGACCCGGCAATTGCTGAGGACGTAGCATTTGCAGAATCGAGAATAAGACGTGAAACCATTGCTGCAGAAGACATTTTGCAGGACCTGGGTGCTTTTTCCATGATTGCTTCAGATTCTCAAGCCATGGGGCGCGTTGGCGAAGTGGTTTGCAGAACCTGGCAGACGGCTCACAAAATGCGCGTTCAACGTGGCAGCTTGCCGGGTGATGCAAA
>CALLOA010000056.1 GCA_938005265.1 uncultured Granulosicoccaceae bacterium
CAGCTTGTGCTTCAGCGGCAGCTTGTGCTTCGGCGGCAGCTTGTGCTTCGGCGGCAGCTTGTGCTTCGGCGGCAGCTTGTGCTTCGGCGGCAGCTTGTGCTTCGGCGGCAGCTTGTGCTTCGGCGGCAGCTTGTGCTTCTGCAGCAGCGTCGTTTTGCGACATGTTATTGTTGCTTGGCGTGTAAAAACGCTCAAGATTCCAGGTGGGCCCCTTAATATTGCATCCGCTGCTACCCCGGTCTACACGACCCGGGCAAACATGCTCATCACCTGCATTATTAGGTGGGCCATGTCCACATTGCACATCGTTGTATATCGGATTATTTCCAACACCTGGCCCTGGCCCGATTCTCGCGCAGACCTGGCGAACTGTTTTTGTACCTTCAGGCGTCTCGACCAACAAAGCTCCAGCACCATGATCAAAAGTAGACGCGCAGTAGCACTGTCCATTACTGGAATAGCTGTCAGCATAATTACGCGACGGTGTAACACGGCTTATAATAAGCGTGGGTGTTTCGGCGGAATCCAGCTGCAGGGTTTTGAAGTGTTCTTTGGCGCCAAGCGTTGAAAAAGGCAAAACCAGCAAGGTAAAGAGCAACGCAAGCATCAGACAGAAAAATTTAAACGAAGTATCAAATACGTATAAACGATTTTGCAGGATTGTACTATCGGGCGAAGTAGTCAACGCAGTCATGGGCAAAGCACACACAGGTAAATTGTTGAGCAAAAGGCTGTGGGAAAACACGTCATAGTATTCGACGGTGCAGTGTAAAACGCCGGAAGACCAAGATGCATATCGATTTCATCACAAACTGTGAGATTGTGATGCGATTATCAAAATTTCTGTGCCATTCAATTGGTGGCTGTCAGCATCCGTGCTGATTACCGAATGGAGGAAAAGGAAATGCTATCTGATTTTCGTCTTACTGAAGAAAACACAGCAACCGGTTTAGCACAGCCTCCGGCTGCTCCTGCTGAACCCAGTGGCCGGCCCCTTCAATCAGATATTTACCCCGAAAATCTGTGGTGAATGAAGATTGCAATGTTTCAATATCACCCGGAAATTGATACACACCCCAGTCGTGGCAACCGGCTAGAAACAGGCTCGGCACATCAATAGTTTTACCCCGGTAGATCTGTAAATCAGCCGCATTCAGACCGCTGGTATTACAACGGTAGCTTTGCAGGCCTCCCTGAAAACCAGTACGTTGGTATTCAGCTGCATAAACGTCTAATTCTTCATTACCAAGCCACTGACAGCGCTTAATTTGCTGTGCTGTGGGCGCGTACTCAGCGACGGTTTCCACCATATCCCGACCGGCCTCCATCACATAGTAGGTAGGCAGCCGGGCCAATTGGCTGGCGTTCATTCCATCCAATGGAAAAATGCTATTGCCGGGCCAGTCGGCACTCTTATAGTGATAATAATTACGCAGGAACGATTTCAAGCCATCAGCGGCATTCCACATGTCGCTGTTTGCTGTTTCATTCGAGTAATACCATTGGTAATGGACTCGCGGTTGCTCCAGCTCCAACAGCGCCTTCGGGATGTTCATCGACGCCACTGCTGATTTGCCGATGGCCTGCGAGCAATCGGATCGGGACCTGTGAGATCGTACCTGAACATCCGGCACTCCCGCAAATGGTGAACTCATCAACACGACAGATTTGAAAATGTCCGGCCTCAGCAGTGCGCATACTCCAGCCACCGGCGAACCAAAATCATGCCCGATTACAGCATGCACCTCTTTGTAACCCAGTGCCGCCACCAGATTTCTGGCATCTCCCGCCATGCGGCACAAACTGGAGCTACTGAAATCGGCAGTAAAGTCGACAGCCCAACAATCTTCACGGCCGCGGTCGTGCGCCGCCCGAGTACGCCCATATCCACGCTGATCAGGCGCGACAACATAAAAGCCCTGCTCCGCAAGCGCCGGCATGACTTTGCGCCAACTAAACGAAAGTTCCGGGAAACCGTGCAGCAACAGCAACAAGGGTTTGGAGGGCTGGCCCGCTACCAGGCAATGAACATCCAGATCGCCAACGTCCGCTAATGTGACGGCAGAGATGCCGGTAGGCAATCTGCCTGCCAGATCAAACACGTGTCTGATGCAACTCAAGCACTGTCGGGCCGGTTGCCGCAAAAGCCTGTTCCAGCGCCATGCCTAACGCCGACAGACCGTTAACCAACTGGTATTGAGCACCCAGTGAACGGGTCAATAATTCGAAGTCCGGGTTTTGCTGGTGCACAGCGAGTAGATCAAATTCCGCCTCAGTCATATCATCCGCGATCTGCTGCAAAGCATCGTTGTTCCAAAGTAATACCACAATATTAAAGCCATGTTCCGCCGCTACTGCCAGTTCAGCAACCGTGTACTGGAAGCCCGCGTCCCCGACAACAGCCAACACCGGAACTTCAATACGCGCACACTTTATTCCCACCGCAGCCGGTAACGCATATCCCAGCGTGCCGTAGCCGTTGGGATGAAACCAACTGTTGGGTGTTTGCATCGGCAGATTGTCAATCGCTGTATAGGCCAGTTGAGTCATGTCACTGGTAACCACGACATCGTGCGAGAGATGTTTACGCAGCTCTGTCAGAACACGCCAATGTTTGCTTTGCAGCGGCGTAAACGCTTCACCATGCCGGTCTCGAAACGACTTCACTCTTTCACAAGTAGCTCTAGTCGCTTCAGTCTGCGGATCCGCCAGATTGGCAGATATCTGCAACATCAAGGGTTGCGCATCAGCTACTACAGTCATCGATTCATCGGAGCCGGAAATGGTCTCGTAGGGCACATCCGGATCAAGATTTATCCATACTTGACGCGCCGGTAGCGGTGGCGGCATATCCCAGAAATCCGTTTCCGCCATTTCAGTACCAACAGCCAGCACAAAATCTGATGACTCCAGCAGTTCCCGCGTTGCGGATAAGGAAGGTTGCGCACCGGCATAAAGTGGATGGGTACCCTGAATACTGCCACGACCTGCAACCGTTGTAATGACCGCAGCAGGTATTTTCTCAGCCAGTGTAATCACCACTTCACCAAAATGCCTGCAACCACCACCAGCCACAATTACCGGGCGCTCGGCTGCCGCCAGACTTGCTGAGATATCATCTATCACGGCACGATCAACAGGTTGCGCTACATCAAGTGGCGCGCGTTGCCAACCACCAGCAGTTTCCGCCCGTAATATTGACAGAGGAATGTTGATATGCACGGGTCGCGGCCGTTCGCTTTCAAAAACACGGAAGGCTGCCCGTATCAGTTCTGCCACATGCTCGGCGGATGTTGCTGTTTCACTAAAAGCTGTAAAGGGACGAGTGACGGCCGCTTGATTGGTCAGTTCATGCAACCTGCCCTGACTGACAGGACAGGCAGCACCATTCTCAATAGCTTGCAACTGCCCGGCAGTCGGGTCGTTGACCGGTGAAATGACGAGCATCGGAATCGAATCCGAATAGGCCTGCGCCATCGGCGTAGCGATGTTGGTGACACCAGGGCCGGTAATCACAAAACACACACCCGGTTTACCCGTGTAGCGCGCATAGCCATCGGCCATAAAACCCGCCCCCTGTTCATGACGGGGCAGTGTGTGCCGGATGGCACTTTGCGACAAACCACGATACAGCTCGATGCTATGGGTGCCGGGAATTCCAAATACCTGCTCGACTGAATAAGCCTGCAGCAATTCAACAACCGCTACGCCTGTTTTCACTTGTCACCCAATTTCATAATCCAACAATATCATTCAACGACTGGACCGGCACAATAGCTAGCTGACAACTGCGGCTAAACGTTCTGCCGGTGGTGTATTTCTTGAGCGGCCACAGCGCACAACGCCATCGATGATAACCATGCTTATGCCGGGCAAATCCCCCTGGCGCACACTATCGAGAATATCTTTGCCTGCCGAATGTTGAGCGCGATCCATGATGACGAAATCCGCGACCCGACCGACTTCAATCAAACCACAATCAAGCTCACGCTGGCGCGCTGTATTGCCTGTTGCAAAACAGAATGCAATTTCGGCATCCACGTCACCAATGCCGGACAGCAAAGCCACCATTCGCAGAATGCCGAGAGGCTGGGCACCGGAACCAGCTGGCGAATCCGTGCCGAGTATTATTCGCTCTGGCTGGCCCAACTCCATACTGGTTCGCATCGCAAACAATGCAGCAACTTCATTTCCGTTGTGCACAATTTCAACCGAACGTGTACAGCCTTCACACAGGCATCGAATCTGATCCAGGGGCAATGCAGTATGCCCGCCATTGATATGACCAATAACATCAGCATCAGCTTCCAGAACAACATCCGCATCAATCAGCCCTGAACCCGGTATGGAAGGACCGCCCGTGTGAATCGTGCTTTGGATGCCATACTTGCGAGCCCAGGCCACCATTTTTTTGGCCTCGTCTCCCTGCTTTACACCACCAAGACCCACCTCGCCCAGCAACTTGACACCAGAGTCCGCCAGATCCTTGAAGTCTTCCTCGACCATACCCTCTTCGAGCACCGGTGCACCGGCATGTATTTTCACACCACCCGGGCGAAAATTGCTGAAGGCACGCTGCGCTGTAATGGCCATGGCCTTCAACCCTACAACGTCCTTGGGCCGTCCCGGCAGATGAACCTCACCTGCCGAGATCATGGTAGTGACACCGCCATTCATGTAACTGTCAATCCAGTTGATCTGGCTTTGCCGAGGCGTCCAGTCACCAATAACCGGGTGGACGTGGCTATCAATCAGTCCAGGGCACAATGCGGAGCCCATGGCATCCACCGTAACATCTACACCCTCGGTATCCAGCTCGGCCAATTTTCCAACGGCATTGATCTTGCCATCCACGGCCAGAATTGCATCCGCATCCGATATCGGATTTTCAAGCGCACCAGTTAGCATAAGGCCGATATTCTTAACCAGTAATTTGCCTTTCGGCACCTCTGTGGTTGCTGTTGCCATCAATTTCTCCGGTCTGTTTGTCCTGTCCAGGGATTCTTAACTGTTGCTTTAACAGGTTCTAACGCAATCCATCACTACCTTCGGCGTCTTCATGACTTAACCCGCCAACACGTGGCAACGGCCTGCCACTGTCAGTTACAGAAACACAAACGACCAGCTCACGAGCCCTAGGTGCATCACTGACGCGTACTTCCATGGCATCAAAGTGACTACGCACATAGGCTGCATCCTTATGCCCCAGCGGCACATCAATCGCAGTACCTATGCCTCCCATCTTTTTAGACGATGGCACCAGTGCCGCCCCCTTCTCCACCGCTTTACGCAACGGTGCACCCAGCTTCGGATGCAGGATAGCAGCAGCATGTTCCAGCTCACCAGCTTCGCCGACAATGACTGCCTTACCGTAGCTTTCAGCCGCAGCTGGTTCAATGCCAAGTGCTGCTACGGCCTTTTGACCCAATACGTCGCCCATCTCTGCTCCAATTTCCATCAGTTCCTCAAGGTCTTCCTGATAGGCCCCTGCAAAGGGATTTTCAATAACGGCAATGGCGGTTGCCTTACGTGTTGGCGGATTTATTTCACGTCCTGTCTCCAGATTGGTTTGCTCAACCACGACCTGATACTTTCTGACCTTTGCTTTCATCGTTGACCATCTCCAACACTAATTTCACTAACTTGTAAACCACCACTACGCGCATGTATGCGGGGTCCGCAGGTCATTGCAAGTATGTAGGCTATTTCATCGTACTGCGGACCATCTGCAACACCGACTTCCAGCGAATCAAAATGACTTCGTACATAGCTGGCGTTAACGTGCGTGATCGGTATATCAATGCGGCACCCCGGTCCACCTACTTTTTTCGTTGAAGGCACAATCGCTTTGGCATTGCCCAGCAACTGGCGCATGGCATAGCCTCCGGGTGCATGCCATAAAGCGCCATGCTCTACCTCACCACCTTCACCGGTAATACTGCCCTTGCCGTAGCCATCAATCTTTGACGCATCATCACCGAGGGCTGCCAGCAACTGTTTTGCAGCGTCCAGACCAGGCGCTTTTAACTCCTCAATAAACCACTGGATATCTTCAACGTATTGACCGGAGAACGGATTTTTCATCAGCAGGACAATGCTACCCGTTAATCGCGGTTGTATGGCTAGCGGCCCTCCTTCATGGAATATTTCCTGAACCACCAGTTGCTGTTTTCTTATTTCAATAGACATAGTTTCCTGCAATTTGGCCAATGCCTGGCATGTTATGACCGGTTTTTCTAAGTTAGCCGATTGTAGCGACCTGCTGCACCAATTAACCGCGACTGATCATCCAGAGTAAGTAAAGCTGCATTGATAAGACCTGTTTGTTGTAAATGCCTGGCGATGGCCAGCCCTCCATCCAGGGCTTGCAGGCATTCCGCACTGTTCAGTTCCCCAACTTCGGTCACCACTTTAACAGCACCCAAATCCGAATCGGGATCAAGCTCTTTTGCCATCACTCTCTGAATCCCCGTATGGCGCGGCAGATCGACACTGTTGGCGATCAGTGTGGCGGCAATATCGGCTGTTACCGCATCTTGAGCAAGCACGGTCACTGAATCCGCAATACCTAGTGACAAACTGCGGCCATGACGCCCCGATGTCGCAACCCCACCTACACCATCGCCAACCCCAAGACGAATAGATCCCGAGCCATCTTCACTGACACCGAAATCATGCCCGCTAAAAGTATCGGCTGGCAGGTTCTGCATACCTACAATACCGCAATCAAAAGTTGCCGTACCCCGTAAATGCAAAGCGATATCACCACCGTTGTTGACCCATATTTTCTCGACACCTGGCACCATCATGCCCACGGCCAGCACAGAGTCAGCTACTGCTCCGGCGACACCTGCCATCGGCGTGAGTGGATTGAGTAGCGAGTCGAACGTACCATTCAGTGCCGATTCAAAACGTTTGCAACCGTACCACATGATATTAGCGACAGCACCAGTGAAGGGCGATTCTGCGGTATCTATGGAGGTGGTACGGACTGGTTGTCGCAACAATTTCAATTCGCGCACCAGAGCATGCAACGTACCCGAGAACGCTTGGTTCATCTGCTGATAGGCCCGCTCAACTGAAGCGTGTGTACCCTCAACCGCAATCACCAGATCAATGGGGCCCTCTTGCAAATGAAGATACCCCTGCGGTTGCAGCCATGCAGCGTGGTGTGTGCGCGCAGGATTGCTGTCCAGGTTACAGGACACCTGATTACAGAGCGGCTTGGCGAGCGATACACTCAATCGCCGGGGCCACTGTTTTTTACGCGGTTTCGAACGTTACTAAAACCTGCAAAAGGCCAGGGATTGTTTTCCTGCCACGACTCAATACGCGCTATTGAGCCTAGCTGCGAAATAACTTCATCAACAGATACAACATCGCCCATGTGCCCACCAGCTGTTTCGAACAGCGACCGACTCAGAGTGAACTCTATGGGAGCCACCAGTGCCGGGGTCGGTACATATCCGAACGCATTGGCGGGTAAACGCGTTACGTCAGCCATCAGTGTAATTCCACCACCAGGGTATATATAAACCGGAGCACCGCCCAGAGTCACTTGAACATCGCCTGCAGCAACCGAACGTGTCAGATTGATTGGATTGCCGGTTACTCCAGCACGCAGTGAACCACCAGCTCCAGCCATAAAAAGCACAGTTGCCAATGATGGTTCACAGTTTTCACCAATGCGATCAACAACACGGGCCACAGCAGTAGGCATGGATTCGGGCACAGGTATCAGATTGTCATCGAGCACACAGTACAACGCATCTTCCCCGGTCGTGCTGGTCAAGAGCAGCCGCAGGCCGGGCCAGGCAGTTTTTTCGTCGACCAGACGGATAATTGAAAGCGGATCCGTAATATCCGTACCACCCCAGCCGGCACCCGGATTAGCCACTCTAAAGTAGCGGCCCGGCGTCGACTTCGCACCATTAACCTTGATACCGCTAGCTGGCATATCAAGACACTTACCTGCCTGATGTTCTGACAACACCCCGGTTATGTGGTCATCCACGACAATGACTTCATCAACTTCACCATGCCATTGCTGGGCAAAAATGCCGATTGTTGCCGAACCACACCCCACACGCATGCGCCTCTCTTCAATACCATTTACAACAGGTGCTTTACCTGCCTGCACAGTCAGCGAAGATCCACCTTCTATATCCAGTTCAACAGCCTCGCAATTACTAAGAGTCAATAACGTTTCGCACGTAATTCGCCCTTCTTTTTTCGAACCACCAGTCAAATGATGCACGCCGCCCAGACTTAGCATCTGAGAACCGTACTCCGCAGTAGTCACATGACCAACCTGCTCACCTTTACAATAAACCGGCGCGCACTCCGGGCCCAGATGGCGATCCGTATCAATTTTCACCTTCAATCCGCAATAGCTGAAGATGCCCTCAGTCACGACCGTTACGGTATCAACACCGCGATGATTGGCAGCAACAATGAAGGGGGCGGGCTTGTAGTCTGGGTAGGTGGTGCCTGCTCCGACACCGGTGACAAATGTGTTCGACGGCCGCAGCAGGCTGCCGTTCCAATCAGTGGCCTTATCACGGCCCTCATCCTCTGAATCCGCCGAGTCTGTGTCTGTAGCGGCAGATGCAGCAGATTCAACGAATGGCACCAACTTGCCATCGTTTTCAACAACACGTTGTGTGAGGACAACTGCATCGCAGCGAATCAACTTGCCATCTTCATTGGCATAACGATCACATGCGCCGCTGCGCCCGGGTTTGATACGACAAAGTACCGGGCAGGCATCACAACGGATAATCCCTGTATCGCCTTCGGCGGCGCCGAATTCACTGGTGCGATTGGTTAAATCACGCGTCATGATTAAAACCCCGCCCTTCTGAGTTCAGCATGCATACGACTTGGTATCACCGGAACACGATCTATTACTATACCTGTTGCATCGCGAATCGCACTGAGTATTGCAGCAGGTGTTGGAACCAGCGCTGGCTCACCTACCCCTTTAGCGCCATAGGGACCAAGCGGCTCAGGTGATTCAATAATTTTTATATCAATATGCGGCACATCACCCGCTGAAGGTATAAGGTAGTCATGCAGGTTTTCGGTACGGCCTGGTACGTACTCCTCCATCAACGCCATACCAAGGCCTTGCATGATGCCACCATGAATCTGGCCCTCAATTAACTGCGGATTAACGGCACGACCAACATCATGGGCAGCCACAAAACGCCGTGGCCGGATCCGGCCAAAGCGCAGGTCAATATCTACCTGGCATATTTGCGCTGCAAACGCATAAGTCGCATAAGCCTTGCCTTGCCCGTTTTCATCCAGAGCCGTTATGGGTGGATCGAAACACCCCACTCCCTCGGCGATGACTTCCGCTCCCCGAGTATTGGTTACGGACGGTAATTGAGCCAATGGTTTTCGAAGTTCAGACAATTCCATTGAAGCGACCAACTCGCCCTGCTTTCGATCCACTGACAATTTCGCGTCAGTATTGGCACCAAGAAACCCGAGTAGCTGATGACGCAAATCTTCACCAGCCAACTGCGCCGCCTTTCCGGATACGAAAGTCTGGCGTGATGCAGAAGTTTTACCGGCATCCTCGGTGAGATCCGTATCCCCGAGCACCAGATTAAATTCATCAATCGGCAAACCCAGCGCTTCGGCACAAATCTGTAGCAGAACCGTTGTTGAACCTTGCCCTATATCCACAGCTCCGTTGTAAAAAATTATTCGGCCATCGGCGGCCAGTTCTACTCGCATGGTCGACGGATTACTGAGTGCCGTATTGCCACAGCCGTACCACATACATGCGATACCTGCTCCCTTCAACAATTGACCGGACGGGCCGCCATTTCGCTCAGCCTTGGCTGCGGCATTGTGCTCATCGCATTCCTGCCTCATCGTATGCCAGTCATCACGCAATGCATCCAGGCATTCAGCCAGCCCGCAGCTGGCATTCAGCGTTTGCCCGGTGGGCGTTGTATCACCTGCCCTGAAAGCATTGCGGTAGCGGAACTGCAACCTGTCAAGACCTGCGGCATCAGCTAGCTGGTCATACAGTAGCTCGCGGGCAATAGCCGCCTGTGGTGTACCAAAACCCCGGAATGCACCACTGGGAGGAGCATGGGTATGAATTGCACGAGTTTCGCAAAAGACATTGTCAACTTTATAAGGACCGCAACAGTGTGCAGGCACACGTCCAGCGACTGTCGGGCCCCATGAGGCATAAGCACCGGTATTAAAATCACCGTTCAGACGGTAACCCAGTAAATCACCCTCGCGACTGGCAACTGCTGTCGCCCGAATCGAGGCAGGATGTCGTTTGGTACTTGAGCACATGGACTCAATGCGACTCAGTACAGTACGCACGGGCTGCCCCAGTACCCAGGCTGCCACAGCAAGAGCGGGCTGAATTGACACATCGAGCTTACCTCCAAAACCACCGCCGCAAGCACTGGGAATAATCCTCACAGCGTCATGTGCTACTCCCAACACGTTGGCAACTTCTTCAAGATCCATCTGCGGTGCTTGCGTAGACGCAGTCACTTCAATTCGATCGCCCACACGCCTTGCAAACCCGGCTTCCGGCTCAATGTATGCATGTTCCACAAAAGCGGTTTGCCAGCTTCCACTCGCAGAAAGAATATCATCGCGATCAAAAACGGAAGAGTCCCCCTTTTTAACACGGCCATTGATCAGAATATTATCTTTTCGATTTTCATGTAATCGCATTGCACCGTCAGCTAGTGCCTTGTCCATGGTGTCAAGCTCGGGCAGCGGTGTATAAGTAATCGGCAAGTCGCTTTCACTAATTGACTCAACTACCGACTTCTCACCCACCAAAGCCAATACGGGCTCACCCCGGTAAAGCACACGCCCTGCTGCAAATACAGGCTGATCCTTGATATCCGGATAAATACCAAAACCGTTGTGACCGGGTACATCCTCAGCGCTCAGCACACGAACCAAACCGGGGAACCGACTTATTAAGGGATCGAATGAACCCAGTTCGAATACTGCGTGCGCGTAAGGGGCACGCACCAGCCGTAACCAAAGAGCATCCGCTGGTGCTTTGTCGGCACCATATCGTTCACTGCCATCAAGCTTCGGCCAACCGTCAACACGCGGCACTGGTAAACCAACAATCTTTAAATTCTGTTTGGCACCTGTATCTGCCAAAACAGATTCGGCTGGTTTATATCCGGCAGCATGACATTTGCCAGCTGCGAGCAGTTCGGACGCTGCCAGAACCGCATCCACAATTTTGATATAACCGGTGCAACGGCACAACGTACCGCCGATGGCATCTTCAACCTCGCGCCGGTCAGGGTTACTGTTCACGAGCAACAGATCCATCGCCGACATCAGCATTCCCGGTGTACATATCCCACATTGTGCAGCACCACAGACATGGAAAGTTTGCTGAAGCAATTCCAATATTCGTTTCTGGCGTGCTTGTTCGGCTGATAGATTTTCATCGCGCAGCGTCGAGGCCGAACCAGACTCTATCGTGGTCACCTCCCGGCCATCACATTGCGCGGCTGGTACCAGGCAACTACACACCTGCTTGCCATCGAGCAATACTGTACAGGCACCACAATCCCCGGCTTCACAGCCGATTTTGGTGCCTGTTAATTGCAATGAATCGCGTAATAGATCTGCAAGCGTTGCAAAAGGGTCGATTGATAATTGCAGTTGCTGCGCATTCACACAAAAACTTATTTTCACCTCTGGTGACGACAAGACATTTTGAGAAGAATCACTCAGGCTCATGACACCGACGCTCTATAGAAGCTAACATGACTTTCCAGCAATTCTTGCAGACAGGCAACAGCGGCGTTGCGCCGATAAATTGCGTCTGCACGCACATCATCTATGGGTGATAGAAATTCGATATGATCCAGAGTGACCAGTTCAGCCACCGCCAAGCTGCCACGCGCCATATCGTCAAGATTCAAACCGGCGAGATCATTTTCAAATGCTGTCAAACGCTGCGCTACCGGTGAACAGGAGCCAATCGAGAAACGACAATCCACAAGATTTTTGTTTTCATCCCATTGCACAAGGCCGGCAGCCATCACAATCGAAATTACCAGGTACTTTCTCGCACCCAATTTAAAAAAACGACTATCAAGGGAGTTTCCGGCTAGAGCAGTAGAGCCCGGCGACGGGACAATAATCGCCGTTAGTAGCTCATCCGAACGGCGCATGGTCTGCCGGTTGCCAAGAATAAATTCTGCAAGCGGTATTACCCGTTTACCGCCTGCACTGGCTAGTTCGACCTGTGCATCAAGGCAGAGCAGCGGTGGTACGCCATCCGCCGCAGGGCTTGCGTTGCACAAATTACCCGCCACGGTGGCACGATTTTGTATCTGCAAGCCTCCTACCTCTCTTGCTGCCGCTTTCAGCGCATTAAAACAAGGCGGCAAATCTGCCGCCAGCAAGTCCGACCAAGTGACTAAAGCACCTAATCGCCACCCTGTTGCTGTGGTTGTAATACCTTGAAGAGAACTTATCGCGCTGATATCCAGCCAACTCTCTAGCTGGGGGTTTGCCCAGGCACGATGTGCTACCCGCGCCGGGTAAATGTCGGTTGCGCCGGCAACCACACGCAGAGATTGCCGGGACAGCAGCTCAAGGCTGTCCTCTAGCTTGTCAGGACGGAAATAGGCAGCAAATCCCGTATTCTGTTGCATAATGTCAGGCGGAGGCTTGGATAACTGGCAAGCTCCAATCTAATACAGTTGGCAACACAGAACAATCACCAATATTCACTGGCGGCTTCTCTGGCAACCCGCTAGCTTTTGCGTCCGCTTTTGCTATTTAATCAACCGACGCCACAGCTTAGATCAAGCTACCTCAGTTGAATCGCCAGCTCAACCAGCCGCACCATTTTATCCAAATCAGTTTTTCTGGTGTATCTCTGGATAATCCATCGAGAGTTTTTTGATCTATCAGGATGACTGTTTGAACTTTCCGGCACCGACAACGCCAGTTCTTTGATAGTCGCCGTAGACAAGCGTATATCCAACTCATTTCTACTGCCAGTCTGAAAATGCGCCACTTCCCGGCCTTGTAATTGACACACTGGAGTTGTGTGTCTTTGTACCTGTCAACAGTAACTCCGTTTATCGAAACTAACCGTTCTATAAGTTGGTCCGTTAATGTTGCTATGTTTACTGATTTATCTGAATATACTTTATTGATCTGCCTGAAACTGCTTGACCAGCGTTACAAGCTCATTCAATTCCGGTTCTTCAAATCCATACTCATGAAGTTTTTGGGACAATTGAAAAAGGTAATCGCAATTTCGGCCTAACGGCCCCTCAGCCATGGCAATAATGCGCACTGTTTCAGTGAGCGTCAGGCTATCAACATACCTGTGGTTATCCGGATCAACAACAAACGTCAATGCTGTGAAATCGGTATTTGTTTCAACGCAGTGTGCAGTTACCCAGGTTGGTTTATAAACGAACGTTAGCATCTCGCGACGAAACAGAATATCCAGCTCGGACAAAGCTTTATCAGGATTAATCCGATAGCTCACACCATTGCAATAATCACCTTTGATAAGTCCCATCATCAAACCAGGCTGATCTTTTGAACCACGGCCTAATGTCGTCCAGAAACAGAATTTTTTCTGGTATCCCTGAATTAAACAACGACGTTGCTCTTCATATTCCAGCGCAGGATTCCAGATCAGGGAACCATAACCAAATACCCAGAGTTCCTGGTTTTTTCCAAGTTCACGTAGGGTATCCTCAACAAGCTGCAAACGCTCCTCATCGGACATTATCTTTTGGCCGTTCTGACCACTGTGCAGCAGGCGCTCTATTTCACCACTACGCAAAGATTCACGGGTTACTATCGGTTTTTCGACCATAAAGGCTAGCAGCCACAAATCAATTAAAAGTGTTCAAGGTAGGTGTGTGCGACCAAGTCAACGGTATTTTTCCCTGTTTTGTGTGTGTCATAGGCTATATGCCCTTTCAGTGTTCAGATTGTAGACTCTTCCACACGCTATTAACACATCAATACTTCAAGGAGCGAGACAATGTACAGCAAAAGGCGTCTGAAGCGGGCACTTGTACATGCGTATAGCCAGTGGAATGGAACAACATGCTTTCAGGCAAGCGGCTACCAACCAAACCACAGCGTGACCGACCAGCTAGCAACCTATTTTAAAAAACATCAGATTATTCACATCGACAACGAAATACTTGTCACTGATGTTGGTTTTATCATAATGGCGATCCATTGCAATCTATCAGTCAGATTTGGCGACGTTTGTATAGTCCCAGGTGTCGATAGCGAAGGCCGAAGGGGATACCTGGTATTGTGTGAAAAGAGGCTTCCGTTTCACAGTGTTGCATCAACCCCCGGTGACGCATACATTGAAGCAAAAAAGGCGCAAGCTAAAGCACAAACGCTACTGGCAGCCTTCAATACCAGAATGGAGATGCGTGCTGCAGTTGCAGATGCACCCTGGTACACACTTGTCACGTGGCAGGACCTGGAATCCTCGGGCTTGTGTCAGTGGGGTAGCGAGTCGTTTTTAAGAAGGAATAGATTGTATACTGTCGCCAAAAATATCGGTCTGCCCAAATTTTTATTGCGAGCAACCGGTGTGTACGGAGAGCGTCTCGTCGCCGCGAAAATTATTCGCATTAGAAACACTGTGGGTTTGCCAGCGCAACCACCTGCACAAGCGATTACACCAGCAACTACGCGCTAGCAACTACGTTCAGGCTTCTACGCAAGCCAACTGAAACGGCTACTGGTGTACTGGCAGGCTAAGAAAAGATCCCGTGGGATTCTCCCATGGACATTCAATGGGGCGCACAAAATTTAACCAGGTGACGGATGGCCAACTGAAAAATCATTTCGACCACTGACATCCTTGCCACGCACCAGCCATAATGGGCGTTTGGAAAAATCAATCTTGAAACCGGATGAACTGCCTGGTTTAATCAGATCACGTTCAAAAACAGATGTTGATGGCATATACCGGATTGCAATACCGGCACGACGCCGCTCGGAAGTATTCTGGTTGGAGCCGTGAATAAGATAAACGTCATGCAATGACATCTGCCCTGCATCAAGTTCAACATCGGCTGCCCGGTAATCCTGCATATATTCATCGTTGACCGCTTGCGACAAAGTAAGCCGTTCACGCGAGTCAGTGTGATGTTCAAACAATTTTTGCGGTATATGACTGCCTGGCAATACCCTCAGACACCCGTTGTCAGCCTTGCTGTCATCAATGGCCAGCCACACCGTGCAATTTGCCAGCGGACGTATTGGCCAATATTGCCCATCCTGATGCCAGGGAACCTCCATACCGTCTCCTGCCGGCTTACAAAATACCTGGCAGCCCCAGAGAACAATATCCGGCCCCAGTACGGATTCCACCTGATCAAGAATGGCAGGATGACGTGTTAATTCCAGGATTTCATCGGCACCCGTCACACCTTCCTCACTGCCAGCAGCCAGGTGCGCATTAACCAGGTGTTCGGGCCTGACATCCGGATTATTGTCAATCATCCTGTCGATGGCAGTTCGCAAAGCATCGACCTCACTTTGCGACAGGGAAAACTTCGGCACCACGTATCCCTGTTCCTCATATAAACGGACCTCTTGATCTGTCAAACCACTCATAGTTCGCCTTTAGAAAATCATGAAATTCAAACACCCATAAACCATCGCCGATTGCGGGTTGCTATGCAACTGTCGAATTAGCCTACCCGCCCTGCCATCGCCCGACAACATTACCGGGTACAACAACAGATTCAGACAGTATTTTACAAAAATCACTAAAACGCAAAAAAAACTGCCACTTTTCAAGCTGATTGACAAAAAATTGCTAGGGATTCCTGACAAGAACAGACTTGCGTAATAGCGATTAAACAAAGCCCGTTTGCAACCGCAATGCCAAAGACAATCGCAACACAAGAAAGTAGAAATTCAGTTAATATTCAATGTCATCGGTTCAACCGCTTTGGATTGAATCCCGTTGATTTTTCGATTATCACCACCGGTCACTATGGATCAGAATTGCTATGGCTACAATTGATATTCAGGCAAACGACTTGCTACTGGTTATTGATGTACAGAATGACTTCTGCCCGGGAGGCTCGCTCGCGGTACCACAAGGTGACGAAGTGATTCCGATTATCAATGATCTGATGGGTAAGTTTACCCACATTGCTCTAACCCAGGACTGGCACCCACCCGGTCATAGCAGTTTTGCATCAAGCCATGAAGGTGCCGATGCTTTTTCTACAACACAGATGCCCTATGGTGAGCAAACTCTGTGGCCAGACCATTGTGTGCAGGAATCACAGGGCGCTGATTTTCACCCGTCTTTAATCACGACTCGTGCAGATGTCATTATTCGCAAGGGGTATAGACGTTCAATAGATTCCTACTCCGCTTTTTTTGAAAATGATAAAACCACACCGACTGGACTGAGCGGATACTTGCGTGAAAGAGGAATTGAACGCGTCGTGTGCTGCGGGCTGGCAACTGACTTTTGTGTACGTTTTTCCGCCGAAGATGCCAGAAGACAAGGTTTTGAAACAGTCGTTATCGAAGAAGCCTGCCGCGCCATCAATATGGATGGCTCCCTCGATGCCGCAAGGACCGCAATGATCGAAGCAGGTATTGTTCTCAGCTAAGGCTCCTTACTGAGTCCTGGAACCTCAGGTTATCAGGCAACTGTCACATAGCTTGTTGCCTGACAGAAAGCATGGAAGTGAACAACAACACTATCTTGCGATGTATGAATAATGCCAACAGCGGGAGCTTCCTCGGCAGGAGCAAACGACTCCCAGTTCCACTCAGGATACGGTAATGGCACCTGGATGGCCGTGGACTGTAGTGCGGTAAAACTTAAACCTCTAAAGTTACCTGAGACCGGCCGGTGCACATGGCCAAAAAACAGGTGTCTTACATTGGCAGCCGAGCACAAGCGGTGCAACAATTTTTCGCCAAAATCAGTTTGCTCCTGATCCATCATGGGTAGATACAACTTACCCGGTGGATGATGGCAGAAAACAAGCGTTGGTATATCCTTGTGTATGGAAAGCTGTGAATCGAGCCATTCCAAGCGATGTTCGCAGAGCACCCCTTCAGACTTGCCGTCCTGCAAAGTGTCCAGAAAAATCAAGCGTTGCCCACCCTTGATAATCGAATACTGAATAAACTCTGGATCAATATTATCCGGAAATGACAACTGCGATCTCATTACTGATCGATTATCATGATTACCCGGTATTGTAAAAGTGGTGACCGGGCAAGACGATATAATATCGCGCGCCAAAATATAGCTTTCGACATCTCCTTCGTCCGTAATGTCGCCCGTTAGTACGCATAAATCTGCGTCTGAGTGATGCCGGCTCACATAGTCAAAAGCTGCTCTGAGTCGCTGCCGCGGGTCGTGCCCCACAAGTGTTCCATGCCCTGCCAGAATGTGCGGATCTGTCATCCAGACAATTTTCATAAATTAGTCCTTTTAATTCACTGAGAATATTTCAATTCCAACTCGGTTGGCAAACTCGATCTTAGGCATAAAGTACTGAGCAACAATTTTCAGAGTTTTTGTCCCAGTAAATGTGTCAACTCATCAATACGTATATTGGTGAACCTCGTTTTGCACTGTGCAAGAACCATCGGGTAGTAAGGCTTTTCTTTAATACGCTTGTTCTCGGCTGCACACTGGTAGCCTCGATAGGCCTCAAATGATTTTTGGGCATGCTGCAAATCCTCTGCATCACCAAACACTAGTCTGTGTTTTTCCATTAGTTCATCGATAATCGTAACCATCCTGGCCTGTGCGAGGCGAAAATCTCCCGCCGCACAATAATTTTTTCCCTCCAAAGGCAGATTGCTACGTTCACCGCATTCCCATTCTGTAGCGAGCACGGACGTCGGCATCATGACTGGCGTTACCACGATAACGAAACCGGCTAGTACCGGTGCTACCTTCAAGCGGGTTATCGCTTTGACATTGCCCGATACAACTGAAACCCTGAATGTAATGTCCCAATGAACAGCCATTTTGGTTTTAAGAACCGAAGTTAACATCATGCCTGTCACTCACATTAAATATAAAGAAAGGCCAAGTCGCAAAGCTTGCGAAATGTTTCCGGCATTGATCCCGGTGTTGCTCGATGTGACCGATCCGAATGCCTGTTGACCACCCTGATTTCAATTATATAGACATAAACACCTGCACAATAGAGCGTTGGTAACCACTGTGGAATAAATCGAGGATTGGCAGTGTTCCCCGCACATTTTTCCCCGCACATAAAAAGGGCCGGACAATACCTGCCCGGCCCATTCCTCGTAAGATTCCGGCACCCAACCAAATTCAGGCACCTTCAAAATAGTTTACTGCAGGTTGAATTCACCCAAAGCGTTATCGACCAGATTGACGTTAGGCCCCACATCGATAGTACAACCCGTTGCTGCACTGAACAAACCCCAACTGATGCCATTGCTGACTGTGATATTCGATAAACCTGATCCGCGAGAATTTCGCAGTACCGCATTACTCACAGACAGTCTGGTCGGATTGGAAGTATTAGCTGATACGCGGAGCGCACCTGCCAGTGCAGGTGA
>CALLOA010000057.1 GCA_938005265.1 uncultured Granulosicoccaceae bacterium
GTTTCAATAGTGATAGCGTCGCTCGCCGCAAGTAACGGAGCATGCTTTCGGGACGAATCACGCTCATCCCGCCGCTCTATTTCCTGCATCAAGCCAGCCAGTTTAGCCTCCATGCCCTGTTCCTTCAACTGTTTTTGCCTTCTTTCGGCTCTGACACGTGCACTGGCAGTAAGGAATATCTTGACTTCAGCCTGCTGGAATACAACGGTTCCCATGTCTCTGCCATCAGCCACCAGCCCGGGAGATTCTCGAAAATCACGCTGAACCTGCAGTAGTGCCTTCCGCACATCCGGCATAACCGCAATCCGTGATGCTGCATCAGCTGTTGCCTCACTGCGTAATTCACGTGTCACATCTTCGTTATCAAGAATAATCCTGATCTCAGGTACCGTATTGGCGGGCCCGGATGGTCCGGTGGCAAAATCCAGATGCATGACCGATAGTGCAGCAACCACTTCCCGGGAGTTATCCAGATCAATTTGTTGGCGCAGGCATCGCAATGCTGCTGCACGATAAACCGCTCCACTATCGAGAAAATTGAAACCCAGCGTTGCAGCAACGCTACGCGCTACAGTGCCCTTGCCGGCACCCGAAGGGCCGTCAATAGCCACTACAGGAATACTGCTCGATTCGCTCATAACGCCACCTCATCTGACACCCTGATGCCAAGCCCGGCACTGGCTGCGGTTTGCACAAAATTGGGAAAGGAAGTGTTCACATTGGCGCAATCGAGTATTCTGACTTCATGACTGGTGACCATAGATGCCATAGCAAAGGACATGGCAATGCGGTGGTCACCAAAACTCTCCACTGTGGCACCGGCCAGTTGCTGATCACCCTGAATTACCGCGCCGTCTGGTGTTTCCTCAATTTGTGCACCCATTTGCTTCAGGCCGCTAACCATGGCCGCAATACGGTCTGTTTCCTTGACTCTAAGTTCCTCAGCGCCGGATACGGTCGTGGCCCCAGTCGCACAACACGCGGCTATAAACAACGCCGGGAATTCATCGATCGCCAAAGGCACTAACTCACGCGGTACATCGATACCCTTCAAGCCCGCATATTTAACGCGGATATCGGCAACCGGTTCGCCGCCAACCAGCCTTTCCTGCTGCAACGTGATGTCCGCGCCCATAAGGCGCAGGATATCGATGATACCCGTGCGGGTGGGATTAATACCAACATGTTGCAACAGGATATCCGACCCTTGGGCTATGCTGGCACCTACCAGAAAAAACGCCGCTGATGAAATATCAGCAGGCACTTCAATGTCGGTTGCCTGCAACTGTTGCCCACCTTTCAGACTGACGGTGTTGTTATCGCTGTCAATGTTCACACCAAAGCCGCGCAGCATACGCTCGGTGTGATCGCGGGTAATACCGGGCTCGATTATTTCTGTCACCCCGTCAGCATATAGACCGGCAAATAGCAGACAGGATTTTATCTGGGCACTGGCCACTGGCGTGGTGTAGTTGATCGCCTTGAGTTGTTGAGCCGAACCCTTGCCGGTAATGACCAGCGGAGGTTTATCTTCCGGGTTACCACTGATATCAGCACCCATTTGCTGCAGTGGCTTGATCACACGACCCATTGGTCGAGCATGTAAGGATTCGTCACCTACTATGGAACTGGTAAATTCCTGGCCGGCCATGACACCCGCAAGCAATCGCATGCCCGTGCCGGAGTTGCCGAGATCCAGTGCTTTGGCAGGCGCTTTCAAGCCATGCAGACCGACTCCCTGGATTCGCACCATGGCACCGGGTTGATGTTCGATCGCAACTCCCATATCGCGAAAAGCCTGCAGAGTGCGCAAGCTGTCTTCACCCTCAAGAAAACCGCTGACACGGGTTTCACCCACAGCCAGTGATCCCATGATGATTGAACGGTGGGACATGGATTTGTCACCCGGCACTCTTACCGTGCCCGTCAGTGCACCTCCCGGCTGGACAATATATTCGCTAGATTCAGTCAATGCATTTTCCACAGCTTGTTGCAGATTTTAAAAAACACTCAGGCGCAGCATGTACTGAACCGTGAAGATTTCCTCATAACCCTGCATTACTTTTTAACTTGATCATCCACACTGTCGGCTTTGCGCCTTGCTGCCTGTTGTGCTGTCAGATCTCTTTGGTACTTGACGATCAGCGAATCCCGTGTGGTTTTGGCATTGCTGAAAATTGATTCCAGTGCTTGTGCATCACCAGCTTCGATCAATTGTTGCACATGCTGCAGATGCTCAAGCAAATCAGTAAGTATCTCACCGACCGGCTCACGATTACTGAGACATATATCCCGCCACATGACAGGGTCACCTGAGGCAATGCGGGTGAAGTCACGAAATCCACCAGCTGAAAACCTGAACACCTCATCGCGTGCCTGATGTTGGGACAACATATCGACAATGCTGAACGCCAGCACATGAGGCAAATGACTGGTAGCTGCCAGCACCCGGTCATGGTGAGCGGCCTCCAGTACTTCAACGCGTGCACCACATAGCTGCCACAGCGCTGTCACCTCGGCAATGGCCGCAGTCGCGGTTGTCTTATGCGGTGTCAGAATAACCAATTGTCCGGAGTAAAGAGTTTCATCAGCCGCATCGACACCTGAATGCTCTTTGCCCGCAAGCGGATGTCCCGGCACCACATTGACCAGATCTCCCAACACATCCTGCGCATCCTGAAGCACCTGCCCCTTTACACTGCCGGCATCAGTGACTACGCAACCCGGTGCAAGGTGCGGCGCTATTTCCTCAAGCGTTGCTCGAATAGCCAGCATAGGCACAGCCAGCAATACCAGATCAGCACCTTTGACTGCCTCAGCAGCCTGCGTTGAGCCAATGTCGATATACCCCAGCTCTTTGGCTCGCTGCACAGTTTCCTGCTGTCTTGCACAACCACTGATGTACCCGCAATAGCCATTGGCACGCAACGCAGCGGCGAATGATGCACCTATCAACCCGGTGCCAATAATCGCTATGTGTTGCGAATTATGCGAAATGCGTTGTTGCTCATGCATCAGCTAAACATCAAATCCCGGCCGTCGGGTAAGACCCGAGAATACGCATGTAACGAGTTTCGGCGGATAGTTCCTGTAGAGCCTGGGCCAATACAGGTTCATCTCGATGACCACTTACATCAATAAAAAACACATAACTCCACAACTCATTGCGCGATGGTCGCGATTCAATACGGCTCATGCTAACGCCGGCTTTTTCAAAGGGTTCGAGCATTTTTCTTAATCCGCCGGGACGGTGCGGCGCACTGACCACCAAGGAAGTGACATCATTGTTACTGGCTTCAGGTTCAAAGGCACCAATGACAATAAATCGCGTTGTATTGGATATGTTGTCTTCAATGTTGCTGGCAAGCACCTTGAGGGAATAAATGCCGGCCGCCGTTACACTGGCAATCGCCGCTGCAGTGTTATCCTCTACAGCCAATTCAGCACCTGCCGCATTACTACTTGCAGCCACCCGTTTAGCATGAGGCAGATTTGCATCCAGCCACATGCGGCATTGCGCCAACGCCTGCGGATGAGCGTAAACCACCTCCACATCTTGCATCGATTGCGCATGGGTCAGGAGATTATGCTCAATCCTGAGTGTGACCTCACCGCAAATGCCCAGTGGTGAATCCGATATCCGGTCCAGCGTGCGATTGATAGTGCCTTCTATTGAATTCTCAACCGGCACGACCCCAACAGTACATTCCCCTGTTTCAACCGCACGAAAAACATCATCAATACCGGTATAGGGGCGGGTTTGTGTTGAATTGCCGAAATGCTTGAAAGTGGCGGCCTGCGTAAATGTTCCCTCCGGCCCGAGATAGCCGACCAGCAAAGGCCGAACGGATTCTCGGCATATGGCAGCGATTTCAGTGAATACCGGTCGAAAATCAACGTTGGACTGAGCACCAGTGCGGCCGCTGGCAGAGCCCGGAGCCGGGTGTGTTGCAACGACAGCGGCATTTTGCACAGCCTGCAAAACTCTGGGGATAGCAGTCGGTTCTGCAGGCCCTTGCCCAGACGCATCCAAAGCCTCGGCAAGTGACCGACAATGTGCAATACGCTTTTGTAACAGACCCAGGATCTCAAGGTCTATGCGCTGCAGCTCGGTATCCGGGCCGCCTGCATTTTCCGAATCAGTTGGCGGCACAATTAGTGGGTTTCATCGTTAGTCTGGCTCATCACCAGCACCACCAGCATCATCTTCGTCCTCAGCCCTGCCGGAACCAGAACCCTCATCAGTGGCTGTTCCCGTGCCAGGAGTTTCTGATGCTTCATTACTCAAAGTTTCAGTGCTTGCAGCTGCTGTGCCTTCTGCTTCGAGCTCGTCATCAACAGCGCCCGCATCCTCTTCGTCGATCGCAGCCAACTCGACCAGCTTCTCGTGCGAGCCCACTTTGATCAGGCGCACACCCTGCGTATTACGCCCGAGCACGCTCACTTCCGCAACGGTTGTGCGAACCAGCGTTCCGGCATCCGAGATCATCATAATCTGGTCATCTTCTCGCACTTGCACCGCACCGATTACCGGCCCGTTACGCTCCGTTGTTTTGATATCAATGACACCGAGACCGCCGCGCCCTTTAGTCGGATAATCTTCAGAGCGGGTACGTTTGCCGTAACCGTTCTGCGTCGCTGTGAGTATTTCACCTTCACCAATGACCAGTAACGCGATGACGACATCTGATTCGGGCATCTTGATACCACGCACGCCGGCGGCGGTGCGCCCCATGGTACGGACGTTTTCTTCTGAAAAACGCATTGCCCGACCACCACTGGAAATCAACATGACATCACTCTTGCCGTCAGTTAATGCTACGTCAATCAGGAAGTCATCAATCCGTAAATCAATGGCGATGATACCGTTGGTGCGCGGGCGTGAAAAATCCATCAGGCTGGTCTTTTTAACGACACCCTTACTGGTTGCGAAGAACACATATTGATCAGCCGAAAATTCACGGATGGTCAGAATGGCATTAACCCGCTCGCCTTCTTCCAGTGGTAACAGATTGACGATTGGCCTGCCACGCGAGCCACGGCTGGCTACCGGTAATTCGAATACCCGTTTCCAATAGACTTTACCGACACTGGTGAAAAACAGCACCGTGTCATGGGTACTGGCAACAAACAATTTGTCGACAAAGTCTTCATCTTTCACAGCCGTAGCTGACTTGCCGCGGCCACCGCGTTTTTGCGCACGATAATCCGACAGCGGCTGTGCCTTGGCGTAACCACCATGGGACAGAGTAACAACAACCGCTTCGTCGGCGATCAGGTCTTCGACCGTCATTTCCGAGTAATCTACCTGAATCTCGGTGCGACGCTGATCGCCATACTGGTCAATCACATCAACCAGTTCCTGCCTGATGACCTGCCGCAAACGCTCGGGGTCTGAGAGGATTTCAATCAGGTCTTCAATGCGAAGCAGCAGCTCTTTATATTCTTCAACGATCTTGTCCTGCTCAAGGCCAGTCAAACGGTGCAAGCGTAAATCCAGGATAGCTTGCGCCTGTACCTCAGAGAGCTGGTATTTACCATCAACAAGACCGTATTCATCACCCAGATCTTCAGGCTTTGAAGCGGCGGCTCCAGCACGAGCCAGCATTTCACTGACGACTCCCGGCTCCCAGGTTCTGGCAACCAGTGCCGCTTTGGCGACAGCCGGATTTTGCGATTCGCGAATCAGCTTGATAATAGGATCAATGTTGGCAAGCGCGACCGCTAAACCTTCCAGAATATGGGCACGCTCGCGGGCTTTGCGCAGTAAATACATGGTCCTGCGAGTAACAATTTCGCGCCTGTGGCGAATAAAGGCACTCAACACTTCCTGCAAATTCAACAAACGCGGCTGGCCATCCTGCAACGCCACCATATTGATGCCGAACACCACCTGCAACTGGCTTTGCTTGTACAGCTGATTAAGAAGAACTTCTCCGTTTTCACCGCGACGCAATTCAATAACTACCCGCATACCGTCCTTGTCAGACTCATCACGCAGATCAGTGATACCTTCGATTTTCTTGTCTTTCACCAGCTCGGCAATCTTCTCCAGCAAGCGTGCCTTGTTAACCTGGTAGGGTAATTCGGTGATTATGATCGTGTCTTTTTCGGTCTTCTCGTTGTGCTCGACATTGGCCAATGCACGCACATGGAGTTTGCCGCGACCCGTGCGATAAGCCTCGCGAATACCCCGTGCACCATTGATTATTCCTGCTGTCGGGAAATCCGGCCCCGGCAGGTGTTCCATCAGTTGTTCTATGGTGATGTTTTCATCATCCAGCATGGCAATCGTGGCATTGACCACCTCACTGAGGTTGTGCGGCGGGATGTTCGTTGCCATGCCCACAGCAATACCTGATGAACCATTGATAAGAAGATTGGGGATGCGTGATGGCAGCACCGACGGCTCGTTTTCGTTACCGTCATAGTTCGGCACGAAATCAACCGTTTCCTTGTCTATATCGGTAAGTAGCTCATGGGCGATTTTCTTCATGCGTACTTCCGTGTAACGCATGGCTGCAGGGTTATCACCATCAACCGAGCCGAAATTACCCTGACCATCGATCAGCATGTAACGCATCGAGAATGGCTGTGCCATACGCACCATGGTGTCGTATATGGCGGAATCCCCGTGCGGGTGATACTTACCCATTACGTCGCCCACAACACGCGCTGATTTGCGATAGGCCTTGTTCCAGTCATTGCCCTGTTCATGCATAGCATAGAGGACACGCCTGTGCACAGGCTTTAGCCCGTCGCGCACATCAGGAAGCGCGCGACCGACTATCACGCTCATGGCGTAGGACAGGTAGGAATCGCGCATCTCGTCTTCGAGATTTATCGGTATAATCTCTTTCGCGAAATCCGAGTTGGTGTTATCTGTAGTGTCGTCGTCTGACATGGCCTGACTTTGTTACTCGCAAGTGTCTACAGCTTGCCAGCTGTTACCCATAGGGTGGTTTGTTCGTTACCTGAAACCATTATCTGAAACCGGCGCAAAAATGCTGAATCCACTTCCGAATTCTCTACCGGCAAGGACATAAAAAGTGTCCGACCCGGTTAATCCTGCATGGCCACATTTACCGTTGGCTGGCTAAATCTCCGGCGGCATTTGGTATTGCCACTGACAATCGTCACGGGCATTCATGAGGCCGGAAATAAAGCAGGAAACGCCCGTTCAGGCAGGTGGTTTGGTGCCTCAAATTATAGCACAATCGCATCTTTGAAGCCGCCAGAGAATCATCTGTTGCCAGCGGCCACCCGATGTTGCCAGCCGATAATATTTGCCGCCCGAGGCGCAAGCAGTTATGGTCAGCCCGATGAAAGATTGCGATCTGCTTATCAATTGTGGCTGGCTGTTAACGGTCGACGCAGAAAATACTGTTCTCACCGACCATTCCATCGTCGTAAATGACGGCCGGATCTCGGCTATTTTACCGCGTGAAAGCGCCCTGAACACCTACCGAACTGACACTTTGGTTGAACGCCGTGAGCACATCGTAGCTCCCGGCCTGATCAATGCTCACACGCATCTGGCAATGAATTTAATGCGTGGTTTTGCCGATGATCTGCCATTGATGACATGGCTGCAGGAAAAAATCTGGCCGCTTGAGCAGCAACACGTCAACGCGGATTTCGTCGCAGCCGGTACCAGACTGGCACTCGCTGAATCGATCAGAGCCGGCGTCACCTGTGTTAACGACATGTACTTCTTCGCCGATCGGACCGCTGATGAGCTGACCCGGGCCGGTTTGCGTGGCAGGGTCGGCATGCTGGTTCTGGACTTCGCTACAGCTTGGGCCAAGGACGCTGCCTCATACATCCAGAAAGGCCTGGAACTGCATGACGCTCTGCGTAACAACGAACGCGTCAGTACCTGTTTTGCCCCTCATGCGCCCTACTCCGTTTCGCGCGAACCATTGGAAAGAATTCAGGTACTCAGTACGGAACTCGACCTGCCAGTGCACATGCACATCCATGAAACAGCCACCGAAGTTCACGAATTCGAGGCAACACACGGGATGCGACCACTGGCCATGTTGCGGGACATCGGCATGCTCGGGCCCTCACTGATAGCCGTTCATATGACCCAACTCAACAGCGAAGAGCAGGAACTGGTGTCGCACAACGGTGTGCATTTGGCGCATTGCCCGGAATCCAATATGAAACTCGCCAGTGGGTGTGCGCCAATAGCTGCACTGCTGGCGGCCGGCGGCAATGTAGCCATAGGTACAGATGGCGCAGCATCCAACAACGATCTTGATTTACTGGCCGAGCTGCGCACGGCCTCGCTGCTGGCTAAAATGACAAGTTCGGACGCGGCAGCCTGCAATGCAGAGCAATCACTGCGAATGGCAACCATTAACGGTGCAAAAGCTCTGGGAATGGAGCACCTGACCGGCTCACTTGAGCCTGGTAAGGCGGCCGATATTATCTGTGTTGAAACACACTCACCCGAAATGCAGCCGGTTTACCATCCAGTATCGCAATTGGTTTACGCGGCCGGCAGGGAATCCGTAACAGACGTCTGGGTCGACGGCCAGGCTCTTATGCAGGACCGACGGTTGCTCACCATTGATATCAAGGAAACCATAAGCGATGCCAAACAATGGGCATCAACGCTCTGCGGATGAACCGGATGCCCGCTAGTGCGTAAAGTAATAGGCTGTATACGGCAATATGCGTCAAACCACCAACTGAGAAAAAGACACCAACAGTGAGCACAGAACAGACAGACGGGCCAAATGACGACAACGCGGACAACGTTGATCAGGCAGAAATTGCGAAATTCAGCGAGTTGGCCAGCCGCTGGTGGGACCCGCAAAGCGAATTTAAACCACTGCACGACATCAATCCCCTGCGCCTGAACTATATCGATGAACGTTGCGGATTGTCCGGTAAACAGGTTCTAGACGTTGGCTGTGGTGGCGGCATTCTGGCGGAATCAATGCATCGACGAGGCGCTACGGTCACCGGCATCGATCTTTCTGCAGCGGCTTTATCAGTTGCCCGCCTGCATTTACTGGAGAGTGGCCGCGAAGTCGAATACGTTGATATTTCGGCCGAAGATATGGCGCAAAAGCAAGCCCGCAAGTACGACGTGGTCACCTGCCTCGAAATGCTCGAACATGTGCCGGATCCGGCATCAACCGTGGCTGCCTGCAGGGCAATGGTGAAGCCGGGAGGCTCAGTGTTTTTTTCCACCATCAATCGCAATCCGAAAAGCTGGTTGTTCGCGATTGTTGGCGCTGAGCACGTACTCAAGCTACTCCCAAAAGGCACGCACGAGTACAAACGCTTTATAAAACCGTCCGAATTAGCAAACTATTGTCGCCCGACAGGACTGGAAATCGAAGATTTGACCGGAATGACCTACAACCCGATCAATCGCATCTACAGCCTGGGTCGCAATATTGATGTTAATTACCTGATGCATTGCAGAGC
>CALLOA010000058.1 GCA_938005265.1 uncultured Granulosicoccaceae bacterium
CGCACAAAGCTCACACAACCCATACGCCCCGGCACAAGGCCAATGGACTTTTACAGCACGCGAGCCTTATAAACAACAAGACATTAACGACGCACTCGCAAATATTCAGACCCCGCTCGCCGGTTATGTTGGGTTTTTCAAAGCTATTGCAGATACGCTTGATGGAATGCCCGGGCAGGAAGTGACTCTTGAAGATGGCCGGCGTTCGCTCGAATTTGTAAGCGCTGTGTATGCATCAGCACGTGAAAAAAAACCAGTTCAACTTCCACTGACTTCAGCTCACGCATCTTATACCGGATGGGAACCTGCGTAACGGTGTTTTAATCAACATGCCGGCCTCTTCTAACAGCACGGCATTCATCAATCAATTGACCACGCGCTCCTGGCCCCTCAGCAGTCTTGCAGATACTGGGGCTGGCACGTGCTCTGTCAATTCTGATCTGCATCAAAAGAAGTGGCGAGTATGAGACCCAGTATCAATCCGGCAAACAAGCCAGTGAACATCACCGTTGGAATCGAACGTAGAAAACTGATTGAAGCCCCTGCCAACATGCCAAAAATGCAGGACGAAAGGATAATTACCAATTTATGATTTGCGCGTGGGCGTACAAGGTATTCCATCACTAGTGCTGTAAGCAGAGACTGCATACCCATAAAGATGTAGGAACCTACTATAACTGTTAAGTATATTCCCAGAGAAGGCGGGTGCCATATACCCTTCTTCAGCATCATCGTGAGTGTTTCTGTCATCAGTATAATCTGGCTGCCCAAAATAGGTGGCGCAAGGATACTCACCAACAAGCGCCTTTTTCTAGTACAGCTTAGACTGAAAGCAAATGAGCGTAATAGTTTTGAAACAGGTTTGATCGCCATGCCTCAGACTCCTCGATTTATGATTGATGTAACCGGGCCGGGATGGAAGCCGGCATCTTTGATGTCCAAGCCAATCGGCCCAGGTTTGCGCCCCAGAATTGCCGGCAGCTGATTGGTGTGGGGTATGTTGTCGAACTTGAGCAGCTCATGATGGCCGCTGGAGTATGGGGTCAGGTTTAATCGATCAAAAATATCAGCGCAGGCTTTGGCAGCTTTTTCGGGAATGCGAAGCGTGACTAGCGGTTCACGTGGACAAGGCCTCCGATTGTTCCGCAGCTTGCGCAAGTACTCTTCCAGCGTGAATACTTCACCACAACCAACTTCGATCATCTCCGCAGGGCCTACTGTTGGTTTCTGCTCATTCTTCTCAGCAAGCCGGATTGCCAGTAGTGTCAGTGCTTCGCCCAGATCGGTAGCTTTTACCGGGCTCAACAGTCTGGTTGCATGAGCGGGCATTAGCCAGATCGGCCACTGTGCGAGTCTGTGAAACCAACCAGAACCGTATCCATCGGGCGCATCAACCACTGATGCCCGTACCACTGCACCGACACAGCCGCTGTTGATGATGGCGTTTTCGCCGCGAAGTTTACTGACCGAATAATCGTTGCGTACCGGGCCATCAATACCCAAGGCCGAGACATGCACTAATGGAATTGAATGTTGTTTGCAGGCCTTTGCCAACGCACCCACTGCAAGGTGGTGCACTGCTTCATAGGTCTCACCCTCGCGCTCGCGCAAAATACCTACGGTGTTGATCACCACATCAACCCCTGACAGGGTTTTGCCCCAGCTAACGGGTGTCAGGCACTGCTGCAGTCGGACTAATCTCACTGATGTCGCGGCATCTGCAGTATTACGCAAGTCTCTAGTGCCGATAATTGCCTTGGTTGGGTGACGTTTTAGGGCGTCGATCACGTAGCGACCGATAAATCCATAGCCCCCCAAAACCAATACGGTTGGCGGTTTCCTATCTCTGTTATACCCCATGACCCTGGCCTCCTGTTGTGGTGCCAGGGTTAATCTAGGGGTCGTAAGACGTGGTGACTTCCTGAAATCGGTTTACAGGATATAAAATATTTAAAACTAAATATTTCAGTCAGTTAGGTGAATGCTGGAATATAATCCAGGATATCCGGATAGCATTGGGAAAGATTAATTTGCGTCGCTGGAATGACTTTGCGACTTGCGAAATCCCGCGGGGGCTTGACCGGTCAGTTCCTTGAAAGCGCTGTAGAAACTCGATTGGGATTTAAAGCCTGTGGCCATGCTGATAGAGAGTACCGAGGCATTCGGTTCAGCCAGCAGCATTTTTTTGGCAGCCTCTACCCGATGTTGTCGTATATAGCGTGGGAAGCTCATATTGAAATCCGAGTTCACCAGTTCCGAGAGCTGTTGCGGGGAAAGATCAAGTTGCTCAGCTACCTGGCCCAGCGTCAGGCTCTCATTTTCGTAGCTCCGCCCCCCAATCATCAGCTGTTCCAGCTGCCGCCGCTTACCATCGACATCGATATTGCCCAGCTTACTTTTCGCGTAAGCGGTCTGCGACGCAAGCAGTACATCACTCAACAGATCAGGGAACACCAAAAGAGCGGCGACTACCAGAATCATGGCGACCGAAATACAGGCCGAGTAGGCATGAAAGAAAAACATCGGTTCAACGAAAGGGATAAAAAGCCCCAGGATCAACGCAATCACATTCATGGCGAAAAACACCGCAAAAAAGAACTTCTCGAACTTGAATCGCGGTATGTGTCGTCGGAGTCGCTGTACTTTGAAATAGATATGAAAGGTATAACCGCAGCCGGCAAGGAAAGCCGCCGTAGGTGCGAGCTTCAAGGGTAGGAGTAACACCAATATCAACAATGCAGCATGAGCCAGATCGTGAATAGACAGTTTTTCATTATGAAAAAGAATCTCCCGACAAAAAAAGAAGTACGCTACGGGCACGATACCAAGTAGCAGCGCATAGCTGCGGAACGACAGAAGAGGAGTGCTATGTATAAAGTACAGAAGGTGTGCAAACTGCACCAGGGCGAGTACTGTCATCAAGACGATACAGGCCACCTTGCCGATACGGGTCTTATGCATCTCCGGCAAGGAGAAAAGGTAGATCATGCATAGCAACAGCAAGCTAACAACGCTGTATCCGGCGAGTGCCGCGTTGATGTTATTGATCATCAGTTCATATTTTGTGCTTTGCTGAAATGCCTGATTCCACAATTTTGCCACTACTAGCCTCAATGAGACAAAAAAGAGTTAAGTAAAAAGTAGGTTGAAGTACGAGAAGCGCCAATGTAAGTGTTATTGTTGAGTTGACAGACCAAACAAAGCACCTACAAAAGGACACTCCTCGTGAGATTAAGCAGAACA
>CALLOA010000059.1 GCA_938005265.1 uncultured Granulosicoccaceae bacterium
CCGCTCTGACCGACTGGTAAATTTCGTCAGCAAGGGCATGCGGTGAAATTTGCACAGCATGATAGACCGCAAGACGTTGAGCGGTGACTTGCAAGCCCGCTTCTTTCAGCGCGTTTGACACGTCAATGGGCGGCTGACTGACTTCTGCCTTTTTCATAGGCACTTATACTGACACCAATTCTATACTCAGTCAAGAATTAGCCATACTAGAGATTTTGAACGGGGAATAGCGTAGTAGCCTCTACATACTATGCATTCTACAAGGTAATAATTAGCCAATTTTGATAGCTAGTGATGGCAACCTTGACCTGAAAGTTCTGTCTACATCGACGTAGCAAATACTATTTGGTGAGAGACTTGTATTCTGTTCGACTAGCAATTAGGTGGCTGGCAAAGCTGGCAAACAAACTTGTTCGCGATGTAGCCGAAACACACAACCGAATCGGGGAACACTGAGATTGAAAAATTTTATGCTGATAGTTCTATTTTCCTCAGTGCTACTGACTCTACCCCAGTTACAGGCATCGGAACTCGAGCGACTTTTTGACGAATGGGGCTCGTCAACACAATGCTCTCGATCGCTTATTACACCAAAAGGCACAAAATTAGCCGCTCCTTTTGTTATTAGTCGTGATTGGCTTGGCCACGGTGACGTGTGGTGCCGTTTAACCTGGAGATCAGTTGACTCAACCCAAAATGGTATTACCGCATTTGCCACAGCGCTTTGCGGAGAAGACACAGTTCGAGATTACCAATTAAAATTCAATCTTGAGAATGACAAACTCAGCGTTGTCTGGAATATTTTTCATAAAAACGGCCCTCTCGAACGCTGCAACTGAATTCGGAATTACACTTAATTAAAGTCTGACAACAGCCTATGAGTCGCAGATTGATGAAAACACTAAGTTCTATACCTGAAATACGTTTGTCGAAACCTTTGCTTGCTGTAATAGCATTGATAGCAGTGTGTTTACACCCGATGAGCATGGCAGACGAAACCAAGCTAGAGTTGGTGGACAGTAAAAAGAAGCATCTTGTTTCGCTGCCTGCAATAGAAACTTCCCGAAATATACCTCTGCAACTGGAAAACAGTAAAATCACGATTGTTACTTTTTTTGCCAGCTGGTGTCCGCCTTGTCTGGACGAGTTTCAGGCACTAAATACAGTCAAGACTCAACTCGGCGATAAAATCACCATTGTGGCAGTCAATGCCTTTGAAGCATTTGATTCGAATGACGAAGCACGAATGCAAAAGTTTTTAGAAGCAACAGACCCTTCATTTCCTCTGGTTAAAGGCAATGACGAAACCCTGGCTCTATTTGGCAACGTAAATAGAATTCCCACCCTCTATGTGTTCGACCGACATGGCAAACAGGCGTTTAACTTCATACATGCCCGCGGCGCTACCAAGCGCTCTGTTGATGCAGAAGAGCTAACCAAGGCGCTGCAGCCCCTGCTCTAGAAACGGGGTTTTGCCTTACTTTCATTACAAACCCCCTGCGTAAGGAGAATAAAATGGCGTTTGGGATTGCCAAGTAGTAAAAACCCATGTAAATTACCCTTCAAAGGGAACTTTTTCCCTTTTAGCGAAACATGCGATTTTTCTCTGCCGACCATTTTGATGGTTTTCTTCTCCAGAAGTGGCTTGAAAGCAGATCATGCATTAGCTCAGCCCACCCGATTGAAGGATAAAATATGAAATTCTACGCAGTGGCAGCCTCGCTACTTTTATTACTCGCTGGTTGCGGAGGTGGCTCAGGAGGCTCATCTGGCAGTCAATCCATCTTTGAGGAGATTGTTGAGACTGCAGAAAATACTGATGATCTTATCAATGACGACGTAACCAACGCCCCTCCTGTTGTTGACCAGGATGTTGAAGAAGTGCCTTCCGGTGATGGAGCTATCATCGGCCGAGTGGCAACTGCTTTAGACAATCTTTCTCTGCCAGACACCGAAGTCACACTGAGTGAATCCGGTGGCGATATTGTTGCCACCACTCTGACCGACGAGCTGGGAACCTACTCGTTTGCCGACTTGCCTCGTGACGCCGGCTATCTATTAACGTTCGAGCGCGAGACCTATCTGGCTGAGACGTTTAGTGGTATCACACTAAACCCGCAAGCTGGCAGTGAGGCGCTGGAGATTCCACCTGTTCGCCTCCTCAGCACCGACAATGCAGGAATTGGTTCACTCAGCGGTACTATCAGTAGTGCGGTCGATGGCAATCCTCTGGAGGGTGTGACACTGGAATTCTACCGTGGCATAAACAACGTAAATGGCGATTTGGCAGCGACCACCATGACCGATGCCGATGGCGCTTATACGGTGGAAGGGCTGGAATACGGTAACTACACCTGCATCATTTTCGGTGATGGTTTACAAACTTCTGTGGTCACAGTTTTCGTTTTGGGTGATGCTCTCGTATCCAACCAGAACTCTACCATCTCACCTGTAGTCCTAACAGGGCAGACTCGCATTGTATTAACCTGGGGAGAAACACCTAGCGATCTTGATAGCCACTTTACCGGGCCTACTCTGGATGGTACTGGAGCATTCCGTATCTCTTTTGCCAATTCCATCGAAGAGGATGCACAGCTCGACACAGATGATGTCTCCTCGTTCGGGCCTGAGACTATCACCATCGAGAACGCTTCCAGACCCGGTGTATTTCGCTATACAGTACATAATTTCTCCGGAGGAGCTCCGGAAACTTTGTCCAACTCTGGAGCACGTGTCCAGGTAATTCGTGAAGAAGGTATCGTGGCAGAATTCTTTGTACCGCAAGGCCAAGGCAATCTGTGGAGGGTGTTCGATATGATCAACGGTGAGATCTTTGCACTGGGTGATATCATAGAACGCGCAACTTTTGACGATCATTTTGCACCAGCGACTCTACTGCTGGATGCCAGCGCATCAACCATTGCAGCGCGTAGTAAGTTGACGAAGTAAAATTTGTTACGGTACGAACTGCTTCGGTATTGAACTGCTTCGGCATGAACTGCTTGTTGGATAGTTGCAAATAGAGCTAACTATCCAGCAGGCTAAGTAACAAGCTGTATTTGCAGTAAGCCTTACTTCTAATCTCGCCTTTCTTCTGAACCTCTCTCAAGTCCGGCTCAAATATATTTAATCCACCGGTGCTTCTTTTGCCCCGGTCATAAATGCCACCGCATCGGACATAGTGTAGGTCTTCGGGTCTATCACGCAAAGCCTGCGACCAAGGCGGTGTACATGCACACGGTCTGCAACCTCAAACACATGCGGCATGTTGTGTGAAATCAGAATAATCGAGATACCACGGTTTCGAACATCCTGAATCAGTTCAAGTACCCGCCGTGACTCTTTGACACCCAATGCCGCGGTTGGCTCATCCATAATGATAACTTTCGACCCAAAGGTGGCGGCGCGAGCCACGGCAATGCCTTGGCGTTGCCCGCCAGAGAGGGTTTCAACTGATTGGGATATGTTCTGGATGGTCAGAAGACCCAGTTCGCTCAATTTCTCACGTGCTTGCGTTTCCATTGCGCGACGATCAAGACGTCGCAACCAACGACCGGCAAAGCCCTTTTGCCGGATCTCGCGGCCAAGAAACATATTGTCAGTAATTGATAATGCCGGTGACAAAGCAAGATTCTGGTAGACAGTTTCTATACCTGCGGCACGCGCCTGAAGCGGCGAATTAAACGAGACCGACGCCCCATCCAGCGAAATTTCACCACTGTCCAGACGCAAGGCTCCAGAGATTGCTTTGATCAGGGTCGATTTTCCAGCGCCATTGTCACCTATTATTGCAAGCACTTCACCGGGAAACAGATCCAGATCAGCACCATTCAAAGCAACCACACTGCCAAAACGTTTCACCAGATTACGTGCAGTCAAGATGGGCTGAACAGCCGCGGATTCAGCTTGATGAGCAGGGCTATTCATGCAGATGCCCTCCTGATCCATTGATCAACAGCAACCGCGAATATGATGAGAAGCCCGATCAACAGGAAAGTCCACTGCGGGTCGGTTCCCACAAGACGCAAGCCCAGGGAAAATACACCAACGATCAGGGCACCGAAAAGCGTTCCAAGAATTGAGCCCCTGCCCCCGAATAACGACACACCACCAATCACGACAGCCGTTATGGATTCGATATTAGTGAACTGCCCGGCTGTGGGGGAAATTGAACCGATGCGACCTACCAATGCCCAGCCGGCAAACGCGCAAATGGTACCGGCGACGACGTAAACGGATATCAATATTTTCTGTGTTTGAACACCACTGAGTTCGGCTGCCTCCGGATCATCTCCAACCGCGTAAACATGACGCCCCCAGGCTGTCTGGTTTAGTACATAAGCAAGTCCCAACACAAGAACCACCATGGCTATAACGCCATAGGTAAAAACCGCACCACCGATATTTATTTTGTTACCAAAGAATTGCAGTATTGATGCGTGTTCAGCGATATCCTGACTGCGTATGGTTTCATTGGCGGAGTACAAAAAATTGGAAGCAAGAACGATCTGCCACATACCCAGAGTGACGATAAAGGGCGGTAACCGCATGCGCGCAACAAGCCAGCCGTTTATATAACCACATAGTGCGCCCGTTAGAAGGCCGGCAACAACAGCCAATGGCGCAGGTATTCCGTAGCGGAAAGTAAATTGGCCCATTACCACAGACGAAATCACCATAATGGCACCAACGGATAAATCAATACCGGCTGTCAGTATCACCAATGTTTGCGCGGCACCAACAATGCCGACAATCGCCACCTGCTGAAGAATTAGCGTCAGAGCGAAAGGTGAAAAGAATTTTTGACCCAGTATAAGTCCGAAAACTGCAATTGAAACTAACAGAACAGTGAACGGCACGAGCGAAGGATTGTTGTGCAGCGTTCGCTGTATCCATGCAATGGCACCGTTGCGATTATCATCAAACGATGCTACTTCCATAGCATCAGTAGAAGTATCCGGGGTATCAGCGGTCTCGCTCAACGGTAATTCCTTTATTTCTGCCTGTTGAATTGGATGTAGTTATACAAGCATAGCTGTTATATACAGCAGTTGTCTTGAGAAAACGCTTGAGAAAACGGCGCCATGCAAGTGGCGCCGTTTTCTTTACTACATAACCTTCAGTGACAAATTATAACGCTATATCAAACATCACTTACCAGCGCGTGTTGAGCGTCTCCTTGTTACCAGCAAGGTTTAACCCCAGCACCTGTCGGTGCCTTCAGCGGTATCAATTGATTCGACACCATCGACTGGCTGATCAGTCACCAGATTGACACCGGTATCGAAGAAATCGAGTCCGGGAGTATTTTCAGGCTTGGTACCATCCTTTGCCCAGGCAGCGATCGCCTCGATACCTAGAGAAGCCATCAGCAAGGGATACTGTTGCGAAGTTGCACCAATGACGCCGTTCTTAACATCATCAACACCAGGACAGCCCCCGTCTACCGATACAATCAATACATCGTTTTCACGCCCCAGCGCTTTCAGCGCCTCATATGCGCCCGCTGCCGCTGGTTCGTTGATGGTG
>CALLOA010000060.1 GCA_938005265.1 uncultured Granulosicoccaceae bacterium
ACAGGGTCAGAGACGAGCTGAACCTTCAACGATGAAATAACATCGTTAAAATGAATCTGCCGTAGATCGGTTACATCGCTTGTAAATGTTTCACATCTACCTCTATGGCGACTATGTTGGCAGGCAACAACTTCATAACCATCGGCAATTCGGATTGATGAGATTCTGTCGTTACCCACAGTTGAATTTCTGAGATCTGTGATTGATACATCACCTTCACCCACGCTAAGAGAGTTTCCTCTGAAGTTAATGTGTTCAAATACGGTCACAGGCAGGGTTGGTGCTTTGCTGACTCGTAGTGAAGATATAACGTCATTGAACGAAATGCCGCGCAGATCCGATACTGTACCAGTAAATGTTTCGCAACGTCCTCTGAAGCTACTATGCTGACAGGCAAATACTTCATAACCTGGAGCGATTTCGATAGAAGAAATAGTATCGTTTCCAACACTGTTTCTCAGATCCCTGATGGAGATATCACCGGCCCCGGCATTCAGACTTCGCCCCCTGAAATTAATATGCTGGTAGATCGTTACAGGTTGTGAGCCGTAGTTACCTGATGCATGGACCGTTGAACTCGCCATTAACGTGAGTGAGGCCAGTATGATTGCCGACATACCTATTGGTATTCGGCTGGCTAATTTAAGCTGTTTGTACATTGTGCATTCCTTAGTAGTTGTTTTGCTTGTTCGTTATTGTTTTTCGTTCGATTTACAACGAATAGAAATATACACAAAGGAATGTTTGTTCCCTATGCAATAAATCACGCAACACTTTTTTAATTACGGTAATGATCTATCGAATTCTATTTTTGCCTACCAGATCACATTCAAAAAAAGCGATAAACGGACATGCATGCTAGGAGACAGTCGTATTTTTCAAGGGAAAATACGCTGCATTCTATTGTCTGATGCTTCGTATGAATCAATTCGTGCGAATTTATAAAGAGAGTTGAGACATCACTAAACGCACATCTAAAAAAGGTAGATTGAACCTTCTTTAACTTTCCAAAAAAAATGAGGCCAGTGCTAATCCTAGCGATGTAGGTTCTAGCGGGTATGCAAGCCTGCCGAAGTTTTGCAGCTGCAGGCAACTTTTCATGCGCATAGTTACTTGAAAATCGGACCTGTCTACAACTGGTAGAGCTCAGTATAATAATATTGGTTATCGTTTTTTTAGTTGTCGTTATACCTGATTTACTGCACAGCAATAGTTGTTGCCGGGGAGCATTGAGATTACAGATCCAGATACTTCAGTTTCAGATCGCTCTATGATTGTGCTTGCGGAAGCCAGAAAAGTTCTGGAATTTTTTTGGATATAGCAGATAGAGAGCTGTTACTCTAAATGGGGGCTGTGGTTGTTAATCCATCCTCAGCAATGAACAGATTATTCAGATTTCATCAATATGAAAGAAGCACAACTTCGCGAGCTAATTTGCACACTCGCCTGCTCTTTGTTCGATAGAGGTTTGACGGGTGGCAGTACCGGGAATATTTCCGCCCGTACAGCGGATGGTGGCTTGCTTGTCAGTCCGACCGGCACCAGTTTCGGCCGCCTTGATCCAGCGCGACTCAGTCGATTTGATAGCCAAGGTCAGCTTGTCGATGGCGACAAGCCTACAAAGGAAATGCCATTGCATGCTGCATTTTACGAAACCCGCAGCACGGCTGGTGCGGTAGTGCATTTACACTCCTGCCATTCTGTTGCCTTGTCAATGATGCCGGATGTCGATGAAGATAATTTTTTACCACCGCTGACGCCTTATGCAATCATGAAGCTTGGACGGGTGAAGCTCTTGCCGTTTTACTTGCCGGGAGACCCTCAGATGGGCGAGGCGGTACGCGGGCTAGCCGGTAAGCGTTCAGCAGTAATGCTTGCCAACCACGGCCCTGTGGTTGCTGCAAAAGATGTAGAGGCTGCATGTAATGCGATAGAAGAGCTTGAGGACACGGCACGGTTGGCAATGCTGACTCGTGGATTGAACCCAAGGGTGCTGACTCCGGAGCAGGTCTCTTCACTGGTCACAAAGTTTGATGTGCAATGGGATAGCTGAACATTGCCTGATTCAACAACACCTGATTTAACAATACCAAGGGCGGGACAAAACGTGAAAAGGCTCTTGATAGTAGCCAATATGCCATCAATCAACACGACGGCGCTAGCCAAGGCTGTACTAAAGGGCGCTACTCATCAAGATGTGGAAAATATAGAAGCCACGCTACTGGCTCCACTTGATACCGGGCCCAAGCAGGTGCTAGCAGCTGACGGAATCATCATAGGGACCACCGAGAACTTCGGTTATATGAGTGGTTTGATCAAGGATTTTTTTGAAAGAATCTATTATCCCTGCCTTGAGGAAAAACAGGGTTTACCCTGTGCGCTTTACATCCGTGCCGGTAATGACGGCACAGGCACCCGCATCGGTGTTGAGAAAATACTGTCAGGTCTTGCCTGGAAGATGGTTAACCCGCCATTGATACTACAAGGTGACTTTCAGATGTCATTCGAGTCTGATTGCGAAGAGCTGGGAATGTTGATTGCTGCAGGGCTAGACGCTGGAATCTTTTAGGTGGTTTTAGCAATTTTCCAAGCGTGGTGTACACCATTTGTGCCAGTACCGGGCGAATATCAAGTACATAGAAAAATACACGGCAATGAGGAACATTACCTCATCCCCCGGTGGTATTATTTAAAGCATGCAATTTCTAGTGCTTGATAAGGATGGTTAGTTTCAGGTTTTTGCAGTTTGATCCACTATGTTCCCACAACGCGGTCATCAACCGTGCACTGTCTGCCTGCGTTGTGTCTGCCTGCGTTGTAAAACTGTTTTGTAGCGTTTATGTCCGCAACACACTAAATTACTTCTCGATTAGCATTGGTTCATCACAATGCAAAGGCTTGCCACAAGTTGGTGCAAAGCTTTTCCTCCCATCTAAACACGACTGATATGGTCAAGGCATTATTAGTTTTGCCCCGGTTGATTGACCCGATAAATCGCGCCATTGGTCTGGTTGTGATGTATGGCTTGTTTATCCTTATGGGGATACTGCTCTGGTCATCAATTTCAAAAACCTTTTTTGTACCGACGCTCTGGACCTTGGAGATGGCCCAGTTTGCGATGGTCGCGTACTACATGTTGGGTGGCCCTTACTCGATTTTAATGGGTTCCAACGTTCGAATGGATTTGTTCTATGGTCGTTGGTCATTGCGACGTAAGGCCTCTGTAGATTCAATAACAGTTCTGTTTCTGATTTTCTATCTTGGAGTTTTACTCTATGGCGCCCTGGGTTCGACTGCGTATTCTCTCGGCTACTGGGGCTCTGAGCCGTTGTCTTTTTTTGCTGGCCTGATTACAGGTAGTGAGGAGGTTGGGCGAATGGAGCGTTCCTCTACCAGTTGGCGGCCAGTCATCTGGCCCATTAAAACAATCATGATCGCCGGACTGACTCTGATGTTGTTACAGGCATTGTCAGAGCTATGCAAGGACATTGCGAGAATTGCCGGTCACGATGTTGAGGAACCTGATTTATGAGCCAGGAACACATCGCCCTCTTTATGTTTGCATCAATGATGTTGATGCTGTTTACCGGGCAAAGAGTGTTCGGAGCTATAGGTGCGATAGCGGCCATTGCTGCTATTACCCTGTGGGGAACAGGTGGTCAGGATATTCCGTTTGCTGCGGCAATGAAGTTGATGAAGTGGTATCCCTTGCTCACACTACCCATGTTTATATTTATGGGTTATGTGCTGAGTGAAAGTAAGCTTGCTGATGATCTGTACCGCATGTTTCATGTCTGGTTTGGTAATATCAGTGGTGGACTTGCCATGGGTACCATTGGTTTGATGGTGCTGATATCCGCCATGAACGGATTGTCTGTTGCTGGTATGGCTATTGGTGCCACCATAGCGCTGCCCGAATTACTGCGTCGAGGCTATGACAAACTGATGGTGACAGGTGTGATACAGGCTGGGTCAAGCCTTGGAATATTGGTGCCGCCCTCTGTCGTGCTGGTACTGTATGCCATGATCGCGCGCCAACCAGTAGGGCAATTATGGTTGGCTGGCATTCTTCCCGGTTTACTAATGGCGTTGATGTTTGTTGTATATATATTTATACGTTGTCGTATTAACCCGGCGCTAGGCCCGGTTGCAGATGATCTTGAAGCAGTAAGCAAAAAGGAAAAGTATCAGCTTCTTTGGTCAGGGGTTTTACCCTTGGCTATTTTTGCGGCAATGATGGTGCCTTTTGTTAATGGTTGGACCTCACTCGTTGAAAGTTCGGCTATAGGTGCGTTAACAGCTTTAATTGCATCAATACTGAAGCGCCGTATGACCTGGCGTATATTCCATACTTGTACGAAAAAGACACTGGGAATCTCGTGCATGTTCATGTGGATCATACTCGCAGCATTAGGTTTTGGTGCCGTGTTTGATGGTTTGGGGGCTGTAAAAGCAATAGACAATTTCTTCACTGCAGAACTCGGTCTTTCGCCATGGATGATTCTGATATTGATGCAGCTCAGTTTTATACTGATGGGAACATTCCTCGACGATACTGCCATGTTGGTCATTGTGGCACCGCTGTATGTGCCCCTGGTTGGCTCTTTGGGTTTTGATCTTATCTGGTACGGTGTGCTCTATACAATCACAACGCAGATTGCGTACATGACACCACCGTTCGGTTATAACCTGTTTTTAATGAAAGCCATGGCGCCACCTGAAATAGGACTGCGGGATATATACCGATCCATTATTCCGTTTGTGGGAGTAATGGTTGTGGCCCTGATTATTGTTATGGTTTTCCCGGAAATAGCATTATGGTTGCCAGGGTATGTCTACGGGAAATAGAATTAGTAATAACGAATTGTATACATAAGTATTTAGGAAACGATTTGTACAGTGTTGTAAAACGTTATCAAAATTACAAGCGATAACTAATAGAGTCAGTTGTAACAATCGACTTGAATATAAACGGAGATTATTAAATGAGTACACGTAGAAAGTTTCTGAAAACAGCAGCTGTCGGTGCAGCAGCAGTTGCACCACTTTCAAAACCGGTTTTAGCGCAGGACGCCAAAATCAAATGGCGTATGCAAACCTATGCAGGCCCTGCGCTGGCAGCACATGTAATTGATCCGGCTATTGAGATGTTTAATAAAATAGCTGGTGACCGTATGCAGATCGAATTGTTTTATGCTGACCAATTAGTGCCAACAGGTGAGTTGTTTCGTGCACTGCAGAAAGGCACCATCGATGCAGTACAGTCCGACGATGATTCCATGGCCTCACCAACAGAAGTTACCGTGTTCGGTGGTTACTTCCCATTTGCCTCGCGTTACTCACTGGACGTTCCAGTCCTCTTTAACCAATATGGCTTGGCCGAAATCTGGGATGAAGAATATTCAGCAGTAGGTGTAAAACATATTTCTGCGGGTGCGTGGGACCCTTGCCATTTTGCGACCAAAGATCCGATTAACTCGCTGGAAGACCTGAAGGGTAAGAAAGTATTTACCTTCCCGACGGCCGGTCGCTTTCTCAGCCAGTTTGGTGTAGTTCCAGTCACCTTGCCCTGGGAGGATATAGAAGTTGCAGTTCAAACGGGAGAACTGGATGGTGTCGCCTGGTCGGGCATTACCGAGGATTACACGGTAGGCTGGGCTGATGTTACTGACTACTTTCTGACCAATAATATTTCCGGTGCCTGGGCAGGATCATTCTTTACCAATATGGAGCGCTGGAATGAAATTCCGGAAGACTTGCAAACACTTTTCCGTGTTTGTTGTGATCAATCGCATTATTACCGTCAATGGTGGTACTGGGGTGGTGAAGCCAGTTTGCGTGTCAATGGAGACAAGATGAAATTGACAACAATTCCTGATGAAGAGTGGGCGCAGGTGGAAGAGGCGGCAGTTAAATTCTGGGATGAAATAGCTGCTGAGAGTGAAACCAAAGCCAAGGTTGTCGATATCTTCCGTCAATATAACGAAGATATGCAAAAGGCCGGGCGCCCTTATCGCTATGGTTGATGATTTGGTGCTTCGATCAAAGTATTAATCTAAACGAAGAATAAAAAAGCCGGGATAATCACCCCGGCTTTTTTATGAGTTTTGAACAAGCAGACCGTTTAGTACACTGAAACTAGCTGCTTGGCAATGACCTTTATAAATCAGGGAGACCTGTTCGATCACCATCGTTAATAATCAAAAATACCACATCGACACCTGCAACCCCGTTCGGATCATCCATCACAACGATGGTGGTAGAACTACCCGGCGCCGGCGTTATCGCATCAGTCGAGGGAATGCGTTGAGTTAACCCATTGGCATTCGTTGCAGTGATCGAATAGCTGTCTACTGTGGTTTCGAAGTATCCTGAATCGCCAACCGAGTAGTCAAAATCTTCGAAAGTAGGCAGCCCGGTTGTCGGGTTAAGGGAGTCAGCAGGCCTGATGTAGATATCAATTGCACCTTCAGCATCAAAATTGGGAGCTGCATGAAGAATGCGGATATTTATGGTGTTCGCATTGTTGGTGCTCAGAATATTTGGTACAGCAAGCATACTGACCGGATAAGTTTGTGTCTCTTCATCGCCGCTATCAGGCAAGCCGCGAAGCAGCAATGTGCTGGCACTTCCAGCTGACAAGGACAAAGGATTAATGCCCGCAATTTGAGCAGGCAAGCTTGCCGCGTCAGCTATTTCAGTAGCTGCGATTACATCCATCTCATAGGTATCAGCTGCAACAGATAAATAAAATTCTGAGCCTTCTCCAAAGTTTATGCCGGGTTGAGCTATCAACGGATTTTCCAGATCCTGGTTAAGTAGTGCAAATACAGGCGGGAAATTATTAACCGTATGAATGATTCTTAAAATGGAATCCGGCCGTAGAGTAGCATCTTGATTGTTCGCAAACGTTATGTCACTGTCCAGCGCTTGTACTGCCACAGAACCACTGGGTGCATCCGTATCTGATTCCGGCCCCGCTCCAACGATTATCGTTTCTGGAGAATTCATCAGGCTGGGCTCTTCCAGGCCTGGCCCGCCGGTGCCGGTGATACCGCCATCACAAGCGCTTAACAGAAAAGCTGTTGTCAGCAACAATAATAATTTTGAGTTTACAGACATCAACTTTGCCTCAGGATTTGTCAGTTTCATCATCAGACAGGTCTTGCTCTATCAGGTAAACACCGAGGCCGGCTCTGAACTTGCCACTACCTTTTACCTTGGAAGACACATCACGGTCCTTTTTGGATAAGTACTTATCCAGCTCCTTTAATAACTCCATAGATTTCTTGTCAGCCAAACGCCGGAACTCCTCAAGTGCTTCTTCCGGCAAGTTATCGTATACAACATTCAATTGCAGACGGGACTCGCTTGTCTCATGGGAAATATTATGGTCGATAGTCTCCAACAGATCGGTACAACTATCTCCGAGAATATCAAGCATCGCCTCGGTGCTCTCATGAGGTACATAGCCTTTTTGTTTGAGCTTGACGTTATCACCCTTGCGTTCAACGGTTCCTACTCTTAACAATTCATCAAGCACTGCTCTTGCTGGAACATCACCACCATAGCGTTTGACCAGCTGATTGAACGAACACTCCGGTTCTCCATATTCCAACGTTGCAGGGTTGCCTTTGTCAGTATGGAACTCCTTGTCTTGCAACCATCCGGTTACCACGCGGGTAGCACGATTTTGTTTGGCTTTGCCACCATCGGCTTCTGCAGGTAATTCCACGATACGCTTCACTTCCTTGCGATTTATGCCAGTCACAATGGCAATGCGGGAAACCGTGGGTTTTTTGTCTTTTACGCCAAAATTTGCAGCAGCTTCAGATACGAAGGACGTTTTTGCCCAATCAGCAAATTCAGCATGCGAAATACCATGACGCAGCAGAATCCTTGTCAACGGTGCAAGCAAGCGGGCAACAGGTTTTTTAATACTGTCAGCCATTGCTTAAGCCGGATAAGACATTAAGGACGGAATATCGGATTGAGAAGTTAATTGCACTAACCTGTTCTCGGCGTAATACGCAAAGGGCGGAACAATGCTCGCTCTTCGCGCCTGGAATTCAGTTTCCAGTAATAATGGACAATATGTTGGGAATAATATCCCAACTAGTCGGTATTTTCAGTCAGAACTTGATGATTTTGGGCTACAAAAAGGAAATATAGGCAGAATTTGTTCAAATATGCACAAAAAAACATATCGGTAAGATGTACTTAGGTGTACTTGATAGTTACCCTATGAAATCCAGCAGGGTGCCCAATCCTGATGATTGGGCGAATTTCCCTCTAGACAAGTCGTCAAGCGCTGGCAGTTTCCGATGCTTTGTAACTGAACAGCAGATCTTTAGCATCAACCTGGTCTCCCACGTTGACCCGTAGCTCATCTACCGTGCCATCGCGTTCTGCGTGCAATACAGTTTCCATCTTCATCGCCTCAATGGATAACAGTACTTCACCGCGGGTGATCTTCTGCCCCGATTTCACACTAAGGGATGAGACAACGCCGGGTAGTGGAGCGCCTACCTGATCAGGGTCTGATTGGTCTGCTTTGGGGCGGGCCATTTGTTCGGCAGCACCATGGGCACGGTCAGGTACAGATACTGAACGCGGCTGCCCGTTGAGTTCGAAGAACACCCTTTGCATCCCTTTTTCATTGGTTTCACCAAATGCAACGCATCGAATGACCAGTGTTTTTCCTTGTTCAATTTCAACGAAGATTTCGTTGCCAGCATTGAGGCCGTAAAAATAAACATCAGTAGGTAGATGGCTGGTGGGGCCATACATGTCCTGTGCCGCTGAAAATTCGGCAAATACTTTCGGGTACATCAGTGAAGAAGCGAGCTCCTGTTCGTTTGCTTCACGATCCAGGGTTTCACTCAAGTCGGCTTGTGCTTTTTCAAGATCAACCGGTTCCAGCAACTCTCCAAAGCGCCCGGAAATGGGATTTTCGCCCTTCAGTACCTTATTGCGAATATCATCTGGGAAACCGTTTGGCATCTGGCTCAATTCACCACGCATCAATGAAACCACAGACTCTGGAAACGCTACGTCGCGCTCCGGGTCCAGTACATCATTAACATTGAGATCCTGGCTAACCATCATCAAAGCCATATCACCAACCACTTTCGATGATGGTGTGACTTTAACAATATCACCAAACATTTCGTTCACGTCGGCGTAGGTTTGCGCCACTTCATGCCAGCGTGCCTGTAAACCCATTGAGCGAGCCTGTTCCTTCAAATTAGTGAATTGGCCACCGGGCATTTCGTGTAAATACACCTCGGATGCAGGTGAGCGTAAATCACTTTCAAACGCTGCATACTGTTCACGCACCGTTTCCCAGTAGAAGGAGATTTGCTGAATCGCATCAGCATCAAGTTGCGTATCCCGTTCACTGCCTGCAAGCGCTGCAACCAGCGAGCCCAGACAAGGTTGCGAGGTGGTGCCTGAAAAAGCATCCATGGCCGCATCAAATGCATCAACACCTGCTGCTACTGCCGCTAGCACCGTAGCGGCCGAAAGGCCGGACGTATCGTGGGTGTGAAAGTGAATGGGCAGGTCGGTGGCGTTGCGTAACTCTGTGAATAGCAGCGTTGCGGCCGCTGGTTTCATCAATCCCCCCATATCCTTGATGCAAAGAATATGTGCACCGGCTTTTTCTACTTCCGTAGCGAGATTGAGGTAGTAGCTCAGGTTGTAGTGATCCTGTTTCGGGTTGATGACATCACCGGTGTAACAGATGGCCGCCTCACAAAGTTTGTTTTCTTCCAGTATTGTGTCCATTGACACGCGCATGTTATCGACCCAGTTAAGGCAGTCGAACACGCGAAACAGATCAACACCCCCCCGTGCAGCCTGTTGTATAAATTGCTTCACAACATTGTCAGGGTAGCCTGTATAGCCCACACCATTGGCACCGCGCACCAGTGCCTGTAACAACAGATTGGGGGCCCGCTGGCGAATCAAATCGAGACGCTCCCATGGGTCTTCTGTCAGAAAGCGCATGGAGACATCAAACGTGGCACCACCCCAACATTCCAGTGAGAGTAGCTCTGGTAATGCTTTTGAATAAGCGCCGGCAACATTGACAATGTCATGCGTGCGCATACGGGTCGCGAGTAGTGATTGCGGTGCATCACGCATGGTGGTGTCAGTGACCAGTACGCGCTTTTCATTGCGCATCCACTGGCTGAACGCTTTGGGCCCGTCTTTCTCCAGGCGTTGTCTTGTGCCGTCTTTTACTTCGGTTTCAAACCACGGTGCGCTTGGTTTAAGCGCATCGGCTGCCGGTTTCTGCCGCCCGCGAGTTTCCGGGTGGCCGTTAACCGAAACATCAGCGATGTACTGAAGTAATTTTGTTGCACGGTCTTTTCGTTTGACCTGTTCAAATAACGCATCGGTGGTGTCGATAAAACGGGTGGTATAGGTATTATCCAGAAAGCTCGGGTGGCCGATTATGTTTTCCAGAAAGGTCAGGTTGGTGGCTACGCCCCGAATGCGAAACTCTCGCAATGCGCGATCCATTCGTTGAATAACTTCATCAGAGGTGGGTGCCCAAGCGGTGACTTTTTCAAGTAACGGATCATAATAGGGCGTGATAACAGCTCCGGAATAAGCCGTGCCACCATCGAGCCGGATGCCAAAACCGGAAGCACCGCGGTAGGCAGTTATCCGACCGTAGTCCGGTATGAATTCCTGTTCCGGGTCTTCGGTAGTTATTCGGCATTGCAGAGCGTGGCCTCTGAGCGCAATTTTTTCTTGTGGCGGTACACCGGATTCCGGTGTACCAATGGCTTCACCTTCGATTATTTTTATTTGTGCTTTTATAATATCAACGCCCGTTACCTCTTCGGTTACGGTATGTTCAACCTGGACACGCGGGTTGACCTCTATAAAGTAGAAATCACCGCTTTCCATATCCATCAGAAATTCAACGGTTCCTGCACCAACATAGTCAGTTGAGCGGGCAATCTTTAAACCGAGTTCGCAAAGCTCTGCACGTTGCTTGTCATCGAGATAGGGGGCAGGTGCACGTTCTACAACTTTCTGGTTACGCCGCTGCACCGAGCAATCACGTTCGAACAGGTGAACCACATTGCCGTGAGTATCGCCAAGAACCTGCACCTCGACATGGCGCGCCCGTTCCACCAGTTTTTCCAGATAGACTTCATCGCGCCCGAATGCAGCATTCGCTTCGCGCCGCGCTTCCAGCACATTCTGTTCAAGATCCCCTTCCGAGCGTATAACGCGCATGCCACGCCCGCCGCCACCCCAGGACGCTTTCAGCATCAATGGGTATCCGATTTCACCCGCGAGTTTGGCAGTCTTGGCGAGATCATCATCCAGAGGCTCAGTTGCCGGCACGACAGGAACGCCGGCTTCAATAGCGATATTTCTGGCTGCGACCTTGTTACCCAGAGCACGCATGGTTTCAGGGCGCGGACCAATGAAAGTAATACCGGCGTCAGCACAGGCATCAACAAACTCCGGGTTTTCTGACAGCAATCCATAACCGGGATGAATCGCATCAGCACCTGAGTGTTTGGCTACCCTGATCACTTCTTCGATCGACAGATAGGATTCAATCGGGCCTAAAGGCTTGTCAATATGCGGCCCACGCCCAACCTGGTAGGCTTCGTCTGCCTTGAAACGGTGCAGCGCCAGCTTGTCCTCCTCAGCCCAGATGGCAACCGTTTTAATGCCGAGCTCATTGGCTGCGCGAAATACGCGAATCGCAATTTCGGAGCGATTGGCAACCAGTATTTTTTTGATTTGCATCGGCGAGGTCTCGTTTTCGTTCCGTTAAAAAATGGAGATCTCTATTTTATGTTATTTATCGATTCAGTTGAATGTTGATTGCTTGACAGCAGTGCCACCAGGATAACAAGAGATGCTCCGAACAGCGTGTTGTGCAAGGACTGGGAGTAGGCTTGTGAGCCGAAAGGCAGCAGTTGGGAGCATGATATCGGGCCTGTACGGGACTGCAATTAAACAACCTCCTGCAGAACAATACTTTTGGCTAGCCGTTGAGATGTGCTGGCCATGCTTAGGGCCACAGGTGACTGCTCTTTCCAGCTGCTAGGAAGCAAGCGCTAGTTGGTTTTCAGGTTGTCCATATCGCTCAATTAGCTCTTTCTCAATCCTTTTATTAATAATGAATTCACCCCCCTGATTCCTGAGCCTTAGTCAGCCACTCAGCTCCTGCCTGGTAGTTGCCATCCTCATAGTTGAGTTTCGCGAGCATACAACGGGAAATAGTTTTATCGATTTGCGTGTTTTCATCAGTGGTCAGGGGTAGAAGAAGTTTGTTTGCTTCTTTGTGATCACCAATCTCTACCAGCAATGCTCCGTAGGTTCCACGAAGTGTGGGTGATTCAGGAAAAAGTCGATAAGCTTCCTTGCCGTATTCGAAACCCTGTTCCAGGTAATCGTAATTTCCGCTGACGAGAGGAATGCAAGCAAGCTGATCAAATATCATCGCTCTTTCTCCTGGATGAAGCACCGCGTGTTCGAGAATATATTGAAGCCTGTATATGCTCGAAACCAATGCACATTTAGCGGTACCTGCCTGTCGAGATTTGGTTCTTAGGACCCGTAATTCGACGGCCTTTCAAAAGGCAGGTGGATAAACTGTTGTTTGGAGATTTAATACACAACAATTTTGTCGCTTAAAAAGAGTGGGAACAACGCCAAGGGCTAGTGCCTACAGTTCGTGCGAGCTTGCTTTAGAAAGGCTTTAGCGACAATACCAACGAACAGCGAGTAATAGAATTTGTGGTGGGAAGCGGTGACGCTTTAACCATTTTGACTTCATGAAAAACAGCGATCAACCGAGGTTTAATGAAACCGTACGCTCCGTTGGTCGTTAATGCAACAATCCTCGTATTTCGCTACTTTTCTAAATTTCAGGCACGGATTGTCGCTACGCTATATACTTTATGTATATAGCAACTGGAGTAAGCCTCATGCCTACTGGCTCAGTCTTCGTCAACAATCGCACTCAGGCAGTCAGATTGCCAGCTGAAACCCGGTTTCCCGATGATGTAAAACAGGTTGTGGTTCGGGTTGTCGGCAAGGATCGCGTGCTCTCACCGGTGGGTAATACCTGGGACAGTTTCTTCCACGCAGAAGAAGGGGTCTCGGATGATTTTATGAATGAACGCGCCTCTCAGGAGCAGCCCGACCGGGAATCATTCTAATGCTTAAGTACCTACTGGACACCAACATAGCGATCTATGTGATCAAGCGTCGTCCACTGGAAGTGCTTGAACAATTTAACCAGCGTGCCGAGCAACTGAGCCTAAGCGTGATAAGCCAGGCTGAGTTAATACGCGGCGCTGAAAAAAGTGCCAGACCCGAACAGAATTTCCGTGCCATTGAAGATTTCTGTACGCGATTAACCGTGCTCGACTATGGAGCAAAAGCTGCTGCGCATTACGGTGAGATTCGGGCCAATCTGGAACGTCAAGGCATACCTATCGGTGTAAACGATCTTCACATTGCCGGACATGCCAGAAGTGAAGGGCTTACTCTCGTGACGAACAATCTCAAGGAATTTGAGAGGGTCGAGGGACTACGAATGGAAAACTGGGTCGAATGAGTTACAGACGTAATGTTGCTATCGATTTACAACGATAGCCTAAAATAAATCAAGCCCAAGTTTCTGCACATCAAGGGTCGGCAGAGAATTTTTGTGACCACAAAATCAAGCTATCTAAGTAGGACTCTTATCAAAAGAGGAGTTCGGGCCACACTATCCGCCGGAGCGCGCAGCGTCGCTTTGCCCGCTAAATCACGAGTTATGAAGCAGATACATATCCAGAATAGCCGGCTTGCCATCAACACAATCTGATTGTTGTAGCGGTACCGTTATCATCACCTGGTCTTGTTGCAGAAGCGCTGAAAAGGCCACAGCTTCGATTTTCTGGTTGATTTCGGCGTTGGCATTTAATCTCAACACATTGCCGCGACAGGCCATGGGGCCTACTGTCTTGTTGATTTCAATCGTCAGATACTCTTCACCATCGACCATCCCTGTATTAACTTCGCGTATATCAGTCTTGAACGTATAGTTAATTGTGCCGGCAGAAATGGCGGTTGTGGTGAGGCAGGCAGCGATGCCCAGGGATGCGAAAGCGATGGCTTTATGCGGACCGGAAAAACACCGGTTCAGGTTGTATCCTTTCCTTGTGTTTTTGGATATATAGTTCACTGTTGTAAAGCTCCTTCATTGGGTTGCCCGATGTGCTGCGGGTTATCCGTATGCGTCAAATCGGGCAATGACTCTTGGGCTAAATTGCTGCCTTGAGCATTGCTTCCAGAATTGATCTGCTACCTACCCGGTAAGGTGGTATAGGATCTGTTGACGCAACCAGACTTAGACTCTTTGGCGGCGAATCACCTGATCGTCTTTAGCCGGCATTCCACAGGAAACTCTGCTTTGTGCGTTCCTGTTACCGGTAATGTTCGATTATTAGCGCTTAAATTACAAATCATTTAATTAAATTCGGAAAATCAAAAGCGTGTTCACAGGAATCATTCAAAAAGCCTGCCGTATCGCAACTGTCGAGAAACAAACGGATTTCTGCCGGTTTTCGGTGCTTTTGCCTGCAGATTTGGCGGCAGGGCTGCAAGTAGGTGCCAGTGTGGCAGTGGATGGATGTTGCCAAACTGTAACCCAGTATGATTCGGTGTCAGATGCAGAAATCGGTGAAGCCGTTGAAGTCTGGTTTGACGCCATGCAGGAGACCCTGAAACGTACAACCCTGTCTTCTCTGCAGCCAGATCAATCGGTAAATATTGAACGTGCGGCAAAATTTGGCCAGGAAATCGGTGGCCATGAACTGTCCGGCCATGTCGATGCAGAGATTAAAGTTGCGGCCTTAGAAACCACTGCAGAAAATCACATCATTACGCTGGAACTACCTGGCGACTTGAGCCCTTACGTTTTTAATAAAGGCTACCTTGGCATTCACGGCGCTAGCCTGACGGTCAGTGATCTGGACAAGAAAAGCGGTACGTTCCGGGTTTATTTGATCCCTGAAACCTTAAGGGTCACTAACCTTGGCACCCTGGAAGCAGGTGATTTAGTCAATCTCGAGATAGATCGGCGCACTCAGGTGATTGTCGATACGGTAACCGCGTATCTTGATCAACAAGCATCGGATCAATAGTTAATTCCCGGTGTCGTAACTATCCCTCCGCCGTACCCAGGCCATCGTAAAATCGAGATCGTCTTCGTTGCGACCCAGTGGGCTGAGATCCAGTAAGTTGTACGTGCCATTAAGAATATCCAGGCCCCGCGCATAGGTTGAGTAGCTATGTCCAATGGCACCGTCCTCAAAGCGGCGGAAAACGCTGACACCGGGCATCTCTTCACCAAAGACGCGCCCGGTATAGTTATAACCGTTGCTTGGTCCCGGGTCCTTGTCAGGAAAGCTCACACCAAAGTCTCTGTTGAAAGAACCCTTGGCGGTGGACACCCAGTCAAAGCTCCAGCCCAATCGTTTTTTGTAGTCTTGCAGTTTGTTTAACGCAGCCGTTGATACAACCACGAAACTGGTATCCCTTGCAGCTAAATGAATAGCGACATTGTCAAGATTGTCCATCCAGAAGGAGCATGAGGGGCAGCCTTCAGACCAATCGTCTGCAAACATGAAATGGTAAACAATGAGCTGGCTCTTGCCCCGAAATAAATCGCTGAGTGATTCTTCACCACGTTCGGTCTCGAACAGGTAGTGAGAATTGATGCGAACCATGGGCAATTTGCGCCGCTCGGCACTGAGCTCGTCGCGTTGTTTGGTAAACGCTTTCTCTTTTTCAAGAAATTCTTTGCGTGATTGCAACCAGGTGCTGGTTTCTACGAAGCGTGTGTCTTTGGGTTCGCTCATATTGCTATGGCACCTCTGGTTTGTCGCAACGTTGGCCAGTACTGCTCGACAGATTGGCCACAGGTGGTCGTTGTGCAGGGTTATTATGCCAGCCAGTTTGGCGGGAGTCTTGATGCCCCGGCTAGCAGATTGGTTCAGTAAGAATACAACCGGTTTTTCAAGATCATCAATACCTGAAATCGTCTGCGCCAGGCATTGAATTAATGCAACAATCCCTAGATGTCCATTGAAAGCTGGGAATTTTCAATGATGGTATCGATATCAACACCTTCATAGAAGTCGAAAATCGCATCCACAACTTCCTGTGGGTCGTCGGTCACCTTGAAAAGGCTGGTATCACCCGGGCTGATAGTGCCAACGGGCACCAGCGTGTTTTCGAACCAATCGACCAGACCCTGCCAGAATTCGCTGCCATACAGGATGACAGGGATGCGCTTGGTTTTACCCGTCTGTATGAGGGTGAGTATCTCGGCCATTTCGTCTAGCGTACCAAAACCGCCGGGCATCACAACATAGGCACTGGCGTATTTAACAAACATGACCTTGCGGGCAAAAAAGTATTTAAACGTGACCCCGATGTCCTGGTAGGGATTGCCGGTTTGTTCGTGTGGTAGCTTGATATTGAGCCCTACGCTGGCTGATTTACCGGCAAAAGCCCCCTTATTGGCAGCCTCCATGACACCCGGCCCACCGCCACTGACGACAGCAAAGCCTGCATCCGAGAGCAGCCGTGAGATATGCTCGGAAACCTGGTAGTACTCATGATCCGGCTTGAAGCGGGCAGAGCCGAAAATACTCACTGACGGGCTTATATCAGCAAGTTGCTGGAATCCGTCGACAAATTCAGCCATGATTTGGAATACTTTCCAAGAATCGCGGTTCAGGGTTCGATCCCTGTCTCTGGCAGATTTGAAGTTGTTTTCGAGATTTTGACTCATCTTAATTCCGGGATTTATACAGGATTCTTGCGCAATCTGAATCTATTAAAGATAGCGCAGTTGGCAACCGCCCCATACTTTTTTATGACTGAACAAAGCAAAGCATAATGGCCGATCAAGATACAGTAATTCTAGTTGATGGATCATCGTATCTGTACCGTGCGTTTCATGCGCTGCCTCCCCTGAGTACGAGTAAGGGGCAGCCGACTAACGCTGTACGGGGCGTGATCAGCATGATCAGGAAGCTGGTCCAGCAATATAACAGCAAATCAGTTGCCATCGTCTTCGATGCCAAAGGTAAAACCTTTCGCAGTGAAATATACAGCGACTATAAAGCCAATCGCCCCCCTATGCCTGATGATCTGCGCAGCCAGATCGAACCCTTACATGCCTTGGTCAAGGCCTGGGGTTTCCCTTTATTGAGTATCCCGGGCGTTGAAGCGGACGATGTCATTGGAACGCTGGCAAAGGCCGCCACCCAGGCCGGGCGTACCACGGTCATCTCAACCGGTGACAAGGATATGGCTCAGCTGGTCAACAGCAGCACGTCTCTGATTAACACCATGAATAACCAGGCGATGGATGAGGCAGGTGTCGTCGAAAAATTCGGTGTTCGACCCGATCAGATTATTGATTATCTGGCACTGGTAGGAGACACATCTGACAACATTCCGGGTGTACCCAGCTGTGGCCCTAAAACCGCAGTCAAATGGCTTACACAACACGACAGCCTGCAGGCCGTCATTGACAATGCCGATGATGTGAAAGGAAAAATTGGTGAGAAGCTTCGAGCCAGTATTGAATTTCTACCCATGTCCTATGAGCTTGCCACGATTAAAACCGATGTTGAAATAGAACAATCACTGGATTCTCTGGTGATGGCAGAACCGGATAAGGAGCAGTTAAGAAAGCTATATAGTGAGCTTGAGTTCACCAGTATGTTGAAGGAGCTGGATGCTGAAGCAACCGCAACGGCCGGACCTGGTAGTGACGCCTCCCAGGTGGCAGCCAATAAGCCCGCCAATATCAAGTATGAAACGGTGCTGGACCGAAAAAGCTTTGATCAATGGCTGGCAAAATTAAAAAAGGCCAAACTGATTGCCTTTGATACTGAAACCGACAGCTTGAATTACATGGTTGCGAACCTTGTTGGAGTATCGTTCTCAGTTAAAGCAGGCGAAGCGGCTTATGTGCCAGTTGCTCATGACTATGTTGATGCTCCTGAACAGCTCACTCGCGAAGAAGTACTCGCTGACCTCAAAGACCTGCTTGAAAATCCAGAGGTTAAGCTAGTCGGCCAGAATCTTAAATACGATGCGCATATTCTTAAAAATTATGACATTGAACTCGCGGGTATTGAACACGATACGATGCTTGAATCCTATGTATTGAATTCTACCGGGCGCCATAACATGGATGATCTCGCCGCTAAGTATTTAGGTGAGACTACTGTGCATTATGAAGAGATAGCCGGTAAAGGTAAAAAACAGCTTACCTTCAACCAGATAGATCTGGAGCAGGCAGGGCACTATGCCGCTGAAGATGCAGATATCACGCTTCGATTGCACGAGGCATTGTGGCCGCAGCTATCGAAAGAAAAAGAGCTGAAAAACCTTTATGAATCCATGGAGATGAAGCTTGTTCCTGTGCTTACGCGGGTAGAGCGTAATGGTGTAAGAATTGACACGGACATGATGCAAAAACAGAGTACTGAATTTGCTGAAAAATTAACAGATTTGGAACAGCAAGCCTATGAAGATGCCGGTCGTGAATTCAATCTCGGCTCCCCTAAACAAATTCAGGAAATATTTTTTGAAGAGAAAAAACTACCTGTATTAGCGAAAACACCCAAAGGCCAACCCTCGACTGCTGAAAATGTCATGGTACAACTGGCAGCCGATCATGCCTTGCCAAGAATCATTCTTGAACACCGTAGCCTGACCAAACTGAAGTCAACCTATCTGGACAAGTTGCCCCTGCAAGTCAATGAAAAAACCGGACGCATCCATACTTCTTACAATCAGGCGGTCGCGTCCACCGGGCGGCTTTCATCAGCCGATCCCAATTTACAGAATATTCCCATTCGTACAGAAGAGGGTCGACGCATTCGTGAGGCCTTTGTTCCAGAGAAGGGTTATCGCCTGGTCGCGGCCGACTATTCGCAGATTGAACTGCGAATAATGGCGCATTTGTCGGGTGATGAAAGTTTATTGCAAGCATTCGAAAACGGTCAGGATATTCATCGCTCCACTGCTTCTGAAGTATTCGGTGTTGATATAAAAAATGTTGATGGAGACCAGAGGCGCGCAGCCAAAGCAATCAACTTTGGATTGATTTATGGTATGTCGGCGTTTGGTCTGGCCAAACAACTGGATATACCCAGGGGTGAAGCGCAGGACTACATAAATCTTTATTTCGCCAGATACCCGGGCGTTAAAAACTATATGGATTCAACTCGTTCCAATGCCAAGGAAAGTGGTTATGTTGAAACAGTATTTGGTCGCCGCTTGTACCTTCCGGACATTAATGCCCGTAATGCACAGATGCGTCAGTATGCGGAGCGCACTGCAATCAATGCCCCGATGCAGGGAACGGCGGCAGACATTATCAAACGAGCCATGATCACCGTGGATGACTGGTTGCAATCTTCTAAAGTTGATGCGCGTATCATCATGCAAGTACATGATGAACTGGTGTTGGAAGTAAAGGCAGGAGAAGCTGAGAACATTGGTAAAGAGATTGCCGGTATGATGACCGGGGCGGCAAAATTAGCCGTGCCTTTGGATGTCGATGTCGGTGTAGGAAACTCATGGGAAGAAGCCCATTGAGGTTTTTTATGCTTGTGTTTATGCAATAGAGATCTTTTGAATTCATTGCATAATTTCAGTCCCGTTTAAAAGAATATTGTTATGCCAACACCAGCTATTCGTAAAGCAACCGTTAAAGATGCAGGCCTGATTCATCACTTCATTGTCGAGCTTGCTATCTATGAGAAAGCCGAACACGAGGTGTTGGCCTCGGTTGAGGATATAGAAAAATCAATTTTCGGTGATCAGTCGATTGCGTATGCATTGATTTGCGAAGTGGACAATAACCCGGTGGGTTTTGCGGTTTATTTTTACAACTACTCCACATGGCTTGGCAGAAACGGGCTTTATCTGGAGGATCTCTATGTCTCACCTGAGCATAGAGGAATAGGTGCGGGTAAGGCGTTATTGCAACATCTGGCGAAGATTGCCGTGGATGAAAAGTGTGGTCGATTTGAATGGCGAGTGCTTGACTGGAATGAACCGTCGATTCAGTTTTACGATTCAATCGGAGCTTTGCCACAGAACGAATGGATAGGTTATCGTCTGGATGGCGAAGCACTGAACAAGTTTGCTTTTGCTTAGGTTGTAGCTACGAGGCAGCTGAGTCGCTTTTTTGGTAAGCCGGTGTATCTGACTATGACCGCTATGGTTACAACTGATATGGTTACAACTGATATGGTTACAACCGCTATGGTTACAACCGATCTCGCAACAACTGCGGAAATTTAATTTTTCTATCAGGAGAGTAGGGAAATGGCCGGTGGATGGTCCAAAGACGGTGCTGTACAAGAACAGATTGACGCAAGCATTCAGGATGCGGTTCAGCATGCTCGTAGCCAATTGCCAAAAGGCGAGAGCCGGAAAGTCTGCGAAGAATGCGAAAGTTCTATTCCGGAAGCCAGGCGTGAAGCGATTCCCGGAGTACGTCTATGCAGTGCCTGTCAGACCGAAAAAGACGATGAGCAAAAGAACGCGGCCCTTTACAACCGCCGAGGCAGTAAAGATAGTCAACTCAGATAACATCCATAGACATCCACATCCTGTTTTTCATTATGCTCGAATATATAGCGCTGATACTGATTTGCCAGCTGTGTGGTGAACTGCTGGTCACGGCAAGTGGTGTCGGGATTCCAGGGCCGGTTATAGGAATGCTGTTGTTGTTTGTATTTCTTTTGATCAAGGGGGCTGTGCCTGAAGGACTGGAGAAAGTATCGTCCACACTGCTCGATAATCTGTCACTAATGTTTGTGCCAGCAGGAGTGGGCATCATGGCCCATTTTGAATTGCTTGGCGCTAATGCCTGGCCCCTGATGATTGCAGTATTTTCAAGTACAGTTCTGACAATAGTGGTAACTGCTCTGATTATGCAGTCGGCCAGTCGTAATGCTTCATCGGCTTCATCGGCTATGGAGGATTGATGAGCGGGTTTGGCGACAACTATGAATGATATTCTTGAGCTATGGGTTTACTTAAGCGCAAGCCCGCTTCTGCATTTAACACTGACATTGGTAGTTTTTGTACTGGCATCACGTCTGTATCGTCAGTTACAGCTGCACCCTTTGTTGAATCCTGTTCTGCTCTCGGTCACCACACTGGTGGCAATTCTCTATTTTACCGGCACAAAGTACGATACCTATTTTGAAGGTGCTCAGTTCGTGCATTTTCTATTAGGTCCGGCAACGGTTGCGTTGGCGATTCCGCTCTATAAACAATTCGACAAGGTAAAAAAGTCTGCGCTTGCTATTGGATTGAGCCTCTTGTGTGGTTCTGTCACATCAGTTGTGGTTGCGGTTTTCATTTCATGGTTACTTGGTGCGAATACAGTTTCAGTGATCTCCATTGCGCCAAAGTCGGTTACTGCACCTGTTGCCATGGGAATTTCCCAGCAATTGGGTGGCTTGCCATCGCTGACGGCCGTGATTGTCATCGTTACTGGAATAGTGGGAGCGACAGTGGGGCCTTTGATATTAAATTTGTTAAAAGTGAATGACTGGTCAGCGCGCGGCCTGGCTATCGGTACGGCGAGTCATGGTATAGGTACAGCCCGCGCTCTGCAGGTGAATCAGGTAGCAGGTGCTTTTTCTGGTTTGGCGATGGGTTTGAACGCACTGGCAACCGCTATATTGCTACCGCTTATGTGGAATATCGTCGCAAACTATTTGTGAGCCTGTCTGCTAAATCATGGTCAGCCATATTCAAATACGAAAGGCACAGACGGCAGATATCGCAGACGTCAGCCAATGTGCTAAAGCCGCCTATCAGCAATATGTACGGGTTATTGGCAAAAAGCCTGCACCTATGTGCGCTGATTTTGATAGTTTAATTGAACATGGTGTCGTTAGTATTGCAAGTAGCGAAACTGGTTTTGCCGGGTTTATTGTTTTTTATCCGGGCGTTGGTAAAACGAATGGTGAGCACCTGTTTATTGAAAATATTGCCGTGTTGCCCGAGTTGACAGGCCAAGGTATAGGAGCCGCTCTGATGTCCCATGCTGAAACCTGTGCAAAAGAAAAATCTGTAAAAATAGTACGGCTTTATACCAATGCAAAGATGACGGCAAATCTTTCCTGGTATGTAAAGTTGGGTTATGCCGAAACCGGGCGTGTCTATGAAGATGGATTTGATCGTATCTATTTTGAGAAGAAAATATTTTGAGAAGAATATTTACAAAAGAGATATAACTCTTTGTTGACATCGCTAGTGTGTCGCTAAGCAATGGAATTGTGACAGTGCCATGCGGAATTGCCAGGCTTTTCGTAGGTATACCAGTAAAGGATTTAACAATAAAAGATTGGCCGTCCGAGAGGTCTTGTAAAAGAAGGCCTTGTAAAAGAAGACCCAGCAAAAGAACTGCCTTGTAAAAATTCGCCTTATTCAGACGCTCGAAAATCAGACAATTGAAAAATACCGGCCAGCAGAGGAGGGCTGGCCGGTTAGAGAAGCTACCGGTGAGGTAGCGTAGCACCCGGTTACACGTTACATTGATTGCGTCATGCCGAGCATGACCTTATGCAACGTGAAGTATCGTTACGTAATAGAGTGATTATTTCGGATAAGGTTCAATGGATAATGCAACTCTGGTATGGGTGCTGTGCTTGCATCCCAATCAAAGGGCTTTGAACCGAGCTACGCCTGTTTGTGCGCAATAATCGGCTTGACTATTGGCCTGCCGTCCTTGGAAAAAAATGCATTGGGTTTGTGTTTGCCCTGAATTTTCCAAACAAGAATGTTTTTCACCAGCCCTGCAGTAAGTCCAAAAGGGAATTTTTCAGCTTGATGCTCGTAGGTAGGAGTGCCAATGGCATCCTGGATTTGTATCGCCATTTTTACAGGTCCCAGAATATTGTCCCTTTCGGTAGGATAAGCATCTATAAAACTATGTATTAAACCTACAAAGGGCAGCCCGGCTTTTACGGTATTTCCAACGGGTGTGTTGCAACAACTGGTATGCCACCGCAGAAGTCCTTTTTTAGTCAACCTCATTGACTGTAAGTTGTCGTGGCCCTGTTCAATGAAAATTTGTGATGGGGTGCATTGGTAAATTTCGGTGCCACCGAATTCATCCAGAATATCTTTTTCACGGCCCAGATAGGCCGCAAATGCCTGGCAATCAGAGCAGCAGCAGATGATTCGACTTCCAGATGAAGGTTTTTCGGCGTTAGCGGTGCCTGTAACGGCACCGCAGCTGCATTTGAGGTTAATTCCAGTCATTTTTTTCTCGTCAGACTTAGCTGCACATACCTGTGTATCTTCAATACAACGGTTAATACGAGGGTTTCGAGCAACGGGAAAAAGATTATGACACTGTTAACAAAAAGAGGGGATGGCATGAATTCCGGGTAAAAAAAACTGCCGTTAGGACGGCAGTTGCTCAATAACAAGCCAGATTGGAGACGGTACTTACATCAATACGTGCAATGGTTGCTTTCGAACAAGATGGCAACTTGCACAAGGGAGTATGTAAACTAGAGTCACTCGCGCCACTAAAGTTCAATTTTCTACCGTAGCAATCTGTTGATCCGGTGTTTTTCTGCCAAACTATTCTCGCTAAATCGTTGTTTGGCCTCATTTTTACCGCCTATATCGGATGCGTCTATATTGTTAGCAGCACTAATCAGGTACTTGCGCGAAGCTGGTCTTACATCGCATATGTAGTTTTGTTACTGAGCGATTTTCAGACAGAAGGCGGGCCTTCAGGGTGCTGTACCAGGCCATCGGTAATTTCATGCCAGCCCGCCATATGGTTGGTGAAAATATGGTCTGATGTTTGAATGCCCGGGTCGTCGTCCAGCGAGCCCATAGGAATTACCGAGATTCCGCGTCCAGCATCTTTGCGTGGCATCAGTGAGCTGCATGTCGTGCAAAATACCTGCGTAAAAAACTGTGCGTCGGGCACTTTGAACTCGCGCAGTTTGTTTTCACCTGAAATAAATTCAACACCGTCATAAGACACAAAGCCGTTGCAGGCATGTGCTGTTGAGCGGCCGTAACGGCAGCGCGAGCAGTGGCAATTGCGTGCCAGTTTGAATGGTTCTGTAACTCTAAATTCAACATCACCACAAAGGCAGCTTCCCCTGACAAATTGGTCGGGCCTTGTCACGGTTGGCAGGCCTTTAACCCCTGGATTGCCAGACTCCGGCGGATAAGCGTCATGCTGTGGCTGGTTGCCGCTGATTTTGTGCCAGGGAGCGTTGTCAGATACAAAAATATTGCAATCAGGTTTACGCATTGTGTCGTGACACCCGGCTGGTGCGCACCAGTAATTGTTATCAGTATTATCCGTGGAGCCATCATTGCTCGCCCGGGCACTTTTTGCATGGCCACTTCCCCTGAAAGGAACAACCGAGCCGCAAACCGAGCAGGAACTGCGGGTTAGGCGATTTGATGATACGTAGTGTGTGACAGTATCTGTGCTGCTGGTCCAGCGGAACTGATTGTCATGGATAAAGCTGTAGGTTCCGAACGCTGCACCATGAATTTTCTGGCACATCCTGCAATGGCAATTATAAAGTGCAAAGGGTTCTCCTGAAAAAGCCCAGGTGACTTTTCCGCATAGACAGCGGCCTGTGTTTTCTTCGTTCATATTGAGTATCTTACGTGCTTTTTTCGTGAATCTTATAAGTACCACTGTAAGCGACTTGCGTTAGCCATTACAGGAGTAAAGCGTAATATCACAGTGATCTGATTATTTTTAAAATACGTGTTTTTTTCTTGTCGTTATCCAGTATTTGTTGTCTCGTAGAACTAATATCTGTCGTGTCAGGCTGGCCATGAGCGACTTGCCTGAAAGCAAGTTTGCCAATCATTAGTTTTAGTTGACTGAGCGAATCTTCAATGGATGTTAGTCTACCTTGTTGCGTTGCTGTTCTCACTCCATTGCCAGTGATTCCTGCGCTGGTAATGTAAGTATGCTGATCATCTATCGCCAGATAGAGGCTATTCCAGGCTTCTTCTTGAGCTAGCTGTATCAGTAGGGATTTTTGTGCAAATTTGACTCGTTTGCGTGTACTTTGTGCAAGCAGAAGCTGCGAAATCCAGATAATGCCTGTGCCAAGTAGAATACATATCAGCGTGAGTGCTAACGCTCGTCGGTTTGTATTGGCAACCCGTGTTAAATCCGACAGTGACAATAGGTGTTCGAAAAGTCCATTCCTACTATCAGTTGCTGCGAGGCTTGCTAACAGATCTGCCCGTTCCGGTAATCCGATATTTACTCGTCTGGCGGGAATAATTGCTTCGCTACTGATTCCCTCCGTGGTATTCCACCAGGGTACTCGAACAGTGTCGAGAAAAACCGGAATGGGGCTTTGTGCCGTGACTCGGTACGTAAAAATTGCACTACTTGAAATGCCGTCTGATGTGAGTTTCTCTTCACGCGCAACATTGACCAGAGTCTGGCTAATGGCTCGGCTTTCGAGAATCGTGGGCTGAGGTAGTTGTCCTGAAGTGATACCGTCTGCATCGAGCCTTATGGTACGCGTTACCGCTTCCCCGGCGGTAAGTTCACGTACATCTTTTGACCAATTTTCGCTGATTTTGAGGTTGCTGGCTGGCAACCACCAATCTTTTGCACCGGCATTTTCCGAGCCTGAAAATTTGCCATTTATTGCCGGTGAAACCGTTATTGCTATAGGTTCCGACGCTCGTTCGAATGCTGCACGCTCTGTTCTGGATTTGACAATGGTCCCACTCCAGTTAACGGCAGCTATCGTGTGTTTGCCGGAAGTTTGAGGGAACAGCAGAATCTTCCACTTGATTTCACGTATTGACTCAAAGCCAATAGTTCTCCTTGCAGTCACAAGCGAGCGTATTTCGAACCCATTGAATTGTGGCAGCGTGATATTTTCATTGGCAATAGGGAAGGTGTGACGTAGCGTAATGTCCAGAGTCAGCATTTGGTAAATGCTGACATTGTTGTTAGACAGGGACATGGAAACAGTGGCATCCTGATCGGCCATGGCCCAGCTTGAGCTTCCAGCTGGAAGTACTTTTACCGAGATGGTGTTTGAAAGAACATCATCCACCTCCAGAGGGCCAAACAGAAATGTTCCGGCTTCGTGGGAGGTAAATTCCATGCGCCTGATATTTATCTCAACTACTTTGCCTTTGATAACCGCTATACGTGTGCCATAAGTTTCGCGTTCAAAAGTGGTGATCTGCCTGAGTTGCTCGAATGAGGGGGCTTCAGGTAACCCGGCATATTCAATGTCGATTATGATCGCATCCCCTACAAATACGTCCCTTGTTTCACTTTGAAGAGTAATGTATGCATCGTCAGCTAGTGTGCTGAATGGAGCAGCTAGCATTAGCAAACAGAGAATCAGTCGCAGTGACAGCTTGAAGCCTACCATTGGCTTCCCCCGGCTGGTGGGCTTTGTCCGGCTGCTTTACGGCGCTTGGTTTCGAGTTCAATTTGCGCTTTCAGATACTTTCCGGGGTCATTCTCTATCTGGTTAAGCCACTGAACAGTAGCTTGTTCGGTTTCCAATTGTGTGCGGATTCCCGCTGTTATATCGGACAGTTGTTCGTTTTTCCCTTCTGATGCGCTGGCTGGACTTTGCTCTTGAGTAGGCTCCGCTTCAGTTCCTTTTACATTGCCACCGGTGTCGGGTTCCTGTTGGCCGGGAGTCTTGTCACTACCGCTTTCACTGCTGTTGCCGCCTGCGGTGGCATCAGGGTTTGGTCCCTCGTTGTCGGTATCTCCTTCACGATCGTCCCCCTGTTTGTTATCAGGTTTGTCAGAACTGTTTTCATCACCTTCTTTTCCACTACCTGTTTCATCGTCACCGCTTTCTATTTGCTCTATCTCCTGCGCACCGGGTTTTAACAGGCCTTGTGATTCCTCCTCTTTGTCCTGACTAAGCAATTTGCGCATCAATTCGGCATTAAATTCAGCGTCGCTGAAGTCGCTTCTTTTTTTTGCTGCTCCCAGATAGGCATCCAGTGCCAGCTCATAATACCCCAGCTGAACATAGGCATTTCCCAGGTTAAAAAAGGAGTCGGCATTGTCGGCGCGTACAAAGGCTTCAGCAGCGCGCCACCATTGTGAAGACCGGTACAATGCAACACCCTTCCATGCTGGATCAGTAAATATTTCGGCAGCTTCTGCGTAACGTTGTTGTTTAAATAATTTGTGAGCAATAAGGTCATCATTGTTGTCTGCGAAGACAACTCCTACAGCTGACAACAGAACAAAAAGCAAAATAAATCGGTTGCAGGTAACGCGGCAATCAGGCAAGTAATGTCCGATAATCCGCTCTTCACTTGATTGTTTGGGTCTTGTCTGGATATTTCTCCTTGTCATATGCGATAGCCTCTTGCAAATAAATAGAGACATAGGGGAATAGCCAGAATCAACAGCCAGTGAGACTGGTTGTCAGGTTGTAAAATGAAAAATCCACCGCGATCAAAAAGGGCTGAGGATACGACACTTGTTTGAACATCAAGTGCTTTCAATGAAACATTGCCCAGAACATCGCTTTTTACGACTTTTCCATTGCCTGCATCAGCCAGGCTTGCCAGTTGCTCACTGTCATTAGATGATTCGCCCGCAGGTATTTCTTCGCCAAACAATAAAAGGTCCAGCCGGTGGCCGAAGGAAGCTAGATTGTTTATAGCTGGAGCTGTTCGAGTACTAAGCCCCCCGCCGTCTGTCAACAAAAATGTGCGTGCAGTAGTAATGCCAGCTGATTGTAAAACAGAATTTGCCAGCGCTATAGCGCGTGTCGGGTTTGAGCCTTCTGAATTGATAAGTCCAAATTCAAGTAGAGCAAGTTTTTCTTCAAGAAAGCTTTTATCTATTGCAGGAGGCGCTATCAGAAATGCATCACCTGCATAAATGATCAGCCCTACAGGTATGGCTTCAGCCTGGTTGCTGATGCGTTTGGCTGTCTCGCGCATTGCGTTTAAACGATTAGGCACTATATCAGTCAGTGTTACCGATTTGGAAAGATCCAAAATCAACAGCCAGCCTTGCGCGTGCGCAAAAGCCTGTTTCTTTTTTTCACTCTCTGTGGTGCTACCCGGGATTGATGGTGATGCAAGCGCCAATGTTGTAATCAACGATAACAGCAATGCCGGTATGCGTTTATTGTTGTTCTGTCCCTCTTTCGTATACCAGAGTAATAGTTTGGGGTTTAATGCTTTTCGCCAATCGTCACTCTTGCGGTTGCTTCTCATAAACCAATAAGCAGCTAACAGCGGCGGTAACAGCAACAGCCATTGAGGATGTTGAAATGTCATCTGGGTATATTCCTGAAAACGGTTGCTGGCTCAGTTGCTCTATAGCTGCCATGGTTGATCCCTTTGCTTTTTCCACTGAAAAACTCCATGGCTGCCAATATCAGACTAATAAGTAACAAACATGAAAGTGGCCAATGACTAATATCGGATTTCAACAGTAACGGTGGCGCTTCGCTGGTGCCGCCTTCGATTTCATGTATTTGTTGATAGACAGCGGCAAGATCGGTTGTCGATGTCGCGCGAAAAAACTTGCCACCTGCTGATTCGGCAATTGCCATCAGCGCATCTTCATCCAGATCGGCCGATGGCGCGGTACTGAAACTGCTACCACGCTGTTCGTCTGTATTTGCACTGCCTAGTCCAATCGTGTGTATTCGGATGTTCAATGAGTTTGCCAGTAATGCTGCACTCTCTGGCTCTGCCGTGCCCGCATTATTGGTGCCGTCAGAGAGTAATATGATGGCTTTTTCTACGGAGTTGTCCTGTCTTAACGATTGAATTGCCAGCCCCAGTGCATCACCAATCGCTGTGGCGCGACCTGCCATGCCAATGCCACTACTGGCCAGAATGTTGGAAATTGCGTGTAAATCAAAAGATAGTGGTGCAGCTACAAAGGCATTATCGCCATAGAGTATTAGTGATACTCGGTCTCCCTGCCGTTGTTGCAGAAAGTCTGTAGCAATACTTTTTACGGCACTTAAACGGTCCGTTTTTACCCCGTTAAGTAAAAAGTCGTCTCGCTCCATACTGCCCGATAAATCGACCACCAATGACAGTGCCCGTCCACTTGCTGGTAGAACCGATTTTTCTGTGAGTATCACGGGCCTTGCCAGAGAAAGAAGTAACAGAAGCCAGGCGAGCCATAGCATTAATACATTTAATTTAAATGTTTTCTTATTGTTAGATGAAATGTCTGCTAGTGCTGATTCAAGTAGAGGACTTACACGAACCCCCGGGGGGGAATTGTTCTTAGCCGTGTTATTTTTTGTTGCTCCGGTTTTTGGATTTGCAGGATTTAATATTGACAATCTAGATGATGATTGAGAATTCCAAAATGCCACGAAGATTGGCAAAGGGATAAGCAGGAAAATCCATGGCCAGATAAAATCGATATTCAGCATGAATTCAAGCATGGTTTTTTTGCGTTGCTATTTCTGTTGAGAGTTGTATTTTATTTGTAGAAGTATTCATTGTTATGACGTTTTCGGCTCTTTAGTGTGCAACGTCTTGTATGCTCTTTGAATAGAAGCTCTAATTGATCGCATAGGCCAATTATGCTGTTCCGACATTTTTCTGATTCTCTTTTTTCTGATTCTCTTTTATTTGAGTCTTCAAGGTAGTTCTTTGTTTTACCTGTATAGAGTGAGGAGCCGAATACACGTCCACTACTTTGTGTGAAATAGTTTGTAGCGAATGTCTGATCCAGAAAGCATAACCACGGATTGCCATGCATCACAGCAATTTTTTCTCGCTGATCCGGTGGTTGAACATGTAAAACGTAATGTCGTAATATCTGTGCCAGGTTGGGCAACTCTTCGTCTGTTCTTATGTTGCCGTTGTCAGATTGCAGTTTAAGTTTAAATTGACGCAATTCTGTTATCTGGTGTTGTAACCAGCTTCTTCTCCTGTTTCGAAGCCAGAACAACACAAGCAGTGTCAGGAATACCAATAACAGAGCTAACGCCAGAATCGTTAAAAAGGATAGAGGCGTTGCCTCTGGAATAGGGGGCTCGCGTATATCGCGAAGTTGGGACAGAATGTTATTGCTGCTGCTCAAGTGTGGGCCCTGTCTAGATTAGCGATAGCTCAGTAAGATTTGCAGTGAGATGACGATCTGTTTCAAGCGTTTCTGATAGTAGTAATGGTATTGAGAATTGTTCAAACAGTGACAGGCGATGAGTCAGTCGTGCAGCTAGTTTTTCTCTAAGTTCTATTGCATGTTTTGTGTTGATGCGAGAGAAAAATGAAGAACTATCTGTAGATTTAGTGGCAAGTGAGTCGGAGCTGCTATAGTTGTAACTACCTGCTGGCAGGCCTGTAATTTCGATCTTATCCAGCAACATGATCCAGCACAGTTGGCCTTTGGCCGAAACTTCCTGAAATAGTTCGTCATGAATATTTTCAATGTTGTCGCCACTACTGAACACATAACTGTATCCGCTTAACCGTCCTGCACTCAGAATAAGCTGGAACATCTGGCTGATTCCATTTCCAGTCAAACCTTTGGGGTCGTTGCGGTAAGCCGAGCTTGAGCCCCTGGCCGGAGCTGTTGATTTCTGTTTCAGTTTGAGTTTTTCCTGATACTTTGAAGCAAGGAGCTGACAAGCGTTGATAGCGCCTGTCTCACTGCGCAACGGCCTGCTTGCTTCTACCGATGAATCATCGAAAACAATCGCGCTGCACCTGTCTCCTTTCCCTATCGCTTGCCAGATAAGGCGAGCTGCAGCTGTAACTGCGCGTCTTGCTTTCAGGGCTTCGCTACCGGTAAACATGCAATCTCGTAGATCCACTATCACGGTGGTGGTACGTTCCCGTTCATCCCGATATAGTCGAGTATGCAGTCGTGATGTCCTTGCTGTGACATTCCAGTCGATGAATCGCAAATCATCGCCGGGTGTGTATTCGCGTAAGTCCTCAAATTCAAGGCCCTGTCCGCGTCGAGCGCTTGGTCGTGGGCCGGGAAACTGAAAAAGATGTTTTTCTAATGCTGGCTCAGCTTGTGCTGCTGCGGTTCTCAGCGATAGGAGGTCGTTGATATCAAGCTCTACGGGTTCGCTATCGTGCGAATCTTTTGGTTTGGCTGCCGGCTTTTTGAAGTAAGTGCTCACACGACCGGTACGACTTGCAATAGTGAGTTGACTATGTCACGGCCACTCAGTCCTTCTGCTTGCGCACGGTAGCTAAGACCAATGCGACCACCTAAGGCATCAGCTGCCAATTCCTGCACATCATCTGGCAGTACATGATCACGCTCGTTCATTAATGCATAGGCTTTGGCTGCTTCAGCAATGGCTATTGAGCCGCGAGGGCTTGCAGCGTATCTTATGTGTTGCGTAATTTCCTTGTAATCGGATTCACGTGTTGCACAAACTATACGGGTGATGTAGGTAAGTATTGCCGGAGCAATATGTACGTTGCTTGCTTGTCGTTTTATTGCGTCAAGTTCAGCTGCTGTTATAACCGCAGGTTTCAATGGTGTAGCTGTGAATTTCGACTCATTAGATTCAGGGCTTTGATGACTGTTCCTTTTAATCCGGTTTTCTTCAAGTACCAATGACAGGATTTGTTTTTCGGTTTCGGCATCAGGCAAATCGAGATTCAGGTAAAACATGAATCGATCAAGCTGCGCTTCCGGCAATGGATATGTGCCTTCATTCTCCAAGGAATTTTGTGTAGCGATGACCATAAAAGGGGACTGTAAAACACGTGTAATACCCGCAGTTGTAATTTGCTGTTCTGCCATTGCCTCCAGGAGGGCACTTTGCACTTTAGGTGGTGCACGGTTTATTTCATCAACCAGAACAATGTTGTTGAACAAGGGACCAGGCGTAAATTCAAAATCTCCACGGTTTTGCTGGAATATATTAGTGCCAGTGATATCAGCAGGTAGAAGATCAGGAGTCGATTGAACGCGCGCAAAATCCGCGTCAAGAATCTTCGCAAACTGATTGACAGCCCGAGTTTTTGCAAGGCCTGGCGCGCCTTCGATAAGAATGTGTCCATCAGCTATTACAGCCACCAGCAATCTGCTGATCAACGACTGCTGGCCGATTAGCTGGCTGCCGAGATACTCTTGAGCAGCAGATAAGCGATTATGTAGTTCGCTGACTGTAATTGTCATGGGCAGGGTTCAGGTTGGATTCCCAAAAATAAGCGTTAGTCAGTTTAGCAAATCAACGTTGCCTGCCTTTTGCTGTTTTACACTTTTGCTATGGTAATTAGTGGATGTTGCGAGTTGCCAAGGCCAGGCAGAAAGCATTCATCTGAATCCTTATTCATCAAGATGAGCAAAAAAATTGATCGGCACGGCTGGTTCTAAATCCTCACCTAGTTCCAACCAGCCATCAATGCCTTCCGGATACCAGATGACATTGCTGTAGCCCCAGTCTATGGCACGAACCGCAGCGTTCCAGGACTGCCAGCAGTCGGAAGTACAATAAAAAACTATGGGTCTTGCACTATCGCCATTGGTGACTTTTGCCAGATTATGGCGAAAGTACTGCTGATGTTCTTCTCCCAGATAACCCCGGCCCACTTCCGGTAGCCAGATGGAGCCCGGAATGTAGTCGTGCTTTTCGCTGATTATCCACTCTCCATCAAGCGGGTCATGGCCCAGGCCTCGTGGTGGGAATACATCAAGAAATACCCAGTTCTGGTTGTTGCTTTGCGATGGATTTGCAAACGCTTTCAAGTGGGCAGCCTGAACTTCTAGGTTGCTGGCAATGCATCCACCGGGAATAGAGTCCGGCACTGGTGCACGATAGCGTTCCATGCGAAATCCGGTATCTGTGTCGACACCTTTTGGTAAATTAGAATTATTGTCAAAGCACTCCAGCGCAAATAGCTGACCACTCCATATCAACGGAGTGAGTAGCAGCAAACGCAGGAACCAGTTCATAGCGCTATAGCAATTATCAATTTTTCTGTTGTCAGTTTTGTGTTGGAACAATAGCAACACCCCAAGGGTAACGCCCTACCTTTATACTCTTGATCGCTTTAAGTTTATCAACATCAATCACGGTTACGTCGCCGGAAACACCATTCGTGGTCAGCAGCGTATCTTCTTCCGGTGTTAATGCCATATGCCATACGCGTCGCCCAACGAGAATATATTTAATGACTTCAAGACTTGCTCGATCTACAACGGCAACATGATTGGACGGCCCCAGTGCGATAAATGCGAGCTTGTCATCAGAGGTCAGTTCCATTCCAACAGGCTGGATCCTGTCAGGTGACATACCGGGTATTTCGAAATTCAGTACTTTGGTAATTTCCTTGGTTTCAGTATCAATGATTGAAACCGTACCACCGATTTCAGACGATACCCAGAGTTGTTTGTCATCGCGCGTAAATTCTGCATCGCGTGGGCGTTGGTCAACCAGTGTATTGTGTACCAGTTGCTGGCTGGCAGTGTCTATCCAATGTGCCATATTGGTTGTTTCAGAAGTCACGATTGCCCATTCGCCATTGTGACTTACCGCCATGCCTTCGGGTTCAACTCCGACATCTATTTGTGCAACGACTGTTCGCGTTTCGGTATCGACTACTGTTGCTATGGCATCGTCTTCATTGGCTATATACAGATGCCTGTCATCAGGGTGCAGTGCAAATTGCTCGGGATCTTCACCGGATGGCAGGTCGTGCAGTATCTTTTCGGTTGCCACATCCATGACCTGTACAGTGTCCGAGTCTGATGCACAGATGTATAACGTTGAATGGTCCTTGGAAAGTGTAATGCCGCGCGGACGCTCGCCTACGTCAATTGTTTTTACAACTTCCCATGTCTCTGTATCGATGACAGAGATAGTGTTGTCTCTTTCATTACTGACGTACGCAAGATGTGCATACGACAATGACGGCAACACTGCTATAAGAATTGCGCTTGCGACTAGCTTTGTTGTGATTCGTTGTACAAAAGATGACATGAGCTGATAAGTGCCTCTGGTCTCCATAGTGTTTAATCCTCGATTATTCCCCGAATGACTGAATGAATAATTCGCCGTTAAATTGTTATCGGGTTTTGGATTTATTGTCGGATCATTCAGGAATTCGTGTAGTGTAGAGTGAACTGTCTAACGTTCTACAAAAGGTTCCACAAAAGCTTTTACAACAGCACCCTAAGTGTAATAGTGCTACTGAATTTTTTGGCGATTAGTCACAGAGATGCTGTTTACTGCTTCAGTTTAAGCTAATAAGGATGTAAAAGGAGTAGACCTTTAGTAGCATGGATTTATCGGAAGTAGTCGATTACAGTCATCAAGCTGCAATCCATCGTGTGAATATTGCACTCATATCAGTATAAACTATTGATTATTTTCATCAAAAGTAACCAAGGCCTCTGACAGTGAAGAAACAGTACATTCGCATTGCACCTGCCATTTTTGTTTTGCTGGCGGTTGTTTCACTACAATTTTTGATCGTTAGTACTACGAGAGGTCATGGCGACGTCGCTCCTCAGGCAGTAGACACAGAGGGACTTGAGCCATTGGGTAGTGATTTTCTGGAGGAGAACCCCTATCGTCTCGCTGGTGGCGAGCAGTATGAACTAGCGATAGAAATCGGCGCTTCGGGTTACAACCAGAACTGTGCCCGCTGTCATGGTCTTGAAGCAATCTCCGGGGGTATAGCACCCGATGTTCGTTTGCTGGAAGACGGGATACTGGGTGATGAGTGGTTTATGGAAAGAGTCAGAAAAGGCTACAGCCAGAACGGCGCGTACAAAATGCCGTCGTTTCAGGAGCTACTCAGTCAGGAAGCTATGTGGGCAATCCGTTCCTACACTGAAACCAGACCCAAGCCAGAGTAATGGGCTGGCACGATGAATGAAAACAGCGAACGTCCTTGTCTGCTTTGGCGGCACCGGGTGTCCCTGGTGTCATTGTTTTTCTTTTCAGGCTTACTTCTGCAAACATCGGTTTTGCAGGCACGCCCCTACGATGAAGTGATTGCCTCCGGAAAGCTGGTGGTGTTTGTCTATGAGGATTATGCGCCCTATTCCTGGTACGAAGGAGATGAACTTAGAGGCATTGATGTGGAAATAGGCCGCGCCTTTGGGGAAAAGCTGGGTGTCGATATTGAGTTTCTGGTGCGTGGTGCCGATGAAAATATTGATGATGATTTACGCGTCAATATATGGAAAGGCGATTTGATTCATCGTAAGGCAGCTGATGTTATGTTGCATGTGCCGGTAGATAAGGAAGTCGATATACGTAATGAACTGGCGGTTATCACTTCGCCGTACTTTCTTGAACAAATGGCCGTGGTAGTTGATAGCGAAGAATTACCCGAATTGCCCACTTTCGCACGCTTTGTTTATAACCCCATCGCCGTTGAGGTTGATACTGCTGGTGATTTTTTCCTGTCGAATGCCTTTGGTGGTCGGCTACACAGTAGTATTCGGCGTGGCAGGACTTTTGCGGATGCAGTGGAAGTGTTTGAATCTGGTGAGGCTTCGGGTCTGATGGGTTCACGTGCTCAGGCCGAGTGGGTTAGCGACGGCAGTGCGCGGGAGACATCAATCCATCAGCCACCTATGCCGGGTATAGTGCGGCAGTCCTGGCCGATCGGTATTGCCATAAAGCACGATAGCCGTGATCTCGGCTATGCTCTTGGGGATGTTATTACGGAACTGATTGTTTCTGGTAGACTCGAAAAAATAACAGAGTCCTACGGTGTCAGTTACGTAAAACCCGAGAATTTATAGATTGCTGCGGTATTGGCTTGTTTTGGTTATTACTAGCAGTTACGCCAACAAAACAGGTCAACAAAACAGGTCAACAAAACAGGTGAGCTAAATGAAAAACAGTTTGTTTGCCATGCCCACATGTAGCCCCGCAACTAGTGCTAACGCAAACGCTAGCGCAAGTATTCGCCCAGATATGCGGAAGTTTCGCGCCCTTCGCGTGTTTGCGCTGTTGTTTGGCCTTTGCGGCATTCTATCCCCGGCCAGTCTTTTGGCTACTAGTGATATTTTGGCTACAGCTACTGCCAGTGGCAACAGTGAAACGGCGGCCAACTCCACGGTAGCAAGCAGAGCCGCCAGGGCTGCCAGGTTTCCTGCAGACCCGCTGGAGTCGGTGATGTGGGTCTATATGGCTGAGCGTTTTTTCTCTGATGGCGAAGTGATTTTTGATTCGCGTGTATCGGTTGTTACCCCACAGTACGCCGAAGACCAGTTTTATGTACCGGTTACAGTGGATGCCACCGCCCTTGAGGCCGATGGGCACACGGTCGAACAGATTGTCGCACTGGCTGATCTCAATCCGATACCCCACATTCTTACGATGGAGCCCCACAAGGCTTCCGCCTTCGTCGGTTTTCGCGCCAAGTTACAACAATCCTCGCCTATTCGAGTCGGTGTAAAAACCAGTGACGGTACCTGGCACGTCAACGGTGCCTGGGTTGATGCGGCTGGCGGTGGTTGTACTGCACCAGCGGCCGCCCACGGTAACCCCAACTGGATGCGAACATTGGGAAAAACCCGCGCTATCGCACGGCGCGAGACTGACCTGCTGACTCGATTATCATTACGCATGAGGCACCCCATGGATACCGGTCTTGCCCATGGTATCCCAGTGTTTTACATGAGTGACATTAAAGTCAAATTGGAAGACGGCACGGCGCTGGCGGATGTTCAGTTGTTTGAACCAGTCAGCGAGAACCCGACGCTGACGCTGAAACCGAAAATGGCTGCGACTGATTCCACCATGAAGGTTTTTGCCCGTGACACTGAAGGGAATGAATTCCGCTTCGATCTCGCGGTACCTGCAGAAATCTCCAATTAGCCGACATGCATCTGCTTAAACATTCACGTCGCGCTTTTTTAAAGGCTGCTGCGGGGAGTTGTGCATGTGCACTTTGTGGCGGTGCCAATGCTCGTGTGCTGAAGTATGAGTTACTGGCTAGCGAAGTTGAATCAAAGACCTGGGTCGTACATGGTCGAAACGAATACTTCTCGTTTGAGAATGGCGGTAATATAGTCAACACCGCTTTTATTGAAGTGCCTGAAGGCGTGGTGGTGATTGATACCGGGCCTTCCAAGCGCTTTGGTGAACAATTGCTTGATCTGATCAGCCAGAAAATTCCGGGTAAGCCGGTGTTGCGTGTTTACAACACTCATCATCACCCTGATCATTTTCTCGGCAACCAGGTTTTCGACCCGCAAATTATTGCAGCACCGCAGGGCGTGATCGATAACATTGAAGCCGAGGGTGATGCCTTAACCGACAACATGTATCGCCTTCTTGGCGACTGGATGCGAGGTACCGATTCGGTTGCACCCACCCAGGCGCTGGATGCAAGCCAGGAAAATGTAGGCGGGCGGGATTTCTCACTGTTCTACCTGTCAGGTCATACATCCAGTGATTTTGTTATCCGTGACAACCACACTGGCGTGTTGTTTTCCGGGGATTTGCTTTTTATGTACCGAGCACCCACCACGCCACATGCTGATATTGGTGATTGGCGTCAGAGTCTTGCCATGCTGCGTGATACTGACCGGGACCTGATTGTGCCGGGGCATGGGCCGGGAGACGAAAAGGGTGAAGCCATAGATCAGACGCTGGACTGGCTGGATTGGCTTGATGGTAGCCTGCGCGATGCTGTTGAACGTGGCTGGACAATGAATGAAGCCATGCAACTGCCGATTCCTGAGCGTTTTAATAGTATCGCTGTGGGAAAAACCGAATTTGAACGCTCGGTTGTGCATCTCTACCAGAAGTATGAGGATGAACTCATGCCTGCGATCGAGATTGTGCAGTAGAGTTGGCCGTTCTGTGTTTGCTAACTTGTTGATACTCAAGTACTAGCTAGACTTAGCCTGCATATACAATGCGCTGAGTTCGTGTCGCGCAGATTCATCAGCCGAGCCTCCCACCTTGTTCCTTTACAGCTGGATTTCATTCTGTTGTTCAGCAGACTGCTACCTATTGCCTATACCCAAGTTTCCGTTTATACCTTAAAGTAAGCGGGTAGAACCAAAGTAACGTGTCAATTTGGAGGAAAAGCATATGCGTATTTCGGAAAAACGGGCTGCTGTGAATGCCAAGTCGCTTTTACCAACAGCGGTATCGACATCACTGTCGGCGCTAGCGGGGGCAGTGGTACTCTCCCTCGGTGTAGCATCAGCACCAGCCATGGCCGAGGGCGTCACGATTGACGACCTGATGAATGATCAGGCCACCACTGACGACATAGTCACATACGGACTTGGACCGCGCGGCCAGCGCTATAGCCCGCTCGATACCCTCAACAAGGAAAATATCAAGAACCTGTTTCCCGTCTGGTCATTTTCCTTCGGTGGCGAAAAGCAGCGCGGCCAGGAATCACAGCCGATCATCAAAGACGGTGTTATGTATGTTACCGGTTCCTATAGTCGTATCTGGGCGATAGATATCGCCACGGGTGAGGAGCTTTGGCAGTACGACGCACGTTTACCTGAAGGTATCCTGCCCTGCTGTGATGTAATCAATCGGGGTGCGGCAATACTGGGTGACAAGGTTTTCTTTGGCACGCTGGATGCCAAAATCGTTGCGCTCAATGCCGAGACAGGCAAGGTTGTCTGGCGTAAAACCATCGCAAACTACGAGGACGGCTATTCCTACACAGCAGCTCCTCTGATCGTACCCACTGAAGCGCATGGCCCATTGATTGTTACGGGCAATTCCGGGGGTGAATTCGGTATTGTCGGTCAGGTCGAAGCGCGTAACCCTGACACAGGTGATCTGGTTTGGACGCGGCCGGTCATTGAGGGGCATATGGGTACGCTCAATGGTGAAGAAAGCACCATGACAGGTACGGCTAACGAGACATGGCCCGGCGACATGTACAAAAATGGAGGAGGTGCCACCTGGTTGGGCGGTACATACGATCCGGATACCAAGCTGGTATTTTTTGGTACTGGAAATCCTGCCCCCTGGAACTCGCACTTGCGCCCGGGCGATAACAAGTGGAGTGCATCCCGTATTGCAATCAATCCGGAAGATGGAGAAATTGCATGGGGTTTTCAGACTACCCCGCATGATGGTTGGGATTACGATGGTGTGAATGAATTTATATCCTTCGACATGGAAAAGGACGGGCAAACAGTCAAGGCTGGTGCGACTGCTGATCGTAATGGTTTCTTCTATGTGCTTGATCGCACCAATGGTGATTTCATATCGGCCACGCCGTTTGTACAAAACATCTCGTGGGCCAAAGGTATCGACGAAAACGGCCGACCGATCTGGGACCCTGAAAACAGACCCGGTAACCCGGCTGAATCTGCTGATGGCAAGAAAGGCAAATCCATTTTTGCTGTGCCCAGCTTTCTCGGCGGCAAAAACTGGATGCCCATGGCGTACTCGCAAGACACTCAGATGTTCTACATCCCGTCCAATGAATGGGGTATGGATATCTGGAACGAACCTATCACCTACAAAAAAGGTGCAGCCTATCTTGGAGCAGGTTTTACCATCAAACCGATCTTTGATGATTACATCGGCTCACTGAAAGCGATGGACCCGGCTACGGGTGAAGTAAAGTGGGAATACCGCAATAAGGCACCACTTTGGGGGGGCGTGCTAACTACTGCTGGTGGCCTTGTGTTTACCGGCACTCCTGAGGGCTACCTGAAAGCATTTGATGCAGAGACTGGTGAAGAGCTTTGGAAGTTCCAGACTGGTACTGGCATTGTTTCATCACCAGTAACCTGGGAACAGGATGGTGAGCAATGGGTTGCAATCACCACAGGTTGGGGTGGAGCAGTACCGCTGTGGGGTGGTGAAGTAGCCAAGGTTGTCAGCTATTTGAATCAGGGCGGTTCTGTCTGGGCGTTCAAGATACCAAAGCAACTAGCTTTAAAGTAAACGCTAACGAGAAACGAGAGGCCGGGATTTTTCCCGGCCTTTTTTTCCTGTAATTTTTTATTCGGCTGCTGACCTGGCGTATTCTTGATGCAAGTCCTGATTGTGGATGATCATCCACTTTTCAGAGATGCTCTGAAAAGTACCGTCAGTGGTGCCTTCCCCGATGCCTTGACAGTCGATGCAATTTCGCTGGACAACGCCATCGAAATTCTCGACGAAACAACCTCCATTGACCTCGCATTATTTGATCTTGGCATGCCTGATGTTCAGGGATTTGAAGGCTTGCTACAACTACGTAAACGTTTTCCCCGCCTGCCGATATTGATTGTTTCAGGACTGGAGGAATCTGACATCGTGCAACGTGCGCTGGAATATGGCGCTGCCGGATTTGTTCCCAAATCCGCTGGCAAGGATGCAATTGCAACAGCCATCGTTGAAGTCATGCAAGGCAGTGTTTATGTACCTGCAAATCTGGATGTGTACCACGGTGGGCGCTCAACTGAGCTGGATATCAAATTTGAAGAAAAGATCAATAGTCTCACGGTGCAGCAACTTCGCGTTTTAGGCATGTTGCGAGAGGGAATGCTCAACAAGCAGATCGCCGTAGAGTTATCGATCAGTCCGACAACCGTCAAGGCGCATGTGTCGGAGATATTAAGAAAACTTGAAGTGGGTAGTCGTACTCAGGCGGTTATAGCAGCGAGTCGTATTGATTTCACTCCAGCAGCCAGGACTAAGGCACGATCTTCGGCTATGAAGGTGGGTGAGGTTCCTGCCCGGAAATCCTGAGCGATTCTGCAACTACATGAGTTAGCAAGGCACGCAGCTGGGCAGGTTTTACCGGTTTTAGCATCAATTCCAATTCATGCTCCGCGGTAAACTTTTTTAGTGTATCGCCAGGATCGGCTGTAATCATGATCGCAGGTACTGGTTGATCGGTTGCTAATTGTTTGCGCAATGCAAGGACTACATCAGTCCCCAGATCACCGTCATCCAGTTGCTGGTCTGCGATGATTACTTCAGGCTTCCAGCTATTTTGCAGGCACTGGTAGGCTTCATCTGCATTACTCCCATGCCTGACTTCACAGTGCCATTGATTAAATAACTCAAGCATTGCTTCAACGACAGCTGTGTCGTTTTCAAGCAGCAGAATTCGGGTTCCGTAAACCCCTTGCAGTCTTGAAGTGCTGGCCGAGTGAAAACTGCGGTTTTCAGTCTTGACTGTGTTGCCGGTCTGGTCCAGTGAAATGGAAAACCTGCTGCCGATTTCCAGGCGTGAAAAATAATCAAGCTTGTGTCCCAGTGTTTTGCACATGCGTGAAACGATTGACAGGCCAAGGCCGAGTCCGGGTTTGGTTTCCGCCTTTTGAATATGTTTCGGTACTGCACGATGGAATTCTTCGAATAGTTCAGGGCCGTGGTCCATGTCGAAACCTGTTCCGGTATCAAATACCGAGATCAGGATATGGGTTTCCCGCGAACGACAACAAATCAGTACGCCACCTTGCTCTGTGTATCGAATGGCATTGGAAATCAGGTTTTGTAGAATTCGGCGTAACATTAAACGATCTGATCTGACAGCCAGGTTGCTAGGGCGGAACCGTAGATCCAGGTTGTTAGTGGCAGCTATGGGGCGAAAATCCGACTCCAGTGAATCAAATAATTCCTGTATCGAGAATTGTTCGATTCTTGGCTGTACGACACCTGCATCAAGTCGTGAAATATCCATCAAGGACCGCAGCACATCGTTGATGGTATCCAGTGAATGCTCCAGCTGCGCGGCAAGCTGCTTGCCTTTTGCGGTTTGCTGTTCTTCATCAAGTGCCGATAGTAAAAGGCTGGCTGCATTTAGCGGTTGAAGAACATCATGGCTTGCTGCTGCAAGAAAGCGTGTTTTTGAAAGATTGGCCTGTTCGGCTTCGTCTTTGGCAGCATTAAGTTCGCGATTGGTTTGTTCCAATCGCATAAGCGCATTGGTTAATTCCGATGTACGCTTCCTTATTTGCCCCTCAAGATTGATGGCAGTCTGGAATAAGGAAAAAGCGTTACCCTGCTGGTCAGTAGAGCGTTCAACCCGCCCGATCAATGCAGCATTTATTTTTTCCAGTTTGGCAATTTTTTCGGCTTGACTCTGCATTAGTCATATTCCCGGCTTTTGCCGTTTAAGAATGGCGTAGTGGGATCATTAGATCTGGCAGAAAAGGCCACACCAGTAAAAGTCTGGTTAAGGTGCATGGAATCGTATTGCTCCCCATAGGTCCCGAATCCGGCAACGTTGTACTCACGATACAGTAGCGAAATGGAGTCATTAACACCACGGTTTGCTGCATCAAGGCGTCGTAACACGCAATCAAACCCGAGAATCATATCGATGCCATCCAGTTTCTCATCGAGTCTGGTGAGCATGTCGCGGGTGGAAGCTACCATGCCGGAAGATTTAGCCAGAGTTAGTACGATACCGTTATCGATCGCACAAAAGAACGTAAGAGAAGCATCCTCGTTTACTTTCTGAATTGAACGGCAATAAAACTCGCCGCCTACACGCAGAACAACCGGATTACTTGCAAATACTTCGGATGTCAGTTCTTCGGGAGATAGTTGCAGTGCTTGTGCATAGGCGAGGGCTGCAGGTTCTGCATTGAATTCAAAAACTGTGCGTGAATCCGGATCGGATTCAGTGACGACAAACTTGCATTCTGTTGGCAGAAAGTTTCTGTTGGTGAAGGTTTCAAATTCGAGAGTCGACTTTATCAGTATCAATACCGCGCTATTACTGAATATGGTGCCGTTACAGAACTGCTCAGTTGCGTTGAATTGCAGGCTATCTCCGGCTGATCCTCCGATCAACGGTATATCACCCAGCCCGATCTTGAGCGCTGAGGTTATTGATTCTTCCGAGTAGCTCAAGCCATCGATCAGGCTGATTGCGAAAATTGAATCCGTGTTGCCAAATGATGTGCGGGTGCCTTGCCTGATTTCCCTGGCTGTTGCCTGTGCTTGCTGCAGGCCTGCTTGCGGCAGTTTTCGCTTGAGCTCACTTTTCAAATTGGCGACTTCATGAACGATCTCATTCAGGCCCAGGTGTTTCACCGAATGCAACATGCACGCAGTCGCTACGAATTTGTCTGCGGGAAACAGCACTGCCACGGCGCTGCCGCTTTCAAGCCCTTCCGGGGTTACCTCGCCACTACTGGAGCAGCCGCAGCAATCAACGCCCGGTAAGGCTTGTTCAAGACGTGCTACCAGTTCATTTCCCGGGTATTTGATCGGGCAGTAAAAAACCAGCACCAGCCCGCTGGCTTGCTTCCCATGAGCCGCTCTGATGTCGTCAATAAAGCCCGGTAAATCGTGCCTTGTGTCGTAAACGCTTGATATTCCGTTGAGATACTGGTGTTGCATGAGAATTGGCGATTTATCGAGGCGGTTATTTCGTCCAGGGGTAGCGGATATAGTACCTTTTAGCTATTGCCAGCTGTTACAGTAAATAGCTACACTGTTAGTGTGGTTATTTGTGTGCGAATGGTCATGGCTAAGGCCAGCGCCTGCGGACTACAAATATTACCGAAAAACCCAGAAAACCCTATTGGAGGAAAATACATGCAGAAGTCGCTTCACATCGAACCGGGCAAGTGCACCGGATGCCTGCAGTGTGAGTCAGCCTGCTCATTGGAACAGGAAGGCCTATTCAATCCCGCCAAATCGCGTATCAAGGTTTTCAGTTTTCACGATGAGGGGAGGTATGTCCCTTACACCTGCACCCAGTGTGATGAAGCCTGGTGCATGACTGCTTGCCCGGTAGATGCAATCACACTGAATCCTGAAAATGGCTCCAAAGACGTTAACGAAGACATCTGTGTGGGCTGCAAGGTTTGTACGATAGCCTGCCCCTTCGGCACGATCAACTACAACTCATCTACCGGTAAGGTTGTCAAATGTAATCTTTGTGGTGGCGATCCACAGTGTGCAGATGCTTGCCCTACGGGTGCCATCACCTACATTGATGCCGACGCCACAGGGCTCGATAAGATGAGAGCCTGGGCTTCTAAAACTGACAACGCTGGCGCGTAGGAGACATTAAACATGGCTTGGACTAAAAAACTGCTACGGGTCGACCTCACGGCTGGCACCTGTACCGAAGAAGCGCTCAATATGGATTGGGCAAATGATTACCTGGGTCAGCGTGGCCTGGCTACACGTTATCTTGTAGAAGAAGTCGCTCCAACTGTTGATCCACTGGGCCCTGACAACAAACTGATTATGGCAACCGGCCCTTTGACCGGTACTAATGCATCAACTGGTGGCCGGTACTCGGTTATCTGTAAAAGCCCGCTCACCAATGCGGTAGCTTGTTCGAATTCAGGTGGCTTTTTCGGTGCTGAAATGAAGATGGCCGGTTGGGATATGGTCATATTCGAAGGCAAGGCAGCATCACCTGTATACCTTCATATCACTGACGGTACTGCCACATTACAATCAGCTGACGATATGTGGGGCAAGTCGGTGTGGGAGGCAGACAAAATTCTCCGTACTAAAGTACAAGACCCGCAAACCCGTATTGCCATGGTTGGCCGATCGGCCGAGCAGGGTTGTCTCTACGGTGCTGTCGTTAATGACTTGCACCGTGCAGCAGGGCGTTCCGGCGTTGGTACTGTCATGGCGTCGAAGAATCTTAAAGCGGTTGCGATTCGTGGCACATTGGGTCTCAATACGATTAAAGACCCGAAACGCTTCCAGGAAACTGTTAAGGCCGGTAAAGCTGTATTGGCTGAAAATGCTGTGACCGGTGAGGGTTTGCCAACCTACGGCACACAGGTTCTGATGAACGTTATCAACGAAGTCGGTGCACTGCCGACACGCAACATGCGCGAAGTGCAGTTCGAAGGGGCATCAAAGGTTTCTGGTGAAGCGATGCATGAGCCGCGTAAAAGCGATGGCAAGCCGAACCTGACCACTAACGGCGCTTGCTTCTCTTGCACCATCGCCTGTGGTCGTATCTCGACGATTGACCGTACTCACTTCTCTGTCAAAGACAAGCCTGAGTACTGGATCAATTCAGGTGGGCTGGAGTATGAAGCAGCCTGGGCACTGGGCCCTGATACCGGGGTAGATGATATTGATGCTTTGACCTATGCCAACTTCCTTTGCAACGAAGACGGTATGGACCCCATATCCTTTGGGTCAACGGTTGCTGCTGCCATGGAACTTTACGAAAAAGGCGCAATCACTGACTCCCACACGGGTGGAATGGAATTGCGATTCGGTTCTGCTGAGGCACTTTGCTGGGCGGCCGAGAAAGTTGCCAAGGGCGAAGGCTTCGGTAAAGACCTGGGGCTGGGCGCACAGCGTCTCTGTGAGAAGTACGGACACCCCGAGTTATCAATGACAGTCAAAGGCCAGGAATTCCCGGCATACGACCCACGTGGTATTCAGGGCATGGGTCTGGCTTACGCCACGTCCAATCGTGGTGCATGTCATCTTCGAGCCTATACGGTGTCATCAGAAATTCTGGGTGTGCCGGAAAAAACTGATCCGTTGGTTTCAGAAGGCAAGGCTGGACTTGTTAAAGCATTTCAGGATGCGACCGCAGCTGTTGATTCATCGGGCTTATGTGTATTTACAACTTTTGCCTGGACACTGGATGATATCGCTCCGCAAATTGATTCTGCGTGTGAGGGCAACTGGAGTCCGGACAAGATGCTTGAAGTCGGTGAGCGTATCTGGAATCTGGAACGTGATTTCAATGTCAAAGCCGGTATCGATGGCAGTATGGATAGCCTGCCCAAGCGTTTGTTGACCGAGGGTGCAAATTCCGGCCCTGCGAAAGACCGCGTCAATGAACTCGACAAGATGTTGCCTGAGTATTACCAGCTGCGTGGTTGGACTGGTAGCGGTGAAGTCACCAGCGATATCCGTCAGAAGTTTAATCTGCCAAGTTAGGTTCCGGCAGGATTGGATTGCGGGCAAAAACTTTGTCTGCAAATCTTTTGACGAAAGTATTTTTGAAAGAAAAGTACAAAGCACTTTTGAAAAAACGTAGCAACAAAACGGGTGCGCTGGTCGTGCCCGTTTTTGTCTGTTGAATAGCTAACAAAGTAGCTTGTTTGAACAAATGGCAAGACTGGCCGGCTTTTCAAGCTAACTCTTGAAGCTGGATTTCTGATTGGCTCGGTTTTGAACGAAAGGGGAAAAGTATGCATCACGTAATTGTTGGGGCAGGTCCTGCCGGCGTAGTCGCGGCCGAGAACTTACGAAAATACGACCCTGCAAGCAGCATTACCCTGCTGGGTGCCGAGAACAAACCACCTTATTCACGCATGGCGATTCCCTATTTTCTTGTTGGCGATATCAAGGAGGACGGTACCTACCTGCGTAAAGATGCGGCTCATTACAGCAACATGAATATTAACGTTGTGCAAAATCGTGTGAGTTCCGTGAATACCGCTGGTAAGGAGTTGGCTTTGGCTGACGGTAGCTCAATGAATTACGACCGTCTTTTGATTGCGACTGGTGCTACACCCATGAAGCCGCCAATTGGTGGTATTGATATGGAAGGTGTCTACAATTGCTGGACGCTTGCTGATGCCCATAAAATCATAGAGAAAGCAGCGCCGGGTTCCAGCGTTGTACTGATGGGAGCCGGCTTCATCGGTTGCATCATTCTTGAGGCACTGGCAGCTCGTAAAGTTAACCTGACAGTGGTGGAAATGGAAAACCGTATGGTCAGTCGCATGACTAATGAAACGATGGGCACCATGATCAAGGACTGGTGTGTCAGTCAGGGTATTCAGGTTCTGACCTCAACAAAAGTCAGCGAAATCAGTCAGGGCGCTGGCAAGCCATTAAAGGTTAGCCTGGATTCCGGCAACAGTATTGATGCCGATCTGGTGATCTGTGCCACCGGTGTTCGATCTAACACGGCTTTTCTCGACGGTAGTGGCATTGAAGTTAAAGACGGCATTGTGGTGGATGATTGCCAGATGACTAGCGCAACCGATGTCTACGCGGCAGGTGACGTCGCGCAAGGCCGTGATTACTCTACGGGTGAATACTATGTGCAGGCTATTCAGCCGACAGCGGTCGAACATGGCCGTATTGCGGCGCACAATATGGCTCACGGTCACAATACGGCTCATCGTGGCACTGTCAATATGAATGTGCTTGATACGGTAGGTCTGATCTCCACATCGTTTGGTATGTGGATGGGCGTACCCGGTGGTGATGAGGTGGAACTGGTCGATAAGGAAAAATACAAATATATCAATCTGCAATTCAAGGACGATGTGCTTGTCGGTGCTAGCAGTCTGGGTATGACCCAGCATGTGGGCGCGATGCGTGGCTTAATCCAAACCGGAAAGTCTCTGGCAGACTGGAAGGGCAAATTGCAAAGCGACCCTACCAGACTGATGGATGCCTATCTGGCAACCGCGCAGCAACAAGCAAGCGACCTGAGTGCCTGAGGCTGCAGCTTTTGTTTGGATGCTTTTGTTGGACGCTTTTGTTGGACGCTTTTGTTGGAATTAAGATGCAGATTACCCTCAAGCTATACGCAACATTGTCTGATCTGCTGCCATCCGGAGCAAAAGACAATCGTATCAATATAGACGTTGCAGAAGATGTGACGCTTAATCAGATTATTGACCGCTATAAGGTGCCCAGGGAACTCGCCCATCTGGTTTTGATCAATGGTGTATTCGTTTGTGAAACCGACCGTGATCAACCGGGGCCGTTAAAAAATGGTGATGTTCTTGCCATATGGCCGCCAGTAGCTGGCGGTTAGTAGCGGCCCGACCTACCTGAGCACTGATAACGTTGGAAATACGTGATAGCAGAGACATGGCTTTGACCATGCAGAACTTTCAGCGCACTTTGCCGCGCGCAGTTGGTGAACATAGCTACACCTTGCACAGCAATGGCGCGACAGTAGTAGTGGGTGAGGGAGAAGTAACTATTGAGCTTGGCCCGCAACAGCTGCGAAAAATCGCACTATTGGAGATACCTTGGTGTCGTGTAGATTTTGTAGCCAGAAATCTCACTGAGGACCAGTTCAAAGAATTTGCTGAAAATTTCCACCGTCACTTCCAACGTGGCGGTGGTTAACTCCTACAGTGCTTTTATGGCTCCCCGATCAGGAGTAGACTCTAGCAATGCAGAATCATACTTGTGAAGTCTTGTGAGCAATATCAAAGATAAAGACGACTGTCTTCCAGCCACTGGAAATTCGGGATTGGCTGAACCAGTTACTACTGGACGAGTACTCGATCGCTTGCACCGACCGCTCCATGATTTGCGCATATCTGTCACCGATCGATGTAACTTTCGTTGCGTTTATTGCATGCCTAAAGAGGTATTCAATAAATCCTACAAATTCCTGCCGCGTCGTGAACTTTTATCTTTCGAAGAAATTCTGCGCGTTGTTCGTGCCTTCCAACAATTGGGGGTGAGCAAGATACGTCTGACAGGAGGAGAACCCCTACTGCGTAATGACCTTGAAAAGCTTATTGAACAAATAGCTGCAGTCGACGGCATAAACGATATCAGTCTGACCACCAATGCTTCTTTGCTAACCACAGCCAGGGCTAACAGTTTGCGTGATGCCGGTCTGCAGCGGGTTAATGTCAGTCTTGACGCATTGGATGATGAAACCTTTATGCGTGTTAATGATGTTGACATCGACGTGGAAACAGTACTTAAAGGCATTGAAGCGGCGTCTGCTGCCGGGTTTGAGGCAGTCAAAGTCAACATGGTGGTAAAGAAAGGGCTCAATGAACATAGTATTTTGCCTATGGCCAGGTTCTTCCATGGCACGGGGCAGATCTTACGTTTCATTGAATTTATGGATGTTGGTAATTCCAATGGTTGGGATATGGAACATGTTGTCAACAGCCGTGAGATTGCAGAAATTATTAATCAGGAATTGCCTCTTGAAGCTATCGACCCGAACTACAAAGGAGAGGTTGCCAAACGCTGGCGATACAAGGATGGCGGTGGTGAAATCGGCATTATCTCTTCTGTATCCAAACCATTCTGTGGTGATTGCTCGCGTGCCCGCTTGTCTGCTGTGGGTAGTCTTTACACTTGTCTGTTCGCCTCACAGGGCCATGATTTGCGCGAGTTGCTGCGTAACAACATCAGTGACGAGCAGTTACTAAGCAATTTGCACAAACTATGGGCTGGTCGTGAGGATCGCTACTCCGAGACACGTAGCCATGTCGTTGTTTTAAAGCCGAAGATCGAAATGTCGTACATTGGTGGATAAAATATCTCTTGGCGAATATTTAATTTTTAACAGCGAATATTGCGGGTACCAAACACGTGGATGAAGAGGTGAAAACCGAGACAAAGCAGTTGCCAATTCTGGTGATGACTGATCAACAGAGGTTGGATTCTGCGACAACATGGCAATCATACAATGCTATGGAAACCACCAAGCAACGACATTTTGATTTTCTTAATGTTCTGGAGCTTAAAAAAAAGAACTTCAATCTCGACCCTACTGAGAATGATAAAGTGGTGTTGGAACACCTGCTTAAAGACCATGACTTGCAAGTCAAGCACTTCACAGCGCAATCATTAGCGCTGAAAGAAAAAAATCCTGAGACCCACAAGGCACTGTTTATTTACATTGGTAAAATAAACGAGCTTCTTGAAGGTCACCGGGAAGTTCATTAAATCTTTAAATATAGACATGTATCGCCTACTCTGGCTGATAAGTATAAAACCACATTGGAGCTACAAATGAATCTACGAGGCTTTCGCGCTTGTTCGCTTGTCGCAGTTTTTTCTTTATTGTTGGTTAGCCAGTCTGTGCTTGCTGAGACTAACATCAAAGTCGGGTTACTCAAGTTTGGCACAGTCAATTGGGAACTTAAGTCGATGATCGCCAACGGCTTTGACAAAGACAACGGTATAAGTGCTGAAATCGTGCCTTACGCCAGTGGCGATGCCACTAAAATTGCATTGCAGGGAGGCGAGGTTGACGTAATCGTATCTGACTGGTTGTGGGTATCAAGGCAACGTGCCTCCGGCCAGGATTTAACATTTGTGCCTTACTCATCTGCTGTAGGCGCCATAATGGTACCCGGTGACTCAGAAGCCAAAACTCTGGGTGATGTCAAAGGTATGAAGATTGGTGTTGCAGGTGGCCCGCTGGATAAGAACTGGCTGCTGCTGCAAGGCATGGCTAAACAGGATTTCAACTTTGACCTTGCGAGTGAAAACGAAGTGGTATTCGGTGCTCCACCTCTGCTTGCTGAGAAGACGCGTGAAGGTGAGTTGGATGCGATGCTTAACTTCTGGCATTTCTGCGCCAGGCTGGAAGCTGTTGGATTCAAGCGCCTTGTTAGTGGTCTGGACGCTGCAGCCGCGTTAGGGGCAAGTGGGCCGGTCTCTGCGATTGGTTATGTTTTCAGTGAATCATGGGCTCGGAAAAATCCTGGTGCCGCCGAAGGTTTTGTAAAAGCCTCTCGGGCGACCAAGGAGCTTTTAAATTCTTCTGATGACGAATGGAACAGATTGGCGAGTGATGGGGCTATTAAAGACAAGCCTGACGCTCTGGCTGTATTGCGGGATCGTTTTAGGGAGGGAATCCCCAATCGTCCGATTGCTGAAGAGGTTGACGACGCTTCGAAGGTCTACAGCTTGCTCGCCGAGTTAGGTGGCAAGAAACTTGTTGGCACTGCGACTGAAATGGTTGAAGGAACTTATTGGAACAATATTCCAGAATAAGTTTCAGGAATTACCTGCTAATTTCAGATGTTCGAATCACGCAGCATATCGATTGCTGAGAAGCGATTTCAATCTGCTCGTGGAGGTGAATTGCTGGCGATTAAAAACCTTGAATTCGAGGTGCCTGAAAATCAATTCACTTGTATTGTTGGTCCGTCTGGTTGTGGCAAAACAACTACATTAAAAATCATACTGGGCCTTGATAAACAGTATCAAGGCGAGATACCCGCCTTTACTCAAAGCAAAACTGCGGCAGTCTTTCAAGAGCCCAGGCTGTTGCCCTGGCGTACTGTCCGGCAAAATGTAGAGCTGTGTATGGCATCTGCAGCCAGTCCAGATGATCACAGTCTCACCGATTCCACCAGCTATGCTGATTTGCAAAGACTCTATGAGATGACAGGTCTTGAAACCATGCTGGATTTTTATCCTGCTGAGTTATCCCTTGGTTTGGCCCGGCGTGTCTCTCTTGTGCGTGCCTTTGCAATTCAGCCAGCTCTATTGATATTGGATGAGCCATTTGTCTCACTGGATGAAAACACCGCGGGTAAGTTAAGAAAACTGCTGTTATCCATCTGGGCTGCCAGACCTACAACTGTTTTAATGGTTACCCATAACCTGCATGAGGCAGCAGAGCTTGCCGATACCATTCATGTACTTGGTCCGAGACCTACCAGAGTGCTGGAGTCAGTGATTATTGATAAGCCGCGTGGTGAGCGTTCCACGGATGATTGCAAAAATATTGTAAGTGGTTTGGGAGACATCGTAGGCCAACCGATTGAAGAACAATCTGTTGCTGATCATTACCCAGCCTGATGTCAATAACGTTGATGCGATTGTCGTTGCTTTTCGAAGATGATGAAAAGCTGGAATGATCTATTTTTCAATAATCAGATGTGATTATCTATCTTTTACGTTAGGTAGCTACTCCTTTGCGAGGTAAAAATCCACGTAAGGGGTCATAGCCAATAATGGCGATTGCCAGAAACCCTAATGTGCAAAACAGCACGGCTAATGCTGCCTGCCAGTTAAATTGCAAGTACAGAGAAAATCTGATCAATTCGATTGCATGCGTAAATGGATTTAAAAAACCTATCCAGTATAGAAGTTCACTGGAATCACGAATTCTCCACAAGGGATAGAGTGCTGAGGAAGCAAAAAACATAGGGAAAATAACGAAATTCATAACTCCTGCGAAGTTCTCAAGCTGTTTGACAAATGATGACAGCATTAATCCGAGTGAGCCAAGCATGAGTCCAGAAAGTATCAACGCAGGTGCAAGCAGAAAATAGCCGCCGATGGGCGGCCGAACTTCCCAGAACCAGGCGATCAGTAGAAAGATGTAAACCTGCAGCAAGGCAACGGCAACTCCTGCCAGCAATTTGCAGAACAACAGATACCATCGTGGCAATGGCGATACCAGCAACAGTCTCATGCTGCCCATTTCACGGTCATAAACCATTGAAAGCGAGCTTTGCATGCCGTTGAATAACAAAATCATACCAAGCAAACCCGGTGTTATGTATTCTTCATAAAGTATGTAGGTTTGATAGGGTGGGATAATTGAAACTCCCAGTACTGAACGAAAGCCGGCGGCAAAAATAAACAGCCAAACCAACGGCCTGACCAAAGCGGAAAAGAATCGCCCTCTTTGATTTAGAAAGCGTAAGCTTTCACGGACGACAATACCTTTCAGACAATAAAGAGCATGTGCTTTGTTCACTGGCTTGTCTCTTGGGCATTTTGTGTCAGATGCTGGAACAGGCTGGCAACACTATTGTGCTGATGTATTTCACGTAATTCAGTTGTCCGGCCGGATGAAATAACCTTGCCGTGATGCAGTATGTAAATATAATCAGCATCTTCAACTTCATCCATTAGATGTGTTGCCCAAAGTACACCGGTGCCATTTTCCTTGCAAAGTTGTTTCACTCGGCTTACAAAGTCTATGCGATTTTTATAGTCCAGGCCGACTGTTGGTTCATCAAGCAGCAACAAACCGGGTTTATGTAACAGAGACCGTGCTAATTCAACCCGTCTTTGTTGGCCGCCACTGAGTTCAGTGATTTTTGCTTTCTTCAATTCAGCCAGTCCATGGGTATGTAATGCGGTATCAATCCGAGTCTTGGCTGTGTTGGACGGGATTCCCTGTAGCTGGCAAAAATAAAGCAGGTTTTGTAACACAGTGAGATCGCGATCCAGCGTTGGGCGCTGAAACACGACACCAATTTGCGATAATGCTTGTTGTGTTGATGTAAGAAGACTTTGCCCTCCTATGTCTATGTTGCCTGAGGATGCGCCATAAAGTCCGGTTATAATGGAAAAAAGTGTGGTTTTACCAGCGCCATTAGCGCCCAATAATGCTACAAAACTATTTCTTTCAACTTGTATATCAACATCATGAAGTACCTGCTTTTTTCCGTAATTGAAACAGATTTTGGAAACTGAGAGGGCGTCCTTGCCAGGCAGTCTTTCGTCTTGTTTGTTTTTCTCAGAGCTATAATCGGAGATCATGGATGCGATGATGGATTCTGAAATCAAATGGGCTTAGAGCTACAGCTATTGTTATTCAGCCGCCTTGAACGCCTTGCAGGCTGATTGAGGTTCATCGATTCCCAGAGTATCCAGTTCGGTAAGTTGGTGCAGAAACCCATCCTGAGGGGAAACAGTAACAAGCATTCTAGGAGCCACTACCAGTACGGGTTGACGCAATTGGCCGTTGTAGGTTCTGAAGGTCAATGGTTTGCCTTTGAATCCAGCCAGTTTAAATTTGTCGGAAATCATGTGCTGTCGCAATATAGCGGGGTCCGCACTGTTGGTAACCGTAATGGCTTCTCCCAGTGTTCGCATCGCCAACCATGAATGGTAGTCAAGTCTTGTCATCGTTCGCGACGCGATTTTTTCAAAACGTCTTTGTATTTGTGTGGCGCCCCATTGCTCATGGGAACGATGCCATGATGTTGGCATCAGCCCCTGCGTCCCAGCGATCAGGCGTGGTAATCGAGTACGGTAGGGTAGATATTCACCGAATTCATCGATCTCGTCTGCCACGAGCAAGACGTCGTGTTCTTTGAACTGCGAAAATTGCGGTATTTCCTGTTGCGCATTGTGATGACCAGAATCCGTGCGTCTCGCACCGGGAATACTTGTCCAGTCTTTGCGATCTATTACCTTAAGACCGAAGCGTTTGCTGGCACGCTCCAGGGATTCTGCATATAGCGCGTCGTCTGGATGGCGTCCTTTGACGATTATCACCCGGTTCCATCGTTTCCATGCCAGATATTGCGCCAGTGCATCAGTCAGCATGGCACGTGAGGGTGCTACGTGAAAGACATTCGCTCTACAATCTGCATCCCGGACGCGATTGTCCTCAGCTCGTACGTTGATCAGTAAAGATTCAGGAAAGCGGTCAGCTACTGCAAGAAGATCGTCTGCCTCCAGATTGGCAACAATTATTTCAGGATCGTTTTCACCCGCTTTGGATATAGATTCCTTGATTTCAGCATCTTCTGCTACGAATATATCGATAAGCCTGTATTCATGACCGAGAAACTTACCTGTGGTCTGGTTATCTTTGAGTCCCAGTTCAGCGCCTGAGAAACCGTCTTTCTCAACCCTTTTGTCTACCAGTGATAAGGGCAATGGTGATTCGATATCTCTGGCGATATAGTAAACTGGCACATCGATAGCAGCACTCAATGGTGCCACTACTGAGAAAAGTAGTGTGAGAAAAAATAAATGACGCCTTGTCTTGAAAATTCTATTTTGAATTTGTTGGAACATGGTAACCGTACTCTTTGCTATTGCTGGCCCAAATCATTGGCTGAATATTTCCACACTCTGAGAATCTTCTCCGGTATCTGGAATACCTAACTCTCCCTTGTAGAGTTTCATTATTGACGTGCCATCGAGTTTTCCGTTTCCAGCATCGTTGAGTTTGGAAAACAACATGGTGGCCTGCGCCGACATCGGTGTCTCAACATCAAGAGACTTTGCCAGATCACCAACCATTTGCAGATCTTTGAGAATCTGGAAAGCATAGCCGGCCGGTTCAAAGTCACGTTTTATCATCCGCGGGAAGAGATGTTGCAACAGATTCGAACCGGCGTGTCCCCGGGCCAGTGCTGCAGGGATTTTTTCCGGGTCCACACCACCTGCCTCTGCCATGGCTAGCGCTTCTGCCTGTACGCAGTAGTTATTTAAAACCAGAATCTGGTTGACCATCTTTGTTACCTGGCCAGCGCCAACATCCCCCATACGGGTGCATTCGCCAAGATGCTGCAGAATGGGTATTGCTCGTTCAAACGTCTGCTCTGTAGCACCTGCCATTATGGCAAGAGTTCCCTCACGCGCCGCCGATGGCCCGCCTGATACAGGAGCATCAATCCATTGTATTCCGGTTTTTTTGTTTAGACGTTGTGCGAAGTCTTTGGTGACATCTACCGGCGTAGTTGAATGATCGACCAGTATTTCAGCTATTCCCGGATTACCGCATAGGCCTTCCTTACTGAAAATAACTTCTTCGAGATCATTGGGTGTCATAACGCATACGTGAATTTGCGTGGCATGCCGGGCAATATCTGCCGGATTTTCTGTGGCTTTCACTCCCTGTTTTTTTGCAGCTTCAACCTTTTCGGGTTTGCGATCGTAACCGAATACAGAATAGCCTTTTTCAACGAGCCTTTCGGTAAAACCGCTACCCATCAAACCCAGACCAACAAATCCTACATTAAAGTCACTCAACCTATCTCTCCTTTGCCAGCATCTGGATGGTCATATTTTATGTAACTATGTCTGGGTTCATCCGGCGTACCTGTTAATGCGCCGTCTTCCTTACCCGGTTGCCATTGCACTAACTCTTCAATTTTTATTGCCAGTTCAAAATCCTTATCAGTAATGCCTTTTGCATGATGGTTTTTGAGTTTCACAACAACCTGATTAAAAGATGCAGCAATATCCGGATGGTGCCAGGCGGCTTCAGCCAAGTGGCCGACGGTGTTGATTACCATCAGGGTGCTCTTCCAGCTGCTGGTTTTGTATTTACGACAGATCCACCCTTGTTCAAAATACCAGAGTGGAAGATGCTGTGTCAGATGCTCCTGCACCTGTTGGTCGTTGTATAAATTATCAGCTGCCATAGCGTTTCACAATATTGGATACGTGCTCGCGAAAACCCTCTTCATATCGTTCTGTAAACTCGCTCCACGTACATAAAGTGGTGGTGTCTTCAACCTTGTCCGGGAAAAGTACTCCGTCCAGGTGGTCTTGCTCGTGTTGGAAAGTGCCGGCAGTAATTCCTTTGATTTCAAATTCGACCTTCTCAGCAAAACGATCCAGTCCGGTTACTTTGATTTCCGGGCAACGTTTTACGACACCCCGGAGATTGGGTATGGACAGACAGCCTTCGAAGTTGTCAAACCTCTCTTGAGATTGAAATTCGATGCTCGGGTTGACCATAACAGTTAGTGGATATTCAGGTTTGTACGGGTATCGAGGGTTGTTGGCGACTTCCACGACATAGATGCGGCGAGCAGATGCGACCTGATTGGCTGCGATACCTGCACCGTTGGCCTGTCGTTTGGTGTCGATCAGGTCGTCAATGAATTGCTGCATTTCGTCTGTTTTCAGCTCATCAATTGACACCTCTGTAGCTATTTCGCGTAGAACCGGGTGACCAATTTCAATGATATCCAGTGCCATAAGTGCGTCCTTCCGGCATCCCCGGAGTCGTCTAGTTGGATTTATTGGCGTTGCGCTACCTTAAGCAGCATCGTACTGGTATTCTACGCGGTTAGTGATAATACTGCCGGCCCTGAATCGGGGCCGGTTCGGCGCAATTAGTACGGAGACAATCATGTCAGATTCAATACAGCAACGCCTGCAGGCCGCCTGCATCGAATTGCCGCCTGCACCGGCACCCGTGGCCGCCTATGTAGGCTTTGTAGAACACAATAATATCGTGACTGTATCAGGCCAGCTACCTTTTGCTGATGGCAAGCTGCTGCATACCGGCCAGTGTGGAGATACGGTGACACTGGAGCAGGGGGCCGCTGCCGCCAGGCAATGCGCGATCAATATGCTGTCGCAAATGGCTGCAGCCTGTAACGGTGACCTTGAGCGAATTGTCAGATGCATACGGCTGGGTGGTTTTGTTTCTTCCACTGCCGACTTTGTTGATCATCCAAAAGTAGTTAATGGTGCATCAGAGCTGATTGGCGAAATACTGGGTGATCGTGGAGTGCATGCTCGAGCAGCTGTGGGTGTAGCCTCGTTGCCGATGAATGCAGCGGTTGAAGTGGAAGGCCTGTTTGCAATCAGGTAGCAGCTTCGGTTCGTAGAAAAGTTAGTCAATGCGCAAGCAAACCGCAAGCAAACAAGTCAGTTTCGGATTTCCAGCATCAAGCAAGCAGCAAGACATGAGTAAACAAACCTATTTGACGGGTATAACCACCACTGGCACGCCGCATCTCGGTAACTATGTGGGAGCTGTACGTCCGGCGATTGAAGCCAGCCGTATCGAGAGTAATGAGAGTTACTACTTTCTGGCGGACTACCATGCATTGATAAAATCAACTGATGCCGAGCTTGTCAGGCAGTCGCGCCTGGAGATAGCCGCGACCTGGCTTGCATCCGGGCTGGATCCTGACAAGGTGACTTTCTATCGGCAATCGGATATACCGGAAATTCCTGAGCTGACCTGGATGCTAACCTGCATGGCGGCCAAAGGGCTGTTGAACCGTGCGCATGCATACAAAGCTCTGGTGCAGGAAAATGTTGAATCCGGCTCCGCTGATCCGGATAAGGGAATCACTATGGGGCTGTTCAGTTACCCCATCCTGATGGCTGCCGATATCCTTATGTTCAAGGCGACCAAGGTGCCGGTCGGTAAAGACCAGATTCAACATCTGGAAATGACTCGTGACATTGCCCAACGATTCAATCATCACTATGGTGAGTTGCTGGTCATACCAGAAGTTGTAGTTGAGGAACGCACGGCCGTATTGTCCGGCCTGGATGGGCGCAAAATGAGCAAGAGTTATAACAATACTATTCCCTTGTTTGAAACTGAAAAAAAGCTGCGCAAATCCATCATGAAAATAAAAACCAATTCGCTGGAGCCGGGTGAGCCTAAAGATCCTGACGACAGTGTGGTTTTCGAAATTTACAGGGCATTCTGTACTGATGAAGAAGCGGCTGCCATGCGAGAGGATTATGCTGCTGGCATTTCCTGGGGCGACTCCAAGCAGCGCCTGTTTGAGAAAGTTAATGAAACGCTGGCTGAACCGCGTGAAAAGTATCTGCAATTGATGGAGAAGCCGTCTGCCATTGACGATATTCTTGAAGAGGGTGCTCGCAAGGCCAGAATCGAATCGCGAGCACTAATGGATCAGCTGCGGGCCGCTACCGGCATTTCCGCTAAAGCGTAACCAGGCACAACAGGTAGAACCGTGAATCCAATATTGGTTAATCGCTGGCGAGGCAGTGCTATCGAAGGCAGGCATCGAGGCTTCGTTGCAGTGTGTGACAACAAGGGTCAGGTGGTATTCTCGATCGGCGATATCGATATGCCTCACTACCCGCGATCAGCGATAAAATTTATCCAGGCTGTACCTTTTGTCGAGTCAGGTGCTATTGAGCACTATGGTCTTGATAACCGGCACATAGCGCTTGCCTGTGCATCTCACAACGGTGAGTTCGCACATACCAATCTGGTTATAAACTGGTTGGAAAAGGTCAAGCTTGAAGAGAGCGATCTGGAATGTGGTGCTGAACTCCCTCTGCACGCGCAAACCCAGTTCGAACTCATTCGTTCAAGCGGTGTGCCCCGTCGTTACCATCATAATTGCTCTGGCAAGCATATGGGTATGCTTACCACAGCACGTTACATGGGCGATAAAACAGCAGACTATCGCCTGTACCAGCACAACGTGCAACAGCGATGGTTTCAGGTGCTTGAAGAATTGTGTGGGATAGAAGTTGCCAAGTTACCCTATGGCTATGATGGTTGTGGCATACCTACGCTTGCCTTGCCCGGTCGTCTCCTGGCGACTGCAATGGCACGGTTGGGAGACCCGGCCGGGCTTGGCATGGAGCGAAAATTTGCTACCCAGATGATCTTGCAAGCTGTGTCTGAAGAGCCGTATCTGGTTGCAGGTGCTGACCGATTGTGCAGCGATCTGATGCTGGAAACGGGTAAACCGGTGCTGGTTAAAACCGGTGCTGACGGGTGTTATTGTGCGGTACTGACTGAACTCGGCCTGGGCATATCGTTAAAAATTGATGATGGCAACAAGCAGGCTGCTGAAGTCTTGCTGGGTGCTGTACTGAAACAGCTTGGCGCAATCGATGAAACGCAATACTCAAAACTGGCAAATCATTTTACGCCAACCATCAACAATTCACGCGGTGAAGCAATTGGTCATATTGAAATTGCCGGAGACGCAGGTTTTGGTGCGGCCTGATGAGTGAGTCAGAAAGTAAGTCAGAAAAGAGCGATGCTGCTAGACAGGTTGCAACAGCAGTATCATCAAATTCCCGGAAGCCATTGAATAGCCGGAACAATACTGTTGTGTTTCATGTGGCCATGCATCCTGATCTGCACCGTGCTACCTCTGCAGGTCAATACGTTTGTGATTCCCTGGCCCGTGAAGGGTTTATCCATTGTTGCCTTTCTGAACAGTTGCCCGGTGTGCTGGAGCGTTATTTTTCCAACACCGCTGACTACACAGTGATTCAGATAGATGTAGCGAGTCTGCCTGATAAACTGAAACCTGTCTTTGAAAATACAGTGGGTGGCACGGAGTTATTCCCGCATATCTACGGTGCCTTGCCACCAAATTCGTACAAGCCAATTTAAAAAAAACGTGCAAAGAATGGTATCTATTGTTGTCGGCTACCACGCGTTATTGTCACGCTGGCGCCAGCGCGTTACATGCCGTTCAAAGCGTTGCAAGATGGCGAATTCTACGATCAGCATGATGACAACAAACGCCAGTGTGTAAGCCAGAATAGTAGCAACATCAAATAGCTGAAAATACAAGTGTATCTGGAACCCGACTCCATTGGAGCGCCCCAACAATTCAACTACCAGCACAATTTTCCAGATTAGTGAAATCCCGGAGCGCATGGCGGCGGCAAAGAACGGTTGTAACTGCGGAACAATGACATGCCTGATGCGTTGCCAGATACTGAACCTATAGACCTTGGCCATTTCAAGCAATTCCACATCCAGTGTCCTTGCACCTTCGCGTAGCGTTACAACCACGTTTGGAATCTTGTTAACCGCTACTGCGCCCACCGCAGCCGCTTCATTCAGCCCGAACCAGATATAGGCAAGTACGATAATGACCAGTGCAGGAATGTTAAGCAGAAAAATAAGCCAGGAATCAAAAAAATCGTTGGCGCGTTTGTTCATGCCAAGCAAAATGCCGATTGCTGAGCCAATGGCCATGGCGATCACAAAGGCCATAATGACACGGGTCAAGGTCATGGAAAGGTGAAAAAACAATTCCCCACTGCTGGCTTCCGTTATAAGTGCCTGAAGCACGGCGAGGGGCGAGGGCAGTGCGCGGCTATTGCTGATAGATGCAGCAATTGCCCACACACAAACTAATACCAGCAGGGAAACAATCAGCGTGGGCCAACTGCCCCTGACAGCGTTTGTCTGACCAGCGGCGCCGCTTTTTGGCTTGGCGGATTCTTGGTTGTTTTCAGTCACGGACATATAGCGCGGCTGTAGGGCTAAACAGGTTTTTTGGGGATCTGTTGACTGGAATGCTACTTATATCATTGGCCCTACACAATAGCACTCGCCATCAAACCTCGCACTCCTATCTGGGTACGTGGTTAGCGAAATGTGCCGTTGCTGTAACAAGACACCACTGGTAGCTCAGCTAGACTACTAAATAATAGTTATAAAATGTAGTAGTTAACACGATTGGCGGTGCTGAAATACTGTGAGTAAAGAGAGTGCTAAACGTAAACGCTTGGATATGCGCATACTGACTACATTGCTGGTGGTGGCGTTGGTGGTTATTGCGTTTATTAATCCGCTTGAAGAAACCAGCTCCTCTCATCTGGATAGTGCCTTCAAGCGCTCTCTTGCCGGTTTCGCAATCGCGCGTGGTCTGAATGGTGTTATTTCAGTAGCGCAAGGTACTGAATTTGCGGTTCAACCGGCCGGTATCGGTGTTATATTCGCGCCCGGTGAGATACTGGATCCGGTAAATGATCTGGTTGAGCGTTTTTCCTGGATTATGTTGTTGGCGTCAAGCTCTCTTGGGGTTCAGCAAGTTCTGTTATCGATGAGCGCCTGGCATGGAATCCTCATTGGCCTTTGTGTTGCAGGATGGGCCTTGCTATGGCTTTACTGGGTGGGAGGTAGTTCTCTGCCGCGCTTGCGCGCTTTTTTTGTTCGATTGTTCCTCTTGATGGCTGTATTGCGTTTTATGGTCCCACTGATTTCTATTGCCAACGATTGGGTCTATCACACCTTTTTGAAGGAAAACTATGAAGTAGCCAGTTTGCAGCTGGAAACAGCGAGGGACAGCATTGATGACATCAATGAGGAAGTGCTTACCCAGAGTAGTGAAGATAATGGCGGAATTATCGATAAGGCACGCAACATTTATCGCTCTGCTGTAAAGCAGATTGACTTTGAACAGCGATTGGATGATTACGGGCGTGTTGCAGATACAGTCAGTGAAAACATTATTCGCCTGATCGTGGTTTTTATAATGCAGACAGTGGTTTTCCCATTACTGTTCTTATGGGTTGTCTATGTGTTGATCAGGCGTTTGTTCAGTCCTGTCCCCATTGGCTCAAGTCGCCGCTAATTGATTCGGGAAGCGTTTCCACGCCGGACTGTATTGTCAGCCTTATGGCATAGCACTGGCTTGAAGTGAAGTAATTGCCAGTATTTTTTCTATGTCTTCGGTTTTACAGCCGCGAGATAAATCATTTACCGGGCGAGCCAGACCTTGCAGCACCGGGCCTACAGCATCGCAACCACCAAAGCGTTCGCACAGCTTGTAACCGATATTGCCGGCATCAAGAGTTGGAAAAATAAGAATATTGGGTAGTTCGCCCGCGAGCTCAGTGGCAAACTGGGGCGCTTTCTGTTGCAAAATATCGGGGATGACGGCTGCATCCAACTGCACGTCACCTATTACTTTCCAATCACTGCAAGCGCTGGATTCTTTGCAGAGTCTTTGAACAGTCTCAACAGCCGTTTGCACCTTTTCGACAGCCGGGTGCTTAGCACTTCCTGCGGTTGAAAAAGACAAGAGGCCGATGCGCGGTGTAGTACCCAGTAAGGCTTTGGTGCTATGTGCAGTTTGCATGGCAATTTCTGCCAGCTGCCGAGCATCGGGGTCCACCATTAGTGCACAATCTGCAAACACAACGATGTCTTTCAGGGGTTGGAAATCATGCTTCATAACCATCAGAAAGAAGCTGCTGACAAACGAGGCATTGTTGGCTGTACCGACAATTTGCATGGCAGTGCGTGTTACGTCAGCGGTTGGGTACTCCGCACCTGCTACACAGGCATCAACCTTCTTTGCATGAACCAGTGTGCAGGCATAGGTCAATGGATCGGCCAGTGCCCGGGCGGCGCCCTCAAGCGTCATGCCTTTATGTTTTCGTTTTTCGAAAAGAGTAGATACCAGTGTATCGTCAGAACTGACTGTACTGGTATCGATGATTTCAATACCTTTCAGGTTTGCTGAATCTGTGGTTTGAAGAATTTTACTTTTGTCACCGACCAGTACAGGAATGCAGCGCTCGTCTCCTGCAGCATTGATAGCTGCTGCGACGATACGTGAGTCGGTAGCTTCCGGCAGAGCGACGCGCGCAGGGTGTTGTTTTGCGCGCGTGATCAGTTGGTCAAATGCAGACATAAATTGGACTAATTGGCCTTGATGCCGGAATTCTTCAGCGCGGCGCCGAGTCCTGAAGGTGTAGGCAATACTTCAACACCGGCTTTTTCCAGAGCAATTTTTTTCGACTGATAAGTACCCTTGTTGCCCATGACGATAGCGCCAGCATGACCCATCTTTTTGCCCGGTGGTGAGGAGCCACCCGCGATAAATGATGCAATCACAGGTTTTTTCATGGTCGCTGCATACTCCGCTGCTGCTTCCTCCATGGAGCCACCGATTTCACCCACGATCACTACACCTTCAGTCTTTGCATCATTGTCCAGTGATTTCAAGGCATCGAGAGTGGTGGTGCCGATAATCGGATCGCCGCCGATGCCGACGAAGGCACTCTGGCCATAGCCTGCCTGTACGGTATTGAGGCACATCAAGGTTCCAAGTGAGCCACTTCTTGAAATAATTCCGATGTTGCCCGGCTTGAAAATACTGCTTTCAAATGCAGGCATAAAACCTACAAAACATTCGCCCGGTGTTACCAGCCCGGCTGTGTTGGGGCCGACAATGGTGGTGCCATGTTCAGCAGCTTCGGCCATCATGTTCATGACATCGCGTACCGGTATATGCTCGGTCAGGCACACCAGTTTTTTACAACCTGCCTGCATGGCGTCACTGGCAGCCTTTGCTGCACCCAGGGGTGGAATGAAAAGAATTGAGACGTCAAATTCGCCGCCATTTTTCATCGCGTCAACCGCTGAACCGAATACCGGCACACCGCAACATTCAGTACCGGCTTTTTTTGGATTAACACCGCCCACAACCCGGGTGCCATATTCCTGCATGCGCTCGGTCCAGAAACTACCCTGTTTACCGGTAATGCCCTGCACCAGAAGCCGATCAGTGTTGCGAATAATCATGATGCACCTCCGGTAAACGGGCCGGCTGCAGCAACTGCTGCCTGTATGGCTTCATCCATCGTTTCATAGGAAGTCATGTCGAGTCTTTCTTTGAGCATTTTTCGCGCATCAACCGAGCCGGTTCCGTGGATGGAAAAGAAAACCGGGATTTCAGGTTTCAGTTCAAGCCATGCATTGACGACACCTTCGGTCATTACATCGGTTCTGGCGAATGCACCGCAGAAATTAACCACCAGGCTCTTAATATTTTCATTGCCCAGCATAAGTTTCAAGGCATCAGTTGCCTTGGTGTAGGCTTCGCCACCGATTTCAAGAAAGTTCGCCGGTGCGCCGCCGTAGTGTGTAACGACATCCATGGTGGTCATGGTAAGGCCGGCGCCATTGGCAAGTACACCGACATTGCCATCAAGATCGATGTACTTGAGATCAAGTTCAGCTGCCGCTAGTTCACGGCCTGTCAGTTTGTCAGGCGTGCCGTTTGCAGAAATTTCTGTTTGCCGAACAATGGCAGAATCGTCGAGTACAAATTTGCAATCCAGAGCAAGAAGAGAATTATCTTCGAGAATAGCCAGCGGGTTAATTTCGATTAGTTCAGCGTCGTTGTCAGCATAAGCGTTGTAAAGCTTAAGCAGTAACTCTGCAACAGCATCTGAGCTGACACCTTCAGGTACGAGAGAGTCGATATCCTTTTTTAATAAAGCTCCATCCGGCCCGGTTTGTATGTTGACCTCATGTCGTACAAGGTGCTCCGGTTTTTCTTCTGCAATTTCTTCAATGTCCATACCACCCATATCGGAAAACATGATTAGCGGACCTTTGCTGGCTGGATCATTCAAAATGGCGGCATACAGTTCCTGTTTGATATTCGCCTGAGCTTCGACCAGCACTTTTTCCACCAGGTGGTCAGCGATACTCATACCGAGAATTTTGCTGGCAACTGACTCGGCCTCTGCAGCACTGCCGGCAGGCAGAATGCCACCGGCTTTACCGCGTTTGCCGGTTGGTACTTGCGCCTTGACAACGACGGGTCCTATTTCCTCGCAAGCACTGCCGGCTGCTGCTGCGTCGGTCACAAGGCGGCTGGGCGGAACATCGATTCCGGCCTTTGCCAATAATGGTTTGGCTGCAAATTCTTCAAAGTTCATGAATTCTATTTTCCGTACTTTTCCCAGATCTTGCCGAACAGCTCTTCTTCATCAGGCTTGTCCTCCGGTATTATCGTTGACAGGTGCGTGATGTTAATGAAGTGCCGGTAGTTGAGGTTTTCACTGATGCTGTTTCCAGCCCACGTGCCACAGCCCATGCTGAGGGTAAATTCGAAGCCGTTGTTGAAGCTGCCACCATTGCCAAATGTGTGCGCCTGATTGACCAGTACTCGAACGACGTTGAGGTTTTCAGCCAGTTTGCGCGCTTCGTTCATATCGTTGGTGTGAATGCCAACCGAATGCCCCATGCCGGCGTAGTCCAGCAGTTCCTGCAAGCGGTGACGAGCGGCGTGATAATCAGTTGCTTTGTAAACTGTCAGAACCAGTGATAATTTTTCATTGGACAATGGGAATTCGTCACCGACGCCAACTTCTTCGACCATGAAAAATTTTGCCTTTTTCGCTTCTTCAGGAAGCCCGGCAACTTCTGCCAGTACATCAGGATCTTTCGCGATAACATGTCGGTTGAGTTTGCCGTTGACCCAGAGTGCGTCAATGATCTTCTGGCGTTCTTCAGCATTGCAGTAGTAGCCTCCGGCACGCTGAAGTGCTGCGATAGCATCGTCATAGATTTTCTCAACGATCGTGATGGAGTTCTCTGAGGAACAGGACGTTGAGTTATCAAAAATCTTGGATGCACATATTTTCTCAGCAGCGTCGTCAAGGTCAGCAGTTTCAGCAATCATTACAGCCACATTTCCAGCGCCAACGCCGATGGCTGGTGTACCGCTTGAATAGGCACGCTTTACATTGTTCTGCGAACCGGTAACGACAACCAGATCACATTGCTCCATGAGTTGCTGGGTCATTTCCTTATTCACAGGAGGTGGCAGCATTTGCACCAGATCTGCCGGCAATCCGATTTTTTCCAGCGCTTCACGCATGTAGTCAACAGTTTTCAAGGTGGTGGCAAAGCCTGAAGGAGAGGCAGCAACGATCACAGCATTTCTGCCCTTGAGTGCCATCATGGCTTTGTTCACCGGTGTGGCTGCCGGGTTGGTGGATGGAGTGACGGCACCCACCACTCCCACCGGTTTGGCATATTTGACCATCCCGCGTTTTTCATCGGTTTCGATGATGCCGACTGTTTTGGCGCGTAAAAGATCACGCAGTGTGCCGAATGTTTTGCGTGTGTTTTTGGTGATCTTGCTATCAACATTACCCATGCCGGTATCCTGCACGGCAAGTTCTGCTAACTCACGAGCGCGTTCCGGTTTGTATACCGACCAGGCAAGTGCTGCAACGGCTTCATCCACACGCACCTGATCTGCTCGGGTCAGTGATTGCATGGCAACGCGGCCGTTGACAATCAGCTGTTTCACGGCTTCAGCTTCGGTTAAGGCTGAATCGGTAGCTTGAGTAGCTGAGGACATGACCAATTTCTCCGTAAACTTGGGGCGGCCGCTTTTTCGACCGGGAACAGGGTATCCCTTATTCTATTCCCTTCAGCTATAAGCTGGAACAGGTGGCCTCACATAAATCCGGATCTTGGATTTAATTTGCCGGGGTCATTGCCTGTTCGCATGCTGTCGATCTTCGATGATCATGTCAGCAGCGTACTCGGCAATCATGATGGTGGGCGCATTGGTATTGCCAGATACGATATCCGGCATGACCGAGGCATCGACTACACGCAACTTCTCCACGCCATTGACGCGTAAACGTTCATCTGTGACAGCAGTCGCATCTGTGCCCATACGGCAGGTGCTGGTTGGGTGATAGATCGTATTGGCAATATTACGTGCCTGTTCCAGTAGCTCGTCGTCAGTCTGTGCCTTTGGATCCGGTAGTAGTTCCTCCTTGATATGCGGGGCCATATTGCTGGCTTGCATGATCTGGCGCGTGTACTTGATGGATTCCACTGCGGTCTGGCAATCCAGTTCTGTGGACAGGTAATTGGGTATGATTTTCGGGGCCACCAGCGGATCAACTGATTTGATCGTTATGCTACCGGTGCTGGTTGGTCGTAGTTGGCAAACAGAAGCCGTAAACGCCGAGAACGGGTGCAGGCCTTCCCCGGGTGAGTCTGCCGACAATGGCTGGAAGTGATATTGGATATCCGGCCGTTGGTTAGACAAACGGGTGCGGCAAAAAGCGACCGCCTGGCTTGCTGCCATGCTTAGGGGGCCGGTGCGTGTTACCGCATATTGCAATGCAGCACGACCTTTCTGGTGCCAGCTTGACAGCTCGTCGTTGAGGGTAACAGGCTTATGGGTTTTATAGACAGTGCGTATCTGCAAGTGGTCTTTGAGATTACTCCCGACCTCGGTTGAATCTGCAATGACCTCTATGCCGAAATTCTGTAAAAGCTCACCGGGCCCTACGCCTGATAATTGTAACAGTTGAGGTGAGTTGACTGCGCCGCCGCAAAGTATGATCTCGTTGTTACAGTCTATTCTGCGTTGTTGCGTGCGATGGTTGAAGTTGACGGCACTGACGCGCTTTCCTTCGAATTCAAGCCGGGTCACATGAGCGCCGGTAATGACATGCAAATTGCTTCGATTGCGGGCAGGTTTCAGGTATGCCACTGCCGTACTGCACCTTCTGCCCTTGTGTGCTGTTAGCTGGAAGTAGCCAACTCCCTCCTGATTTTCGCCATTGATGTCGTTAGTCAGTGGCACATCCATACTGTGGACGGCATTGATAAAATCATCACAAATCGGCCGAGTGAATGACATATCGGAGACTTTTAATGGCCCGCCTGAACCATGATATTCATTGCCTCCTTGTTCAAAGTCTTCGGCTTTTTTGAAATAGGGGAGTATGTGATTGTAGGACCAGTTCGACAGGCCCGATGCGGCCCAGTCGTCATAGTCTTCGCGCTGCCCCCTTACATAAAGCAGGCCGTTGATTGAGCTTGACCCACCCAGGACCTTGCCGCGTGGCCACTTGATTGAGCGATTGTTCAGGCCCGGGTCGGGTTCTGTCTCGTAACACCAGTCAGTCTTGGGATTGTGAATGGTTTTGAAGTAACCGACGGGAATGTGTATCCAGGGGTTGGTGTCAGGCCCGCCTGCTTCCAGTAGGGCCACTGTTACCGATGGATCGGCCGACAGTCGATTGGCAATGACGCAGCCGGCTGAGCCCGCGCCAATCACAATGTAGTCGTAGTTTTCAGCTTGCTCTGCCAAAGTACCTATGTCCAGATTGATTTGTTACGTGTCGCAAGGTGGGCGAATTAACAAGAATCACGCACTGTCTATTGTTATTGGCGGTTGTAATGTCGAAATACTCGCGTTTTCTTTACCAAAAACAGCAAAAATGATACTTTGATTCTCAATTATTACACTGTATCGGTGTGTTTCCCACTTGTCCATAGCAAGCAAACTGCAATCTGAAGACCACAATCCCGAGGTGGCACCCGCCAAGGGTTCGGCTGTTGCGCGCACGCTTGATATTCTGCAAATGGTTGCAACATCCGAGCGACCGCTGACACCTGCGGAGTTGGGTGAAAAACTGGCTATCCCCAAAGCTACAGTTCACAGGCTTTGTGCCGGTTTAGAGGAACGTGGCCTGGTTGAATCGCGTATAAACGGCAGAGGCTTGTTACCCAGCAGGGAATTGTATCGTATGTCTGTGGGGGTTTTGGGAAGCAGCGCATTCAAGTTGCAGCGTCATGCCATCCTTTCCGCACTTTCTGCCCGTATCGGTGAAACTTGCAATGTCTCCTTACCTGACGGCAGTTCGATGATCTATTTCGATCGGGTTGAAACACATTGGCCTGTGCGTATTCAGCTACCGATCGGTAGCCGGGTTCCACTGCACTGTTCAGCTTCCGGGAAAATGTATCTGAGTACCCTGACCAGGCCGCAACAACGGCAGATACTGGAAAGCCTGAATCTTGAAAAGCACACGGCCAATACATTATTGGATGTGGATTTACTAATGCAGGAGCTGGCAGAAACAGCCGAACGTGGCTACGCCCGGGATAATGAAGAATTCCTGGATGGTATGGTGGCTTTGGCGGTGCCATTAACTGATGCTGGTATGCGTGTATACGGTACCTTGTCGTTCAATGCTCCTGCCATGCGTATTAGTCTGGATGATTCCCACCAGTATCTCGATAATCTGCGTGCGGCCGCGGCCGAACTCGACGCGATATCCAGCAGCTCCTGACTCTCTGTTCCACCCGACTACAATTTTGTTTCTCTACCCTACAATCCGGGTATATCCGTGTGTGTTTTCTTATATTGATCTGATGTCGTTCTATTCGCCAGTGTTACGAGTCGCGTTTTCGGGCCTGTTCAGCGCCTTAAGGACTTTCTTTAAAGGCTTGGTGTTACTGGTGATTTTGAGTACGACAGTTTTGGCTCAGGAGCAGTCTTCTGTGATTGATGGCGTGCATGAGCTCGTTAATCGCCGTTTCATAGAATTGGTAGGTGATGTGGATGGTTTTTTTGGTGGCGAAGATTCACAGGATACCGCTAACCGTTCGTGGGCAAGATTGCGGCTTGGCGTGACAGCGTTTGAAGGCGACAGTCCTGATTTACGCGGTAACGTCAAGCTGAAACTGGTATTGCCCAACACTGAAAAACGTTTGCAGCTGCTACTCAGTACCGAGGATGAAGATACACTGGATGCAGGTGAGGCTCGAGGTCAGGGCCTGACTGCTGAAGACCAGGACAACATCTCTCTGGCGCTACGATTTCTACAGTCAGTCAGACGCCAGAGTTCGTTCAAGCTTGATGTCGGGGCGCGGGTACGTGATGATCGTGCTCAAGCCTTTGTCCGTTTAAATGCTGCTCGCAAGTTCCTTGTCAGCTCGGCCGAAGAGAAGCGAGATCTGGTACTGATAAACAATCTCTGGTATTTCTCCGAGTCTGGCTATGAGAACCGCTTGAGACTGGTGTACCGGCAGCCTTTGGAAATTGCGAGAGTCGATTTTTTTCAGTCGGTTTCGGAAATAACCTGGCAGGAAGATCAGCGCGGCGCGGGATTTGTGCAAAGTATCGGTTTTTTTCACAAATTCAATGATCGTACGTTTCTGGGGCTGGAAGCTATTGCGGATGGTATTTCGTCACCTGAGCAGGGTGAGAAGCGGCTGACTTCGATCGAATCGCGATGGCGTTTTCGACAAAACATCTGGAGATCATGGTTTTACTACGAGTTGATTCCACGAATTCGCTGGGAAGCCGCGCGTGATTTCTCCGCTCGATACGGAATACAGTTGCAAGTGGAAGCATTTCTGGGGAGTTCGGGAGATCGCGTCTCGAATACAAAATAACATTTACGTCAAATGCCGCACCGTCAGGTGCCTTTTAAAATTTTTACAGCCGTTGTTTGCAGAAGCCAGCCCGGCTATGATTTTGGTGATCAATTATACGTTTTTTGATACCAGTTGGTGACCGAGCCCCACAGCTGCATGCTGGCGATGTAAACTGTTCGCATTGAATAAAGTACTGTTTTAAATTCACGTTGTACATGCGAATTGTAGCCATAAGTGATACGCACGGATTGCACAATGAAGTTGCATTGCCACCCGGTGATGTTCTTGTGCATGCTGGTGATATCACCGAGTACGGTGAGCATGCCGATATTCAAACGTTCATCAGCTGGTTTGCCCGGCAACGCTTTAAACACAAGATTTTTATCGCTGGTAACCATGATTTCTGGGCGGAAAAAAATTCCGAACAGATGAACGTTATGGCTCGGGAAGCCGGTGTGCATTACCTGTGTGATAACGGCGTATCCATAGAAGGTGTGCATTTTTGGGGGTCGCCTCGAACCCCGAAATTTATGGAATGGGCTTTTATGCTGGCTGACAGCCATGAGGCCGACAGTGTCTGGCAACAAGTGCCGGATACAACCCATGTGTTAATCACTCATGGCCCGCCCCACGGTGTACTGGATGAGCTGAACATAACAGGCAAATCCAGCGATCGTTCAGTCCGCCGCGAGCACGTAGGCTGCACTGAACTGATTAAGCGTGTGCAGCAGATTGGCATACCGTTGCATATATTCGGTCATATTCACGAAGGCTACGGGATTGAACGCAGTGGCAGTACGCGTTTCGTGAATGCCAGCCAGCTCGATAATCGTTACCAGTGTACGAACCAGCCGATTTCGCTTGAACTGGATATGGGTTCGAGTGAATTGGAAATTTTATCTTCTGATGCTGTGGTTAGTGAGATTGAAGTCTGATTGCCTTGTACAGTGCTTTAATTTTCTTCCGAGGGCGCTTGGCAGTTGCCGTAATTACAGTGAAGATACGAAATCAACAACTGCTTCAGCTAGTTGTTCCGGTACTTCAAGTGGTAATAAGTGCCCGGCGTTATCCCAATCCAGCTGTCTGTAATCAGGTATTCTCTTGGCGAGCTTATTGATGACTGCAGCATCATAAAACACACGATCCTGTAGCCCAAAGATACCCAGCACGGGTAGGTCAAGCTTTTCGTACTCAATGTCCCAGTCTGTTTTAACAGCTGCATGCATTAGCCTGTAAGCACCGGACTGTTTGTCTTCAGCGGTGTAGCCCGCACCCTTCAGATGATCAGCGCGCCTGGCACCGTGGAAAGATTCTGAAGTCAGTAACGGTAAGTACATATCCAGCATCAGTGGGAATCCGCCGGTATCAAGAACATGTACCATACCTTCGTTCAACCATTGCAATCTCGGGCCGATCTCTCGAAGGGTATTGAGCAGTATCAGTGCTTTCGCGTCACTGCCAGCCAGTACAGCTTTAGCAGCAAACAAGCCGCCAATCGAGAGGCCACATAAAACCGGCTGAACGGGTTTCAGTTCCTTAAGCAGGTGTTGCAGGTCTTCAACAATCAGTTCGCAATCCGGCGTTTTATCGCTGCTCAATTCGGTATTGACCTGGCCGCGCATGTTGTAGCTTAGTGTGCCAAACCCAGCGTTTCTGCACGCTGGTGCGACTACCTGTTCCCAATGATCTGTGCTGCCAGTGAGAGCATTAACAAACACCACAGTAGGCTTGTTGTCGACAGCATGGTATTCGTAGTGCAGGCTGTTTGTAGAGTCGAGCGCTAGTTTTGTCATGTCGAATTCTCGCAACGAAAAAAATGATGTCAGATGCACCGGGAATTTTAACCCGATATGCGGGTATTAGTCCCATTAGATGTGCAGCGGTCGCAATTATGCTGTCAAATAGAAGCGAGCGTTTGCTGTAGCTGGCTCGCTTAAGTTAATGTTACGCTGGTAAAACGAGGTGAAGGGAAACATCATACGCATAGTTTGAGGAGGATATAGAGCATGCAGATTTGTAACACATTCAGGTACCGCCGACCGCTACGGTCTGGCTTGGCAATTACCAGGCTGCAAATAGACAGGTCGGTAAAATTGGGGCAGTCCGCAAAGTGTACTGCTTGGTTAAGCGTAGTGTTCGCTTGCAGTTTGTCGGTAGTCAGTGGTGCGGGCATGGCGCAGGATAATCCGGCTGACGCTTGTGCTGAAGCAGCACGTCTTATGACTGAAGACAATGACCTGGATGGTGCCTTGGATGAGGCTAAATGGTGTGTGGAAGGTCTTGAGCAGTTAAAGGAAAATCAGGCATTGGCGGTGCTACCGGATGAAGTTGGTGATTTCGGCGGTGGCGAAACCCAACAGCAGAAAGCCTTTGGAATGTCGATTATTGAACGCACCTACACCAGAGGATCTGAATCGATCAACATCAATCTAACCGGTGGCGGTGGTGCTGCAGGCACAGGACTGGCAGCACTGGCTCAGCTAGGTGCCGAGTTGGGAGGTCAGACTGGTGCCAAGATGCGCATTCAGCGTCGCACAGTAATTGATTTGGGCGGTGACGGTGGTGAGCAAGCCTTTATGGTACAACTCAGAAGTGGCGGGGTGCTCAATGTCTCGTCCAGCTCCGCCAATCGCGAGACTGTGATCGGATTTTTGAAAGAGTTTCCGATTGCAGATCTTGATGATGCGCTGGACAAGTAGTCAGCTGCAAAACCTGTACAGCTGACGAAAGCCTGCGTGAAAGGGTTTGGCTCGCTATGCGAACAGCTGTGTTTCGGATTGCTTCGGATTGCTTCGGATTGCTTCGGATCAAGAGTCGGGTAAATGACTGAGGGTTTCGTCAAGCTCTGGCCGACTACCTTGCTGGCGCGTGAACTGCCGGGTGCTGCTGCGGCAAATAAGGCCTTGCAGGCGTTGCTTCTGGAGCATGAAAGCGGCCACAGCAATAACGCCGGGTCAGCTGATATGACCACTGACTACCTGCAGCAGGATTTACTCGCTATTGAGCATCCGGCATTGCAATGGCTGGTGGCTTGCATCAACAAAACAGTCGCTGATTACCTTCGTGTTACAGGTGTCGATGCCGACGCAAAGTGGCAATTGCAAGCCTGGGCCAATATCAACCGTCTTGGTGACTATCACAACTTGCACAACCATCCGCACAGTTATTTGAGCGGAACTTACTACGTACACCTGCCCGGAGATTCCAGTCAACAGGCAGGAAGTCGGGCTGATCTTGATTCCGGGGCTATATCTTTTTATGACCCTCGTGGGCAGGCGAATATGACAGCCATTCGTGGCGATGCCCAGATTGATCCTGAGTATCGCGTTTTGCCCAAGCCGGGTGATATTCTCTTGTGGCCGTCTTTTCTGCACCATTTTGTACACCCGAATCTATCTGCCGAGCTGCGTATCTCGATTTCATTTAATGTCATTATCAAAATGACGGAAGAACTGTTGCCAGGTTAGCCAAGTATCTGTTGAGGACCAATGAATGCCCGGTCGTGAGAATAAATTTGATTGTGTAACACCTATTCTTAATGTCTCGGATATGCAGCAAAGCCTGCGATATTATCGTGATGTTCTGGGTTTCTCTGTTGCGTGGGAATGGGGAGAGCCAACAGGATTTGCCTGTGTTAAACGTGGCAATGTTGAATTGTTTTTCTGTCATCAGGGGCAAGGTGTCGGAAGCTGCTGGCTGTCAATTTTTGTTGCCGATATTGATGAGTTGCACAAGGAATATCTGGCGTCTGGTGCCATTATTCGCCAGCCCCCAACCAATTTCCCCTGGGGTGTACGTGAGATGAATATTGAGGACCCTGACGGGCACCGCTTGCGCATTGGCAGTGAGTCGAATGCGGAGTCAGATAACCAGGCGCTAGTGGAATAACTAATGGAGTCCGGAAATGGTTGTTCCTGGTTTTACAAATCTTGCGGATATTGAATGGTCTTACCAGTCACTGGAGTCCATGTCCGTGCTCGAGTTTTTCGAGATACTCAAGCTGCGTATTGATGTATTCGTGGTAGAACAGAATTGTGCGTATGCCGAGCTTGATAATGACGATAAGGCTGTCGGGACTCTACATGTTCAGGGGCGATTGAAAAGTTCTGGGCAGTTGGTAGCTTGTGCAAGAATCATCACGGACCAGGTTAACGTAGAGGAAGCTGCAACAGGTAGCGTTACAAAGGAAAGCGTTATAAAGGAGAACGTTATAAAAATTGGCAGAGTCGCGGTGATTGCTGATCTGCGCGGTCAGGGGGTAGCCCGGGAGCTGATGTCACAGGTGTTGGCGTATATCGGGTCGGAGTTTGAAAAGCCGGAAGTGCAGTTGTCGGCTCAAACCTATATAGAAAGTTTTTACCAGACCCTGGGATTCAGGTCAGTATCCGGGGAATACCTTGAAGACGGTATTCCCCATGTGGATATGGTTCTTCAGGAAATGGTGCTTCAGTAATTACTCAAGACCCATTGCCTTCTTTTCGGTGGCAACTGTCTGGTTGATCGCTGCGATCATGCCTTCATGCGAGCCGGCACTACCCGAGCTGATTCGGTACTTGCCATTAACTGTGAGAGAAGGAACGCCGGTAATGCCGGCGCCGCGAGCCAGTTGCATGGCGCGATTCATTCTTGTTTGTACGCCAAAAGATTTCATGGCATCGGTAAATGCCTTTTCTTCAACTCCAAAGGTGGCGGCAAGTTTAGCTATGTCGGAAGGCTTGCGCATGCGCTTTTTCTCTTTATGAATAGCATTGAACATCGCGGGTACAAATTTCTCGCTGATTCCCAGAATTTCTGATGCGTAGAATGCCTGAGAGTGAGTCTCCCAGCTTGGGTTCAAAGGCGGTGCTTCACGAATGAAAACGGTGTTTTCGGGAATGTTGGCAGCCCAGTCATCAATACTGGGTTCAAAAGCGAAACAGTGTGGGCAGCCAAACCAGAAGAATTCCAGTACTTCAACATTTTCCTGATCCGTCGTGTTCTGTGCCGGCTTGATTTCTTCATAACCCTGCTGAGCAGCCGCACTAGTTGGCGTCAGCCCGTCAGTGCCAATGGTGCCTGCTGTCATCAGAAGGGTAAAAAAACCTGCAAAAAGTGCTGTGAGCACTCCACCACGCAATGTTTTTACCAGCATAGATTCGCTGTTAGATTGTTGAGAAATGATTGTAGTCATATTCATTTTCCTTGCTGCTGTGATTCAGCTTTGCTAGTTCAAACCCTGTACGTAGTTCGCAACTGCTTCGATTTCAGCATCGCTTAAGCGATGTGCGACCATTTGCATCATCTGGTTAGGGTCATTGTTGCGTTCACCTGAGCGAAAGCTGCGCAAAGTCAGTGCAATATATGCAGCATTCTGGCCAGCCAGCGCAGGCCAACTGGCAGCAGGGTTGCCGTTTCCGGATGGGCCATGGCAGCCCATGCAAGCAGGGATTTTGGCTGACGTAATACCACCACGGTAAATTGACTCACCGGTCTTAAGATCTTCTCTGTCTTCTGCGACCCCCTGAATTGCCGGAAGATTGGCAAAGTGGGCTGCGATATCAGCCATGTCCTGGTTTGACAGTGCTGCAGCCATTCCGCTCATGATGGCATTGGCCCGTGCCCCTGACTTGTAGTCAACAAGCTGTTTGGCAATGTAGCCGGGGCCCTGGCCCGCCAGATTCGGATACTCGGCTTGCAGAGCCTTGCCATCCTGGCCATGGCAAGCTGCGCAGACTGCTGCTTTGCCGGCACCCGCCGCAGCATCTCCCTCAACGACGTCCGCAGCATGGGCCATTTGCAGCTGTGAAAGGCTGAACAGTGTCGCGGCAGCCAGCAGGACGGTGGTTAACACTCTTTCGCGCCGGGTCGATCGCTGCGCTATGGGCAGCAGGCTGTGGCCGTTGGCGAGAAGGTGTCCAAATAGACCAAAACGTTGCATACAGTCTCCGAAGATTTGTAATAAAAATTGCTAGTAAAAGTATTAAAAACGGGCAGATTCGCAAGAAAACCGTCGGCCAGTACTCTCACCTGCAATTCTAGCTGTTTGAGAGAATAGGGTTGCCATACTGAATGTGTACTGAATTCCTGCTGCACAGCCGATAGAATAGTATCTCGAATGTGATTTGTTACGACTTTTCCGGCAAGTGAGTTCAAGCAAGAGAGTTCAGCAAGTCAGCAAACGATTTCGCGCACGCGCCCGAGCTGCGCTGATTCTATCAGAGAAGCACCGTTTCAATGAATCCGCTATACCGTCAGGCAAGCTACTCAGGAAGTGCACACCAGTTTTCGCAATTGCCAGAGGAAGTTGTGCGTGAAGTGGCATTTGCCGGGCGCTCGAATGCAGGTAAGTCAAGCTGCATTAATACCCTCACTGGTAACCACAAGCTCGCGCGCACCAGTCGTACACCCGGGCGTACCCAGCTGATTAATCATTTTCTGCTGAAACCCGGATACTATCTAGTGGATTTGCCGGGTTACGGTTTCGCCAAGGTGTCAAAACGCCAGCGAAACCACTGGCGCCGATTGTTAGGCGATTATTTAGCCTATCGGCGCGAACTGGCTTGCCTTGTCATGTTGATGGATATTCGTCATCCGTTAACCGAAAACGACTGGTCTTTAATAGAGCTGCAACAGCAGGGCAATGCCCAATTGCATATCGTATTGACCAAAAGCGATAAGCTGAGCCGCAATCAGGCAGCACAGGCGTTGCAACGGACCCAGACTGAAATCGGCGATGCCGGCCTTGAGGTGACCTTACAGACATTCTCATCGTTAAGTGGTGAGGGCGTTGATGATCTCGCAGGTGTACTTGATGAGCAATTACTGCCCTGAGGCAGTGCCCGACACCCTTGGGATAGTGATGGCACACGTTACGTTTCGTAACAACATGGACTTTTTACACATTCTGCTGCGCCAAGATGTAGCTAACAAATAACTTAAGTCATTGTAAAATATACATTATTTTGTACAAATCACGGTTTCACCGAATTCCCTATAATCTGCCAACGGGGTGCCTGGAATAGGCTCTGCTTGCTTGATTGCCTTCTGGGTGTAACGTTCCACTGGTTAACTTGAAGCTTACCAGGGTAGAAAGTTAACCTCGGACCAAACCAATTAACTGCAGCTATGGCTGCTCAAATTGCTTAACGGGCCTGCTCCCGGAGGAGAGAAAAACGTTATGAGTTCCGACAAGAAACCTCTTAATTTGTCGTTGACACGCCGGGCCGTTCTAAAGGCTGGTGTGGCTACTGCAGCCGTTGGTGCTGCACCAATGATTATCCCCAGCAAAGCATGGGGTTATGCGAACGAGCCATCAGGCAGCACAGTAACCTTAGGCTTCAACGTTCCACAGAGTGGAGCTTACGCTGATGAGGGTGCTGATGAACTGCGCGCCTACGAACTGGCTGTAGAACATCTGAACGGTGAAGGCGACGGTGGCATGATGTCGACCTTCTCATCAAAGGAACTGAAGGGTAACGGCATCCTCGGTCGTAAAGTTGAATACGTCACCGGTGATACTCAAACCAAGCCTGATGCGGCTCGCGCATCTGCACGTTCTATGATCGAAAAAGATGGTGCGATCATGATTACCGGTGGTTCCTCATCGGGTGTGGCAGTTGCTGTACAAGCGCTGTGCCAGGAAGCTGGCGTTATCTTCATGGCCGGTTTGACTCACTCAAATGACACAACCGGTAAAGACAAGAAAGCCAATGGCTTCCGTCACTTCTTTAATTCTTACATGTCTGGTGCTGCACTCGCGCCTATCCTTGCCGCCAACTATGGTAAAGATCGTCGCGCTTACCACCTCACGGCTGACTACAACTGGGGTTACACCACAGAAGAGGCAGTACGTACTTCAACTGAAGCAATGGGGTGGGATACTGTTGCTGCAGTTAAGACACCTCTGTCTCAAACTGACTTCAGCTCCTATGTTGCTCCGGTACAGGCTTCAGGCGCAGATATTCTCGTTCTGAACCACTACGGCGCTAACATGGTTAACTCGCTGACTTCAGCGGTTGAATTCGGTTTGCGTAACGCGCAATCCAACGGTAAGAACTTTGAAATCGTTGTACCTCTGTACTCACGTCTGATGGCAAAAGGTGCCGGTGAAAACGTAAAAGGTATCTTCGGCTCTACCAACTGGCACTGGTCTCTGACGGATGAAGGTTCAAAAGCTTTCGTTAAGTCTTTCGGTACCAAGTACGGCTTCCCGCCAAGCCAGGCTGCTCACACTTGTTACGTTCAGACTCTGTTGTATGCAGATGCTTGTGAGCGTGCTGGTACGCATGACCCATGTGGTGTTGCTGCAGCACTTGAAGGCTTTGAGTTCGACGGACTCGGAAACGGTCCTACCTTGTATCGTGCTGAAGACCACCAGTGCTTCAAAGACGTTCTCGTTGTGAAAGGTAAAGAGAATCCTTCTTCGGATTTTGACCTCCTTGAGATCGTTGAAATTACACCACGCGACAAAGTGTCTTATGATGCTTCTATTTTCGGTGGTGAACTCGGTGCTTGTAACTCTGGTTGATACCAGGCGTTAACTTCGCTGCTATATAAAAGTAAAAGCGTGCCGGCCATGTGCCGGCACGTCGTTTGAATTATTCAAATTGGCCATTGTGGCCTTTCTCTTTTCTGGACAACACACATGGAACTCTCCGCTATATTGCTTCAAGTCCTTAACGGGCTTGACAAGGGCAGTGCCTATGCGTTGATTGCATTGGGCCTGACACTGATTTTCGGTACTCTTGGCGTGGTTAATTTCGCCCACGGAGCACTATTTATGATTGGTGCTTTCTGTGCAGTGTCACTTCAGAAGATTTTGACCATTTCGTTTACGACGATCGACGAGAGCAAAACGGATTTTCTCGGTAATCCGGCCCAGATCCACACGCCCTATGTAGAAAAATGGTTCGGTGAGGCCGTCGGGGCAACAATGATCGACTGGGCTGTACCGCTGGCAATTCTTTTAGCCATACCCGTCATGCTGCTGGTGGGTTTTGCCATGGAGCGTGGCCTTATCAAACACTTTTACAAGCGTCCGCATGCTGACCAGATTCTTGTGACGTTTGGTCTTGCAATTGTTTTGCAGGAAATTATCAAAGCCTATTTTGGCGCTAACCAGATTCCGGCTCCGGCACCTGATGCCCTGATCGGTTCATTTGATTTTGGTGTGCTGTTAGGTTTTGATCCTGGTACGATTATTTATCCGTACTGGCGTATTGTTTACTTTCTTTTCGCCATGGTAGTGGTCGGCGCTGTGTTCGCATTCCTGAAATTCACTACCTTTGGCATGGTCGTGCGTGCCGGCATGGCCGACCGTGAAACGGTGGGTTTACTGGGAATAAACATCGATAAGCGCTTCACCATCATGTTTGGCATCGCGGCTGCTGTTGCCGGGCTCGCGGGTGTTATGTACACACCGATAAACTCCCCGAATTATCATATGGGCATGGATTTTCTAGTCATATCCTTTGTGGTAGTTGTTGTCGGAGGTATGGGTTCTTTAGCAGGCGCTGTGCTCGCAGGTTTCATCCTCGGAATTCTGGAGAGCTTTGCATCAATGCGTGAAGTCATTCAGTTGATACCCGGAATCAACCAGGTTGTGATCTACCTCGCCGCCATTGTGATTCTGTTGGCGCGACCACGCGGTTTGCTCGGGCGCAAAGGCGTAATGGAGAGCTAAGACGTGTTAGGTTTAAACGGTAAAGATTTTTTGGCGTGGCTATTTGTACTGTTTCTGGTAGCCGCAGCACCTATTTTGTTGAACCCTTTTCCGGAAGGGTCCGCATTCGCGCAATTCAATGCGGGCTACCCCGATTTGATGCAGCGGTTTGTCATATTCGGGATTTTCGCTATCGGCTTTAATATTCTGTTCGGCCTGACCGGCTACCTGAGTTTCGGCCATGCAGCCTTTCTTGGTGCAGGTTCCTATGCCGGGGTCTGGATGCTCAAGCTACTCACTATCAATGTCATCCCCGCCATCATTATGTCGACACTTGTGGCTGGTTTGTTTTCCTTGGCTATTGGATATATTTCGCTGCGTCGCTCAGGGATCTATTTTTCTATCCTGACGCTCGCCTTTGCGCAAATGTCATTTGCCCTGGCGGCCTCCGTACTCACGCCGATAACCGGAGGTGAGACAGGGCTGCAGACTCAATTGGGTGATCCACGAATTCTTGATGCTGCGGCCACTGGTGGAAACATCCCAGCGCCGTCGCTATTCGGGCTTGAAATGGGCCATAGCTGGAAGGTCAGTGTTGGTGACTGGCTATGGACGTTTAATGCTGGCTATTACCTCTGTGCTTTCATAATGCTGATCGCATTCTATATAGCTATTCGTATATTCCGTTCACCGTTTGGCATGATGTTAAAGGCCGTCAAGTCCAACAATCAGCGTCTCGGATACACGGGTATAAACCCGAGACCCTACACACTAGCGGCGTTTGTGATTTCAGGCATGTATGCAGGTCTTGCAGGCGGTCTGATGGTTTCCATGGACCCGCTGGCGGGCGCTGAGCGCATGCAGTGGACGGCTTCCGGAGAAGTGGTACTGATGACCATTCTCGGTGGTATCGGTACGCTGATCGGGCCGGTTCTTGGGGCCGGTCTGATCAAATATTCGGAAAATATTTTTTCCAAAATCAACGATAATCTGTTGCACACGTGGTTTTCGTTTATGCCGGACGGGGTGGAGAACTTTATGGTTACCATCGTTCATCCGTTCGTCGGAAAGGGTTGGCACTTGACGCTGGGACTGATGTTCATGCTCGTAGTGATCTTCCTCCCCGGTGGGCTGGTAGGCGGTCTGAGCGGCTTATATAAACGGCTGTTTCGACGCGGCTCACACGCACAGTAGGAGATAGAGATTCATGGGCACCGCGCTCGAAGTCAAAGGAGTTAATAAGCGCTTTGGCGGCTTACAAGCTCTGAATGACGTTAACCTTAATGTTGAGGATGGCCGCATACATGCGATCATCGGCCCCAATGGTGCGGGCAAATCAACCCTGTTGAATTGCTTTGTCGGACGTTTGACGCCGGACAGTGGCAGCGTACTGTTTCACGGTAAAAGCCTGCTGGGCATCCAACCGCATCAAATCAATCAGGCTGGCGTTTCCCGAGTATTCCAGACACCAGAGATTTTCACGGAGCTAACTGTTCTGGAGAACGTTATGATCCCGGCGCTTGCACACCGCGATGGAATTTTTGAATTCAACGCTCTGAAGCCACTGCGCAAAGAAACCGATATCCGCAAAGCGGCAGTCGATGTACTGGAAGATTTAGGGCTTGGCGACAAGCAGGAAATGACAGCGGCCTCAATGTCACGCGGGGACAAACGTCGACTCGAGATGGCAATGGGGTTGGTACAACAGCCGAAGCTTCTGTTGCTGGATGAGCCCACTGCAGGAATGAGCCGTGCTGACACCAACAATACAATTGATGTGTTACGCCATATTGGCGATTCCCGTGGCATAACTATGATAATTATTGAACACGATATGCATGTTGTCTTCAGTCTCGCAGATCGCATCAGTGTGCTTGCCCAGGGCACTGTTATTGTCGAAGACGTACCCGAGAACATAAAAGGTAATGCTAAAGTCCAGGAAGCGTATCTGGGAGGTGCACATTGAACGCTTCCACTCAGCAAACCGGTGGCGCGGGTGGTAACGCGTACTTTGAAGTTCGCGATATGCATTCCTACTATGGCGAAAGCTATATCGTTCAGGGCATCAGCTTCGCTATTGAAGAAGGTTCAATCCTGGCACTCCTAGGTCGTAACGGTGCGGGTAAAACCTCTACCCTGAGAACGATCGCCAGGCTGGAAGATCCAGAGCTGCAAAAAGGCGAAATCTGGCTTGCCGGCCAGGCCTTACACGGCATGAAAAGCTACGAGGCCTCGATCGGTGGCGTTGCCATGGTTCCTGAAGACCGGCGCATCATTCCCGGCCTGACGGTAGAAGAGAACATTAAACTCGCACAGATAGCGGAGCCCATTGGCTGGTCAATAGAGCAGATTTACGAGCTGTTTCCACGACTGGGAGAAAGACGCAAGCAGGAAGGCATTACCTTGTCAGGTGGTGAGCAGCAGATGCTGGCAATCGGTCGCGCACTGGCGCGGGAAATCAAACTACTGCTGCTTGACGAGCCCTATGAGGGTCTTGCCCCTGTTATCGTGCAGGAAATCGAAAAGACGCTGCAGATTATTCGAGAGCAGGGTATAACAACAATCATCGTCGAACAGAATGCAGTTGCAGCCTTGAAGCTGGCAGACAAGGCTGTGATTCTGGATACCGGGCAATTGGTTTATCAGGGGTCTGCCCAAGAGGTTCTTGATAATGAACAATTGCGGCATGAATACCTCGCGATCTAGATTCGATTGATTCTCGATTCAGTAACTGCCTCGCCATTTTTACGATTTGTCATGTGGCGAATTCGGGCAGCCCACTGAAACTCCGGTGCAGATAGCACCTCTTTATCCGTAACACTGATCGCCCAAACTGACCTGCCGGGGTACAAACCAGGAAGTACCCCGTAAAACCAGGAACTGCGTCACGAATATCTTGCCGTACTACCAATCTGATGCGGGTTGGCTTTGGTAGAAATGCAGGTAGTAAATTTTGCGGTTGTTGTCGAACGTGACGAAGCCTGCACCAATCAAGAGTGTTAAACTCGCTGCATATCTTTCTTGAATAATCCTTTTTGGAGGTTGCCTTGAGTCGAGCAGTCGGCATTATGGTCGCGCCCAATGGTGCGCGTCTGACTACCAAAGATCACCCGGTCTTACCCGTCACGATAGATAAAACCGTTGAAGCTCTGGTTCAGTGTGTGGAACTGGGTGCGGGAGCCATTCACCTGCATGTACGTGATGACGATGCGCAACATGTACTGGATGTGGCTCGTTATCGTGAGGCGATGGCGCGTATTCGTGATCGTCTGGGCGAAAGCTTCCCGATACAGGTAACCACAGAAGCCGTGGGGAAATATAGCCCTGAAGAGCAAATCAACATGGTCAAGGAGCTGCAGCCCGAATACATTAGTGCAGCCCTTACCGAGATTTTGCCAGAAGGCTCCTATCAGGGACCCGCTTCAGATTTTTACCGCTGGACTACTGATAACGGTGTTGCTGTGCAGCATATTCTGTATTCTGCAAAAGAGCTGGAACGCTTTGTTGATCTTCAGGAGTCTGGAGTCATTTCCGACGAACACCATCGTTCCCTGTTATTCGTGCTTGGTCGTTACACTGAGGGCCAGGTATCACGCAAGGAAGATCTAGATCAGTTTCTTGAAGAGCTGGAACGTCGTGGCGTTGCCGGACATTACCGCTGGATGATTTGTGCCTTTGGTGAAAATGAAACTGATTGTCTTGTTTATGCAGCGTCTCGTGGCGGTCATGTACGTGCCGGCTTTGAAAATAATCGCCTGCATTCGGATGGTCGCCT
>CALLOA010000061.1 GCA_938005265.1 uncultured Granulosicoccaceae bacterium
AGCCGAATGTTCCAGCCAACAATCAACAACAAACCACCGACTATCTCGGCAATAGTGACCAAGCCAATTACAAATGATGCGTTTTCCTGCAAAATCCCCGGCATATACTGCATCATTGCAACAAAATCAGCAGGGTTTACCAGCTTGTAAAGACCCGGGATCAGAAAGAACACACCGGCCGCGATCCGGATAGCGCCAACACCCGTTGCAGTAAGGCGTTCAGATCGGTCCAGGAGCGAGTCGTCTTTTGTATTTGTCACAATTTTCCAATACCGTTGTGTTGGTGGCGTCAGGCCCCTGGTTTACTCCAGCTTTTACAATGCTGGATTACTACAAACAGGGTTACCAGAGCCTATGCGAAATAGCTTTGATTGCAAACGATTGTGACACGTAAGCTATCACACCTAATTAGTTCTGGAAGAGTGTCGTTACAGTAAATGTAAGGACACTATGCGAAAAGAATTCGCAGGCATGATCGTCATGGAGACCATCTTGGACCCTGAGTAGCGGCTATGGAAAGTCATACTCAGGGTTACTCGTAAAATTCAAGTTGATTGTTCACTGGCAATTTTATATTCACGCTCGGTCACCTGGCCATCTCCGTCAATATCATACTGACTGAATTGATCCTGCTTTGGCGCATTAGGGTGTTTGCGCGACGCGGACGCCCATTCGGTTGAATTGATACTGCCGTCCACATTCCGATCTGCCGCACTCAGGAAACTAGACCAGGATTGAACCTTGTTAGCTTCTTTGGCCTTTTTTGACGGGCGTTGGGTAAACTCGACCTCATCGATCGCCTCATCACCATTCTGATCCATATCACTGAAAGAATCAGGGACATCCTCTGATTGACCACCTTGACGAGTCAAATAGTCTGTAAATTCATCAGGTTCAACAGTGTTGTTGGCATTGCTATCGGTGTCTTTCAGAAAAGCAACCCAATTGTATTCAGACTTATCGCCATTTAATGCGGAGTCCAATGCAGCGCAGCCCATAAGAGAAACAGCAGCGCACCCTAAAGCAACCGAGCGAACCAATGGTGTGTTTATACGTATTGCTTTATACATGGTAATCAATGTGGTTAGTATGCTCTTCAGGACAGTCTTTTAACGAATAATTGTAGCAAATCAAAATCAGCAAATACGTGTACTTAATTCATCTCAGCAAAAGACTGCCCCTCGTTTTTCATTGTTCTAAGTAATTGCGGTACTTGCCAAAAATACGCATCTTCCTCGGCATAGGTTTCGATGCGTGAGATAAGTTCGCTGACGCCAATCTGATCAGCCAAATGCATCGGCCCACCACGATGCCGTGGAAAACCATAACCAAAGAGCTTAACCGCGTCGATATCAACAGGACGCAACGCAACTCCCTCCTCCAGAACTGTCACAGCCTCTTGTATCATTGCGGTAATATAGCGGGCAACAATTTCCTCGTCAGTAAAGGTTTTTGGTACAAGTTCCAGCGCAGCTCGTTCTTTGTAAACGATGGCTTGAGCATCAGGATTTGGTCCAATAAGCTTGCCCTCACTGTAAAGGTAATATCCTTTGCCCGTCTTGCGCCCAAACCAACCTTGTTCGCAGATTAAATCGGCTACTCTGGAATAACGTTCTTGCGGTGGACGACTGGCAGCTTTTCTTTCACGAGCAGCTCTTCCTATATCAAGCCCCGCAAGATCCGATACTGCGAATGGGCCCATCGCAAAACCAAAATCTGTGAGTGCTCTATCAACTTGATCGAACTCCACGCCATCCAGCACCAGGTATTCGCAAACCTTTCGATAACGAGACAGAATCCGATTACCAATAAAGCCATCACAAACACCCGATCGCACCGGCACTTTTTTTAATTGACGTGCCAAATCAAAAGCGGTGGCCACAATATCGGGTGAGGTATTGTCAGTCACAACCACTTCCAGTAATCGCATAATATGCGCAGGAGAAAAAAAGTGGAGCCCGAGCACAGCCGCAGGACGACTAGTTGCGCTGGCAATCTGATTGATATCCAGATAAGAGGTATTGCTGGAAAGAATAGCATCAGGTTTGCACAACTTATCCAGTTTTGCGAAAAGATCCGTCTTCGCGTTCATATCCTCAAAAATGGCTTCTATCACTAAATCAACGTTTGCCAAATCATTGAGTTCATCGCTAGTGACCAGATTCTCAAGAGCTTTTACATGGTCTTGCTCGGTGAGTTTGCCGCGCTTTAAAGCTCCTGCCAAATATTTTTCAACTGTTTCGCGGGCTTTTATTACCCGCTGAGAATCCGTTTCAATCAAGCTAACCGGTATGCCAGCAAGACAAAAAGCTGCAGTGATGCCACTACCCATGGTGCCTCCACCGACCACTCCCACGCGTTCGACAGATCGAATATTTGACCCTGCTTCCGGTATCTTCAAAGTTTCTCTTTCTGCCAGAAATGCATGCACCAGGCCTGCTCGTTCCTCACCTTGCATTAACGCCATAAATAGCGCTCGTTCTTTGGCCAGACCTTCGTCAATAGGCAACGTGGCAGCACTGATAGCGTCCAATGCAGTTTGTGGAGCTGTTAGAGCGTTGGCGTACCTAGCTTTGGCAGCGCTCACTGCGTTGTCGTCTGTTTCAACCAGCAAATCGTCTGTCGGTATGGCTGCAAGTTTGCCTGCCAGGACATCTCTGGCAGCTGCAACACCCGCATCACGCGAGGAACCGCCTACCACTTTCGCGACCAAACCCAGCCGTAACGCTTCATCAGCTGATACTTCGCGCCCTGTGCAAATAATATCTATCGCTGCAGCCATGCCCGCTAAGCGTGGCAGGCGTTGCGTGCCACCAGCACCCGGCAGCAAACCCAATTTGACTTCGGGCAATGCTACTTTTAATCCTGCTATCCCCACGCGCAAATGGGCCGACAAAGCTAATTCCAGGGCACCACCCAATGCTCTTCCATGCATCGCTGCAATCACCGGTTTGGGACAATCGTTGATGAATTTCAATACTTCAGGCAACGTTGGTTGTTCTGCGGAACGAGCAAAGTCTTTTATATCAGCGCCAGCCGAGAAGAATCGGCCAGCCCCATACAAAACAATCGCTTTAATTTTCTGATCAGAAATTAAATCCGACAAAGCCTCATGGATAGCCGTACGTAACGCCACACCAATGGCATTAACGGGTGGCTTGTCCATACCTATCAGGCCTATTTCCCCTTCTCGCTCTATTGTTACGAACTCACTCATCGGGATTAACCTTCTGTCAGTGGGTGTATGGGCCTCATGACTTTGTCCTTTGCTCCAACACTTCAAATACGCGGGTAAAGTCTGATTGGGGCGGCAGTGTACTCTCAACCATATTCCATACTTCGGCAACCCGTTCACCGATCAGATTGGAAGTCCCGGCTTGCTGAACAAACTCGTTATAAAGCCTGACGTCCTTAGTTATTAGTTCAGCAAAAAATCCGGCATCATAGGTTTTGGGCAAAATGCGGTTGGGAAATTTATCGGCAATGGCAGTATTGTTACCGGTAGAGACCTTGACGACATCGATAATCGTTTTCATTTCAACGCCATGTGACAGACCAAAAAGCACGGCCTCCGAACTGGCAGCCAAGGCAGTTGCAGAGAGGAAGTTGTTAAGCAACTTAACCGCTTGACCTTGCCCCGCTTCATCACCAACATGGAACGCGTTTTTACAAAACAAATCGATAATAGTTTGATGCCGGGCCAGTTCAACCTTGGGACCTGCCCAGATAATTGTGATTGAGGCTTTTTGCGCACCCTGCCTGCCACCACTAACCGGCGCATCGATATACGTCATGCCGGCAGCACTGATCGTTTTACTAGCCTGTTTTGCAGCGTCGGGACCAATCGTGGACATATCGATAATAACTTTACCTGTCACATTGCTCATCGCCGCGACTTCGTTCACGACCGTGTTTACGATGTTGCCATCAGGAAGGGAAAAGAAAATAGTGTCGGCTTCTGCGATCACCTCTGCCAGGAATGCTTTTTCACTGGCACCTTCAGGTGCTAACCCAGGGACAAGATCAAAGCAGATAACCGGCGTTTCACCTTTGGCAATAAACGAGCACATCGGCTCGCCCATTTGCCCAAGTCCAATAAAACCAATAGTAGAGGGTGTATTCATATGACCTCTGGTCCGCGAAAATGCTTATGAAAATACTTATGTTAGGCAATGGATGGCCGCAATCGATAGCAGCAATCGATAGCAGCAATCGATAATCTGGCTGACCATATTAGGCGTGGCAAGTTTGATCATGTCAATCACTTTACCTGCTTCCCTGTTACGAGCTTTATAGGATCTACTGAAGTGAGTGGCTGGTGTTTTTGTATCAGACTACCAAGTATTATTTGGTAGTCTACTTCTTATGTATTGCATCCCTGCCAAGTGACGACTGGCTAGTCGAGCGCCGGGATTCTGGCCAAACCTTCAACCTCCAGATCACTGGAGCCAACTCGCCTCAAGTTACCGGCAATCCAGATAGCATCGTCTGATGCGGCAATCGCCCATACGCCAAAAGCCCCGTTGATTGCCCAGGTCTGTTCTGGAATCAGGTGTGCACTGACTGGATCAAAGCGGAAGGTATGGAGTTTAAATGGCTTCACGATCAAGGGGTCGAGACTCTCTACCGCCTCTGGTGGAATTGGATCTGTTAAGGTGCCGAAGAACTCGCCGTGATGCCCCACTATAACCAGATCTCCCAATACCTGAATTGCTTGAACGTCACCAGCCCCGGAATACTGTTGGATGCGAACACCATCCGTCTGATGTAACGTCAGGAAGTTGGGGCCACCCCAGGCGACGATAATGTGGGAGTCTAATACAGCTATATCATGCACGATCAGATCTCTGCTATCAGCAATTTCTCCAGATACCATATCTGGCGCGAAGCGTTCCGGGTTAACAGACCCATCCGTTGCACTGATCGCCATCATGGAAACTGTGCTGCCTCGCTCGGTACTCGCAACGGGTGTTCCGTTGATCGCAACGTAGGTGCCACCCACATACAGGATGTCGTTGGACGGAGAAAGGGCCAGTGATTGCACCGGTGCGGATCGACCACGGGTGATGCCACCTGTCACGCTCGGTGACCAGAAAGTATCGAGCTCCCCCGCTTGCGACAATCTGGCCAGATTACCTCTGGCCGAACCATTGATATGCGAGAAGTCGCCACCTACATACAACTCCTTATTGCTCGCTACAATGTCGAAGACTCGACCTGTGTTGTCGCCATCACTCACTTGGAGCTCAAAGTCGAACTCACCGGTCAATGCATTCAAAGCGACCAGACCAAAGTCGCCACCAACATAAACTCGTGTACCGTCAGGTGAGAGGGCAAGTGAACGCACAACATCATTGATTTGTTCAGGTACATTAAATGTGGACACAGGTTGACCCGTTACAGCGTCAAGTGCAGCCAGCCAGGGTCGATTAGTGATATCGGTACTATTGCCTGCAGGCCTGATACCTTGAAAATCGCCACCAACTAACAGGACGCCTTCAATGCGAAGCAAGGTGCGTCCCCAGCCATCGGTATTAGCACCGACCTGAAAATCAAGAGTGGGCGCTGGCCCGTTCAGTACCCAGGCTAAAGTATCGGCCTCTAGGGAATAGCCAGTGAGCAGTTCTGGCTCAGGTGCCGGCTCAATCACAGTCGAGGCTTCAATAGTGGCGGTGAAATTTGCTTCACCGTCGAATGACCATATCGACATGGAATATTGTTCGCCCGCAGTAAGCGCACCGGTCCAGACACCGGGATTTGAGCCTCGGACAGCAGAACCAGTAAGGCGAACTCTTGATGAATCAAATACGTTAAATCTGATGTCCGCATCGCTGTTCCATGCAACCGTTACGGTATGGTCCGCTGTGGCAAGAGCATCGAAGCTGAACCGCATGAATTTTGCGCTGACCAGTTTGCTCGAATCAAGAGTTCCTTCGCCGATTTTGATGCTGGTTACCGGTGTGTTGTCGGCAACTACCGTCAATGTGGCAGTATCGGATCGCTGTGTATTCACTCCATCAGTAACTTCAACGAAATAGAGCGTTTCATCATCTGAATCAGAGGCCGCGTTGATCAGCAGATTCGGATCGTTTGCTCCGTTGATTGGACTTTCGTTGGCATACCACTGGTAGCCAAGTGGATCAGCTCCGGTTGCAGAAACCGCAAAACTGGCAGAGTCGCCTTTTTTTACTGTCACGTCTTCCGGTTGGGTAACGATGATCAGCTCGGGGAGGTTATTAACGGGTTCCGCGGCGATCGCTGCAGAGACGTACGCACTGCCTGAGGCCGACCAAACTCCGAGGTAGTAAGAATCCGAGTCATTCAGATCCCCCGTCCATTGATCCACGACATTTCGCACAATGACGGTCCCGGTGCTTCTGTCAAAAACACTGAAACGGACGTCAGCGTCAGCATCCTGTGTAAGCTGAATGGTATGCGATCCCATATTCAAGGGATCGAAGTTCATCCGTACCCAGCGAGGCCCGACAACTCTGTCGTGGTCCAGAGTGGCGGTGCCGATATCCGCTTGCAGGGCTGTCTGCGCGAACAGATGGCTACTAAATGTACAGGCGATGCACAGGCTGGAAAACAATGTCAATGACGTTATCAATCTAGAAACTCTATTGGAATTCATTTTTTTTCGTTTTTTATCTGTGACACAGCTTGCAATCGTCTATTCGCTGGACTGTATCGACGAGTTTCAACAATCAATTGTGTTCGCGAACAGGTAACTGGGCGCGAGCAGTTCTATCTACATAACATTAAGTATACTGAATGGGGCATTCACGTTTTGTGAAGGAGTTTACTGAATTAGCACCGTGCACATTTACTCCGCTCTTGTGAACGGTCTGGTACAGGAACCCATCAGATACCCTCTCCGTGATAGAACGTAATCAGATAGATCGCGGAGCTATTTATGCATGGGGTATCAATGCAACAAGGATGAATAAACAGCAGCTGACTCTCTTATCATTGGTTCCGAAGAAACAGTACCACCAATAAACTCCTGCGAGTTTTTTAAGTAATCCATAACTGCAGGGTCTGAATCAATAGAGTCGAAAGCCGCATCCCCAGCAATCTGATCATCCAGCCGATAACCACAATGTGGAACAGCCTTGCCATCAGGCCTGCGAAAGAACAGCTCCCCAGACTGATCCCGACTCACAGAGTAACCACCTTCATGAACCAGTTTGTGATGGTTGGAACATAGCAATACCATATTCTCAACGCTGGTCTCACCACCATCGGCCCAATGCCGAATATGATGGGCATCTACAAATCGAGTATGCGAACAACCGGGAAAACCACAACCTTTATCTCGCGCCCAAAGTGCTCGACGAATGGCGGTAGTCACTGTACGCACCTTACGCCCCACATTTAACGGTTCACCTGAATCGTTTTCAACCAGAGGGACAATAGAACCGTCACAGCACAGGCGACGCACTGATTCAAGGGGTAGCTGGGAAGTCCCGGTTTCCTTACCAGCCAAGGCTGATTCATCTACATGAACGACTACCTGGTAGTGGTCGGCCGAGCTAGTTGAAGTTTTTTGATTATTATATGGCTCTTCGGCGTGATCATGACCGGAGTCCGAATAAACAACTCCATCAAGATAGAAACGACAAACGCTAACCAGCGCATCAACCTGCTGGCTTCGCCAGGAACCAATCTCCTCTGGCGATCTCGCTGCAGAACCCGCATCACTGGCAAGTTGCACAGCTGCCTTCTCCACCGCCTTCTCGATCAGCTCAACTTCATCATCAGGAATCTCGATAGAGAAATGAACAGTGCCACGGGCACGATCCCGCCAGACACGAAAGTCCCTGCATTCATGAGCCTTTTTGGCGGATACCGAAGAGCTTTTCTGACTGTTACTGCGTTGCTTACAGTGTTCTTCAACATGGCGCGCCGTCATACGCATAGCCATATCAATCAGTTCTGCCTCATTAGCTGGAGTGGCAACACGGGTAATAGCACGGACTTTGGTATAAGAGAGCTTTCCATCAGCAAAGGCATCTGACATCAACGGCAATTCTTTCAATGCATGCGCAATGCGAAGTTTATCCCGAGCCGTACCAGCAGAAAGATCACAACGCCACATTAACCAGCTAAGCGCATCAGTAAATCCCCACTTAGCCCAACCGGCACGCTCGTCAAATTCGCGAATAAGAATCATCAGTTCATAATTAGCCGCGTTAATAGCATGACTCATTTTTCCAATTGCAGCATCCAGCTCTTCAATCTCTCTATGGCGTTTTGAACTACCGTCGATTTTTACTAGCTGTAAATGTGGTGGCACGCTACCTCTGCTAGTTTGCTGCTGATGCTCGCCGGAGCTCATAAGAACAAGGAGCTTTGGTATGATTATTATATTGAGGCAAGGCGGACCTCAGAGGTCGTCCTGTTTTAGCCCCTGCGAGTTCATTTAACAACAAATACGTCACCATTATGGCGTCGTATTTGCATTTTATTAAACCAATCGCTATTATCCAAATATCACCCTAACATCACTTAATTGTTCATTTTGATACAAATATGTCACCAATTTAGGGTCATATGAGCACTGGAATAAACCAATTGTTACAAAACTGGCCTTCGGGCACGGTAGCTACACAAGCCTTACTAAGCAAGCACGGTATCGATAGGCGCGCAGCTAGCAAGTATGTGGCATCCAACTGGCTGGAAAGAATTGGCGAAGGCGCTTATCGCAGGCCTGGAAAAACAATAAAGTGGTTTGGCGCTGTTCACGCATTGCAAACACAACTTCAATTACCTGTGCATCCCGGGGGCATCACGGCAATGGAGTACCTAGGTTACGCACACAACATCACTACTGGCCAACGCACGGTTTTTTTGTTCGCCAAACCCGGTACACGCTTGCCAACGTGGTTCAATAACAATGACTGGGGCGTACCGATACAACTCAGCACAACGGGTGCGCTTCCCTTTGAACTTCAGAACATGACTAATAAGGCTATTGAAGGCGTTAGCATTGATATACCGTGTTTGGAACTGGCAGCCCTAGAGATGCTGTATCAAGTACCAAAACAGCAAAGCTATGAAGAAGCCTTTCATGTGATGGAGGCACTGACCTCACTACGCCCATCAGTCGTGCAACATTTGCTTGAACACTGCACATCTATAAAAACAAAGCGTCTCTCTATGCATGTGGCAGAACAACTTCAATTGCCATGGGTTAAACAAGTTAATCTGGACCTGATTGATTTTGGCAAAGGCAAACGAACCATACACAAAGGTGGGCAGCTGTTCCCGAAGTACCAACTGGTCGTTGATCAACAGAGCGACTATTGATTTGTCATGGTTAAAGTCTCTGCCAAGTATAACGATCAAGTCGCTCTGCTATTGCGCTGCCTACCGGCTTTGCGTCACACGCCAAAGTTTGCACTGAAAGGCGGGACTGCGTTAAACCTGTTTATCGAAGACATGCCGAGGCTATCGGTTGATATCGACCTTGCCTATCTTCCGGTTGTCACCCGTGAGGCAGCCTTACATGACATAGAGATACAACTAAACACAATAGCGGAGCACATTTCACAGACGATACCCGGTGTGGAACTTCAGTTCGCTACTCCACAAAGCCTCAAGCTGTTGGTTCGTTTCGACCAATCCATTGTGAAAATCGAAGTCAACCCTGTGGTAAGAGGCAACGTTTTGCCAACAGTAGTGAAATCGCTTTGCACACAAGCCCAGACACAATACGAGACGTACGTGGAAGTGCAATGTCTGGATGATGCGGAATTGTATGCAGGTAAAATTTGCGCCGCGTTGGATAGACAACATCCCAGAGATCTTTTCGATTTAATGCCGCTGGAACCATTTGAGTCAATTACTAACGAAACGCGACAAATGTTGGTGGTTTATCTGGCAGCTCACTCCAAACCCATTGCCGAGATGTTGGCTCCGAGAACAAAAGACATAGACCAGCTCTTCAATCAGCAATTTGTCGGCATGACCGCAGAGCCTGTAGAACTTGAAGCACTACACGCAATCCAGAAACGGTTGTTCAAGTGGGCGTGCTCTGCATTAACAGCCGATGAACGTGCATTTTTACTTTCGATCAAGAAGGGCGAGCCGAACTGGCAATTGTTACCTTACAATAATCTGGAGAAATGGCCTGCCATTCGATGGAAGCTACACAACATTCGAAACATGAAACCCGCAAAACATCGTGAGGCAATTGCACGACTAGAGAAGGTGATGGCAGCCAAATGAATCAAAACGAATGCCTCTCGAAATAACACAAAAATTGATTGAATCACCGTGCCCTGGTCTCTTAACGCGTTGGGTTTCGTATTACAACGCAGCAGAGCGGTTAACCCGAGTGTCGCACATTTTAATGCTACCCCCCAATCTATCGATGATCTGATTGTGCAAACTTAAGGGGACGGCTACTTACAACTAGCACGGGGCGTACAAAGGAATAAGAAAACGGTTGATTGAAGAGTCTTCTTAAGCGCAGGCGAGCGCAAAGTGACAGTGTATTCGATAAAAAGTATCCACAAGACTCCCCACAAGTAGATTCAGCAATTTTACACGAAATTATTTATGTGATTGTTTTCACTGGTGCCCGGGGCCGGACTTGAACCGGCACGGTGTTACCACCGAGGGATTTTAAGTCCCTTGCGTCTACCAATTTCGCCACCCGGGCGTCGGGGGGACTTTTTGAGGGGTCTGCGTTTTTTGCAGGTGGGCAGAATACCATATTTCGGGTATTTTGGCCTTTGGTTGTTAGTGTTGAATATAGCTGAAATGGCCCGAAATTAAAGTAGCCTTAAACAGCTACTCTAACCCCAGGCCAACTCAACAGCCTATAGACTACGATCCACCATCATCCGATGGCAGCTCACGCCCACTATATTTTCTCAACGCTTTCCACTGATAATCAACATAGCCATCATCATGAGTAATCTCCTGGCCAAAGTCATGGGCATTCCTCATATGAAAAGCGATTAGCCAGATATGCCTGATCACCACGAAAGTATCGTGCAGGGCGAGATCCGCTTTATTGATCTTTTTGACCGACTGATAGCCTTCGATAAAGGCATCCCAAAGCTCAGGCTTCTTTCTCGGAATAGCGCCCCATTTAAAGGTAGCGAGATCAAAGGCTCTGAAGCCAAAGCCACACTCTTCGAAATCGAAGTGCGTGATGACGCCCTCATGCAGGTGGTTATTGCCGCCATGTACATCGGCATGCACGAAGCCGTAGTCTAGCTCATTGACGGGTGCTGCCAGCACTGCCTCATGGGCTTCCTTCACTAGCTCCTCCAGAAAAGCCAGCTTATCCGGGCGATGTTGTACGTGTGGGCGAATGTCGTTTACGCGTTCAACCAGTAGCAGCTGAAGATCAAGCTCCGGTCGTTTGAATGTCGATTTAAAGGACTCCGATACTTTATGCATCTGCGCTACTGACTCACCCATCAAGCGGCAATTCTCCGCCTTGGAATAATCAGGTTCATCACCCTTGGCAAAGGTTGTAAGAATGGCGAAACGATTACCCTCCGGAGCCGCGATTTCGGTCACATAGCCACCGGATTTACGCGGTATCGGGTAGGCGGCCGGAAAGCCCTGGCTGTGCAGGTGCAATAGTGCCTCCAGTTCGAAGTCTATGCTCTCACGGGGAAAGACACCCTGGCGATAGATGCGCATGGAATATTTCTTACCATCGGCGCAGCGTATCTCGTAGATATCATTTGAACCCTTTGACCAGAACAGGCATTCCTGCGGGTTGTCGATCTCGTAGTCACAAACCACCTTGGTTAATAGGTCGTTTGCACTGATTGTTGAATAGCTTGATTGTAGTTGTTGCATGAGCTAAAGATTCCCTGTTTGACCCATCCAACCGCAGGCGTTGTAAGCCAGCAATACCAAAGACTGCCAATAACAGCAATAGGGCAAATCATCCGGGCCTGAATAAGCTCCCACTTTCGTGGCGAGCAGGACAGTTCTTGTAGAACCGTTCTAGAGAGACGATCAGAAAATACTGATCAGGGGATTAGTTGAGATGGGAATCTTTGAAAAAACATGTTTACACCGATCGTTCGATGAACCAATGGAATTCAATGTACCAATGGAGGCTGAACCCGGAATCGAACCGAGGTACACGGCTTTGCAGGCCGCTGCATAACCACTCTGCCATTCAGCCAGCGTGGGTAAATAAGGCTGACAATAAAAAAGGGCTGACAAGAAATTGGAGCGGGAAACGAGATTCGAACTCGCGACCTCAACCTTGGCAAGGTTGCGCTCTACCAACTGAGCTATTCCCGCAAACTGTGCAGCCTCAGTATTTTGGTAGCTAACAGCGATTCTGTCAACTTCCAAATGCCTGTTTTTTCAGCCAATCACTGATTCTTTTGCGGCAAGGTGTCCGATGCGAACGCCGCTCGTATGTAGGCCACCATCGACCAGATGGTCAGGATAGTAGCAATGTACAGGGCAACCATGCCGATCTTGTACGTGGGCAGCCCATAGAGGTCGTGGTGCCACAACAAAAGGGCTAGCGCGATGATCTGCAGTGTGGTTTTGACCTTGCCCAGGTAGCCCACTGCAACCTTGCCCCTCTGCCCCATTTCGGCCATCCACTCACGCAAGGCGCTAATGGTGATTTCACGCCCGATCACGATTATTGCCGGAATCGTCAACCAGGGTGTATTGTCAAATTCGACAATCAGAATAAGGACACAGGCAACCATCAGCTTATCGGCCACCGGGTCCAGAAACGCACCGAATCGGGATTCCTGGCCCAGCTTGCGTGCCAGGTAACCATCCAGCCAATCGGTGATCCCTGCAAGCACAAAAATAATGCAACTGGCCGGCCGTGCCCATGAGTAATCGAGGTAGAAAACCACGACAATTACCGGCAGCAGCACGATCCGCAGCAGTGTCAGGATAACTGGTATGTTAAGTACAATCACGTCTTGTGGTGCACTACGCAAGGTTGTTGATACAGTTGCCACGTTAACCAAAGAGATACCCGAAAATCAAATAGAAAAGTGGTGTACCGCCGTGCCGGAGCAAATCCATAGCAGCATAAAATATCGCATAACTTGTTGCACAACCACATCATTTACATCCAGTTCATGGCACAGGTTTCGACGGATGCAGCGTCTCGTACACGGCTTCGGCCAATGGGTGGCTAATACCGGGTACACCAGCTATATCCTCAATACCTGCAAGTTCGAGGCCCCGCAAACCACCAAAATGTGTGAGCAGCTGCTTGCGCCGCTTTGGCCCCAGCCCTCTTATATCTTCCAGCACCGAGCGTTTGCGTGCCTTGGCGCGTTTACCACGATGCCCGGCAATGGCAAACCGATGCGCCTCATCACGAATCTGTTGAACCAGCAACAAGGCGGGCGAATCACTGCCTAACTGTGTTTCGCTATTATTATGCTGCAGGATAAGTGTTTCATCACCAGCCCTCCGGTCAGGCCCCTTGGCGACACCAACCAGAGTGATTTCCTCGATCTGCAATTCACTCATTACCTCAACAGCCACACCCAATTGCCCCTTGCCACCATCAATGAAAAGGATGTCCGGCAATGCACGGTTTTCTTTTAACATGCGGGTGTAACGCCGCTGCAGCGCCTGGCGCATAGCGGCGTAGTCATCACCCGGCGTGATGTCTTCAATGTTGAAGCGACGATATTCGGCCTTGACCGCTCCTTCCGCGTTAAAAACAACACACGATGCAACGGTAGCCTCGCCCATGGTATGGCTGATATCAAAACACTCCATGCGTTGTGGCATGTCGTCATGCCCGACAAAACGCCGCAAGTCATCAAGCCTTGCAGCCATGCCGGACCGCGACGAAAGCCTTGTTGCCAGCGCAATCTCTGCATTGGTGACTGCCAACGTTTGCAACTTGGCTCTGTCACTGCGAACACGCCAAGCGATGCTTACCGCACTGCCGGTTCGTTCGCTGAACACTTGCTCGAGAAAGTCCGTATCGTCTATTTCTTCGCTAACGATTATCTCACGCGGCACCTCATGTTCGAAGTAAAACTGTGTGACGAAGGCGTTAAGAATATCCCGTGAGGTACTGCCATCCGGCGTTGCTGGATAAAACGCGTTGTTACCAAGATTGATTCCGTTACGAACATGAAACACTTGCACACAACTCACGCCACCTTTCGTTTTGGCAGCCACATAGTCGCAGTTGCTGGCCTCGCTCATGTTGCCACCGCGGTCGCCTATCATTTTCAACGTACCCAACTGGTCACGCAGTTTCGCAGCACGTTCGAATTCAAGTTCGGCCGCTGCTTCATCCATCTGCACCGCCAGGTTATTCAACACTTCCTTCTCGCGCCCTTCCAGAATCTTGATCGTCATATCCACATCACGGCGATACTCTTCAGCACTCACCATATCGACACAAGGTGCTGTACAACGGCGTATCTGGTATTGCAGGCAGGGCCTGGAGCGATTGCGAAAGTAACTATCCTCACACTGACGCACCCGAAACAGTTTCTGCACCAGTCGCAAGGAGCGTTTTACCGCTCCCGCGTTCGGATAGGGGCCGATATATTTACCGGGCCTTTTGCGCGAGCCACGCTGGTAACTGACACGCGGGAACTCATCACGCGTGGAGATAAAAACATAGGGGTAGCTTTTATCGTCGCGCAACACCACGTTGTAGCGTGGCCGGTGTTCCTTGATCAGGTTGTGTTCAAGCACCAGCGCATCACTCGGGTTGGCGGTTACGGTGAACTGCACATCCTGAATCTGTGCCACCAACACGCGGGTTTTCGGGCTATCGTGGTTTTTCTGGAAATAGCTGGAAAGGCGATTTTTAAGATTTTTTGCCTTACCTACATAGATAACATCACCGTGTGCGTTAAACATGCGGTAAACACCAGGCCGGCTGGTCACAGTTTTAAGGAAAGCCTTGGCGTCAAACGGTGCAAGCTCTGGCGTTTCCAGAGGCTGTTCACCGCTGTCGGGCGATTGCGGTGTTTCATCATTCGCACCATCTGCCGACTTGCTGTCTGTTTCATTGCCCACCATATAGTCAAAAGACTAGCTGCACGGGCCAACGACTGCAATGATTTAAGTCATTTTAAATAGAGTGAATTAGACAAAGAAAACGCAAACTACGGTAAGAGTTGATCAATCATACCGGTTCGGTGGAACAAAGCCGACAGCTCTGCCAGGCCCGATACGCCCAACTTACGGTAGGCTCGTGTGCGATGGGTACTCACGGTTTTTTCGCTGATATGCAATTCTTCAGCGATCTGGCGGTTGGTTTTATCCCGTACCAACATTAAGCAGATCTGGTATTCACGCTTGCTGAGGGTGGCAATTTTTGCCAGATCATCCTCACCGGCATTATCGCTCGTCTCGAGAAGCTCTGTGACAGCCGGTGAAACGTAGACATTACCAGCCAGCACTTCGCGCACTGCGCGTTCCATCTGCCTCGGATTACAATCCTTGGTGAGATAGCCCTGAACCCCGTTTTGCAACAGCTGGCGAACGTAAGTTACTTCGGTCGCCGCAGTCATGATAATTATTTTCGTATTGCGGTGAGAACGCCGTAGCTTCATGGCAGCCTCTACACCACTGATTCCTGGCAGCTTCAAATCCATCAACACAATATCGATGGGCTCCTCGCGTACCCTCTGAAGGGCGCACTCGCCGGTCGCGGCTTCACTAAACTTTAAGGGGTAGCCACTATCCTCCAGCAACCGTTGTGTGCCAGCACGAACAAACTCGTGATCATCAACTATGAGTACCGAGAATTCGGCACGGGTGAAATTCGACATGGCCACCTCAGCGGGAAATAAAGGGCAAGTGATAAATCGCTGCCGAATAAGCTAGAGACTGCGGCGGTGGCTAATCAAGGAAAGGGCGAAAATTTACTGACCTACTGCGACGTGCTTCTCGTTTTGGATTCGGCAAGCGCACCGCCGGGGATGGCAGGGAGAGACAACAGGGCTAATATTCGATCAGTGCCGAGCCCCAGGTAAAACCGCCACCAAACCCTTCAATAATGAGAGTTTCACCGCGCTTGATGCGGCCATCTGATACGCCGGCATGCAACGCAAGTGGGATCGACGCAGCAGAGGTGTTGCCCTGCTCTGCTACAGTCAAAATGACCTTTTCCATCGGCAGGCGAAGTTTTTTGGCAGTTGCCGCAATGATGCGCAGGTTGGCCTGATGAGGCACCAGCCAATCCACATCGTCCCGCACCATGCCGTTAGCTTCCAGTGTCTCATCGGCTATACGCCCCAGAGTCTTCACAGCCATTTTAAACACTTCAGAACCTGCCATTTCAACATAGGCACGGCCATCCTTCACAGCTGCCAGGTTGTTGGAGACACCACTAGGCACATGAAGTAGCTCAGCGTAGTCTCCGTCTGCATGCAAGTGTGTGGAGTATATGCCTGGCTCTTCACTGGCAGTAATCACTACAGCACCAGCACCATCACCAAACAACACGCAGGTATTGCGATCAGTCCAATCGATAATTCGAGAAAAGGTTTCAGCGCCCACCACCAGCGCACATTTGGCAGCACCGGTTTTCACAAATTTATCGGCAACACCCAGCGCATAAACAAATCCGGTGCAGACAGCCTGCACATCAAAAGCCGGGCAACCGTGTACATCCAGTTTGCTTTGCAGCAGACAGGCAGTACTTGGAAACACCCTGTCAGGTGTGGTGGTTGCAACAACTATCAGATCAATATCGGACGCGTCAATGCCGGCATTGGCAATGGCAACACGCGATGCTTTCTCAGCCAGATCGAGCGTAAACTCATCTTCCGCGGCGATATGGCGCTGGGTGATACCGGTACGCGACGTTATCCACTCATCGCTGGTCTCGACCATGGATTCGAGTTCGGCGTTAGTCATGATGCGTTCAGGCAAATATCCGCCTGTGCCGGCGATACGACTGTAAACACTGCCAGTGTCACCACTCATACGGAAGACTCCACGCCTTGTGCATCGGTTGGTTGCGTGATTTGCAAAAAGGCGTCTATCTGGCTGCCGATTCTTGCAGGCACATTTTTTTCGATTTCACGGTGGGCATGCATGATTGCGTTGTTAAACGATACAGCATCAGCACTGCCATGACTTTTGATCACTACACCCTTCAAACCCAACAGGCTGGCACCATTGTAGCGACGGGGATCGATTCGGCGACCAAAAGCTTTTAAGACCGGCCGCGCAACCAGCCCACTTAATTTGGTCAGAGGGTTACGCATGAATTCCTCTTTCATGAATTGCGAGATCATCTTCGCAACACCTTCACTGGTTTTTAATGACACATTGCCGACAAAACCATCACAAACCACTACATCCACATGCTCGGCGTAAATCTCATTACCTTCAACAAAACCGATGTAATTAAATTCGCTGGTGGCATCAAGGTTGGACAGTAACGCCGCCGCCGCTTTTACCTGCTCATTACCTTTGATGTCTTCAGAACCGATGTTCAGCAATCCAACTCTGGGTTGCTGATTGGAATCAACTGCATTGGCAAGCACCCCTCCCATCACTGCAAACTGGAACAAATGCTCAGCCGTGCAATCTATGTTGGCGCCGAGATCGAGCATATGGGTGTGGCCACCCACAGACGGGATCGTGGTACTGATGGCCGGACGGGCAATGCCTGGAAGGGTTTTAAGAACAAACTTGCTAATGGCCAGTAACGCACCTGTGTTGCCTGCACTGACGCAGGCAGCAGCGCGACCTTGCTTGACCATGTTGATCGCCACGCGCATTGACGAATCTTTTTTCGATCGTAGTGCCGAGCTTGCGGGCTCGTCCATCTCGACAACTTCGCTTGCCGAAATAATTTCGCATTCTGCGGCTTGTTGCTGCAGTGCCGCAGGCAGTGATTTTATGCCTTCCTGCAGCTCAGACTGCAGGCCAACCAGTAACAATTCAACAGCAGGGTTATCAAGCTTGAATTGCGCCGCCGCCGCCAGTGTCACAGCGGGGCCACCATCGCCACTCATGGCGTCGATGGCGATTGTTTGGGAGGGATTCATCCGGTGCGCAGGAAGGCCTTAGTTAGTTCTGCCGGAAAATCTCAGCCAGCTACTAGTCTTCGTCGTCATCCTCAAAATCATCGTCAGCCGCCTGCTCGACTACCTGCTGACCTTTGTAAAAGCCGTCTTTAGTCACATGGTGGCGACGGTGCAATTCACCGGTCGTCGGGTCGGTAGAGAGCGTGGGGCCACTCAAACGGTCGTGAGACCGACGCATTCCACGTCTTGAAGGGGTTTTTCGACTTTTTTGTACGGCCATGGTGGCTGCTCCGAACTAACTTGTTGCGTAAAATTAAAGGTACGTTCCAATTGGCACGTTGTTTGTGCACCAGCAATCGGTACGTTGTTTGTGCTCCAGCGTCGGCTAATGAAATTATATTCCATCAGGGGATACGCTGATCAGTATCATTTTCAAGTAAAGATGTTGTGCTTACTGCTTACAGATGCTCTCTGGTGACTACCGATCTTTTTATTGATCGTTATTTTTATTGATCGTTATTTTTGTTAGTGCCTTCGACAAACTCATCCGGTTTGTCAGCTGAGAAAGTCATTCCTTTCAAGCTGGCAAAAGGATTTTCCGGCTTGGACTCTTCCGCCAACTTTTTCAGTTGCTCTTCGTTGGCGACATGGTCCCTGTAAGGCACGGACGTAAAATCACACAAGGATTCATCACTGTGCACTGCATGAGTTGGCAAGCGCAACAATAATTCGTCTTCAAACATATCTACCACGGTGATGTTCCCGTCTTCATCCAGAAGAACTGGGTCCATCGTGTCCGGCAACAGATCTGCCGTTATTTCATTCGCTGCAAACGCGAACTTGAAACTGGTTTCGATGCGATGATCGTAGCTGCCAAGACAACGCTGGCATTGCAATTCAATCACTGCCTCGAGCACTCCTTCAGCGACAATTATCGGCGTCTTGGCCGCTCTTTCTTCGGAACCTCCACCATTGCCGCCGCCCGGCAACGAAGTGCCCGGTTTGGCAACCTGCTCGTTCGCATCAAAAATAAAGCTGCTGTCAGCAAAACGGCTTAATTTGAAGACAGCTTCAAAACCCGTGGTATCGGCCGAACCTTTTGCCGACCCTTTTGATGAACCGTTTAATTCACCCGGCAAATCAGGAGAATCATCTTCCACAGCATCCGACAAACGATAATCAGCTACCAATTGCGCAAGGCGCTTGAAGTCACCGATGTCTGCAATTACCCTGAACCGCGCTGTTTCGGAACCCGTACCTTTTAAACCAGTACCTTCTGAACCAGAATCAGCCGAGTTACCCGTCGGGTTAGTACCCAACGTTTTAATCAATTGAGCCGGGTTGAAACGATTAGGCGCCTGCCTGATCATTTTGCTGCTCTCAAACAGTCAACTGTAACCAAGCTATTGCCTGCTGTCAAAGCCGCTCGACGAATTTCTTATGACTAACAACGATATTAGTTTACAAAGGCCGCTGGTTCTTGCCTCAACCTCTCCATACCGGGCCGAATTACTGGGCAGATTGGGAGTTTCGTTTGAACAAGTAGCACCTGAATGCGACGAGACGCCGCTACCAGAGGAGTCCCCGTCTGACCTGGTCAGCCGGCTGTCTTTGGATAAGGCTGCGAGTTTGGCAGCCCGCTACCCGGATGCCGTGATTATCGGCTCGGATCAGGTTGCAGATCTGAACGGCGATATCCTTGGCAAGCCGCATACCGCCGAGAATGCGGTAAATCAGCTACAAAAAATGAGTGATCAGACGGTGGTGTTCCGGACCGGATACTGCGTTATGTGCCCGTCAAGCGGGCAGCAGTTCAGTGGTATTTCGGATACGAAAGCCAGCTTCAGGCCACTGACTCTGGACGAAGTACAGCGCTATGTCGAGAGAGATAAACCGCTGGATTGCGCCGGGGCGTTTCGATCTGAAGCTTTGGGAATCGGGCTGCTGCAGTCAATGCAGTCGGATGACCCCGCCAGCATAGTCGGATTACCATTGATTCGTATCGCGGAAGCCTTGCGCCAGTTTGGCATCAGTGTGCCCTGAGTTGTTTTTTGCCCGGGTTACCCAGTAATCGAAGGCACGAGATAACGGTGTATGCCCTGCAGCACCAGCCAGGCCATGGCACCGGCAAGCACATCATCCATCATGATGCCCATACCCCGATCCACGCGCCTGTCCACCCAGCCGATGGGCCAGGGCTTGAGAATGTCGAAAAAACGGAATAACAGGAACGCCAGTAACACATAAACCAACGACGCCGGCACCATAAACAAGGCGATCAGCATGCCGACTATCTCATCCCAAACGATCGCCGGATGATCATGTACGCCGAGTAATTTGGCACTTTCCGAGCAACACCAGACACCAATCACAAACAGCAACACGACAATGCCGATGTAGAAGTAGATATTGATCTTCGGCATGCACAGAAAGATCGGCAGTGCCACAAGACTACCGAAGGTGCCGGGAGCAATGGGTGCAAGGCCGGAACCAAAGCCCAGCGCCAGGAAATTTGCCGGATGAGCGAATAGCTCGGTATGAGTGACTCTGGACTCACGGTCTGAACGGCTGTGGCTCATTAGTGGGTCACCCGGCCTTGCTGGTTCCACCAGTTTCATTTTTTTTATGCATACCAGCTTCCAGCGTACGCAAGCGCTGCCCAGTCTTGTCCATGACACCATTGACGTACTTGTAGCCCTTATCGGAACCAAACTTCTTGGTGATTTCAACCCATTCATTGATCACCACCTTTAGCGGGATATCGAGTCGCTTAGCCAGCTCGTAGGTACCAAGTCTGCAAATGCAACGCTCAATGGGGTCAAGTTCGGCAACCGGGCGATCCAGTGATGGCTGCAGTTGTTCATCCAACATGTGGCTACCACGCAGACTTTCACCGAACAGCTCGCTAAAATAGTCCTCGTCCACTTTGCTCATGTCCTGCGAGTCGTGAAACTGCTGGAGAATTAGCTTGATATCAGTATTGACACCGCTATTGTTCTGCGCCGCTTCATTCAGATCCCACTGATAAAGAGCCTGCAAAGCTTTTATGCGAGCATTACGACGCGCTGTCTGGCGGCTCACGTTATTCATTCAGTGGTATTTCAAGGGTTGAGAGAAACGAGCGGCAGTGTACTCCATGCGCGCAAGCATTGCTGGCAACGATGGAACATTATTGACGATTCCATAATAATTTTGTTCTGGCCAGAACGGCACGTCAGTTCTATAGTTTTGGTGCTGCCAAGCTTAATATGACGCAATTGTCATGTATCAGATATGGTAGCAGAAATCCCATATGCTGCAATTTACTGCGACTTTGCTGGCTCAGTCGCAAGACTGGCGATTACTGCTTGGATAGCGGCCCGTTGTTTGCACCGCCAAGCGGATAAACTATGGGATATTTTCGTGACTTATGCGCTCTAACATTTGGTGAAAAGCCAAGCAGACGACCAAAGACAAAATTCGTGAATAACCGTAAAACACAATCAAGGGACTGCAACGCAGAAAAAATGAACATTATTGCCTGTTTGACCCCATCGCGCGCCCTGTGCGTTTTAATAACATCCCTGGCTCTATTGCTTCCGGCAGCCCATGCCAGCGACGCTGAACCAGCCTCCAGTGACAAACCCCAAGTGCTAATGAGTACGTCTGTGGGTGAAATTCTTGTTGAGCTGGACGCAGTGAAAGCTCCGAAATCTGTCGAGAATTTTTTAACTTATGTGAACGGCGAATTCTACGACGGCACCATCTTCCACCGCGTGATTGATGGCTTCATGATTCAGGGCGGTGGATTTACGGCCGATTTCAACCGCAAGGAAACCCGGACCCCGATCAAGAACGAGGCGAATAACGGGCTGAAGAATCAGCGCTACACCATTGCGATGGCTCGCACCAATGCACCTCACTCAGCGACGTCGCAATTTTTTATCAACACCGAAGATAATGTATCGCTCGATCATAGCGGGGCCACAGCACGTGGTTGGGGCTATGCCGTATTCGGGCGCGTGATCGAAGGTGCCGATGTGGTCGACGCAATCAGCACAACGGTTACCGGCCCTGGTGGTCCTTTTAGCCGGGACACGCCGCAGAAAACTATCATGATCGAGAAAGCCAGACTTGTCACAGCTGAAGAAGCCACAGCCGAGGCCGAAGAAGGTGCCGCTTCTCAATAAGTAGTAAGCGGTTTGCAGGCGGCAGCCCACTGCCACCTGCTATCTGTTGGTAAAACTAGTAAACTGGCGTTTCATTTTCTTGCCGAGATTGCCGTTTTAATGATTGCCAATATCAAAACAAACCATGGTCTTATCAGTGTCGAACTCGACACAACCGCTGCACCTGAAACTTGTGCCAACTTCAAGCAGTACGCCGAAGAAGGCTTTTATGACAACACGATCTTCCATCGTGTGATTCCCGGCTTCATGATTCAGGGTGGTGGCTTTGATGCCAATATGTCTCAGAAACCCACGCGAGACAACATTCGCAACGAAGCCAACAACAATCTGCAAAACCTCACGGGCACGATAGCCATGGCCCGCACACCTGATCCGCATTCGGCCAGCTCCCAGTTTTTTATCAACCTGAGCGACAACGGGTTTCTGGACTTCAAGGCAGAAACACCTGATGGCTGGGGATACTGTGTGTTTGGCAAAACTGTTGATGGTATGGATGCAGTCAACGACATCGCCAAGGTACCTACGGGCAACAACGGGCATCATGCAGATGTACCGCTCACAGAAGTGTTGATCGAATCCGTCACTATCCAGGAATAGCTACGCATGGGTGAACGCCCGGGTGAGGCTAAAACACTGGATGCCGTTTTCATAGCTGATCTGCACCTCACCTCAGACTCGGAACCGGGTTCCATACAGGCGGCACAGTTTCTAAGCACCGTGGCACCGACAGCGGCCGAGCTTTTTATACTCGGCGATCTTGTTGAGTACTGGGTCGGTGATGACGCCTACGACGGCAATCTGGACCGGGTATTCAAGCAATTAGCCGCCCTGGCAGACTGCCAAACCCGGTGCTACCTGATGCATGGCAACCGCGACTTTCTGCTGGGCGAGGCCTTTGCCCGGCAGTTTAATTGTGAATTGATTACCGCTGATTACTTTCGCTTGGAAAGTAAAACTACACAGCACTCCGATCTTCTGCTGATGCACGGCGATACACTCTGCACCGATGATCACGACTACCAGGGCATGCGAAAGCTGTTGCGTTCACGCCAATGGCAGACAGAGTTTTTAACACTGGACTGCGAAGAACGACATCGACAAGCCAGCGAAATACGCAAGCAAAGTGTCGCCAGTACAGCATTGAAAAATGACGCTATCTGCGATGTAAATTCGCAAGCTGTCATTGATGAGATGGCAAGCCAGCGCGTTACGCGCCTGCTACACGGGCACACACACAGGCCCGCTGCTCATACGCTGGAATTGGCCCAAGGGGTGACGGCACAACGCTGGGTACTGGGCGACTGGCATCCGGACGGCGCGGTCTACGCAACGTTAAAAGACGATAATCTTGAACTGCGGCATTGGCCCGATGGTAATCGAATCTGAAGCCTCCGGATGGACTCGGATGAACCCGGCTCAGTCAGCCCACTCAGCCTCAATCTCTTTCAGTGCATCCAGCTCATCAACACTGAAGCCTGCCTGTACACGGGCCACTTCATTGTAAGGCCCCCTTAAAAAGCCTTTGCTGTGCTGCCTTAGCAAGTCGGCAAACACGTCCGATGGTGCCAGATTTCGCTGTTCACAGGTATAGCGAAACCAGTGGTTGCCGATTCTGACATGTTCTATTTCATCGTTGAAAATCACCTCAAGAATCGCGGCACTCTCGGGGTCTTTGTGTTTGCGAAACTTCTCAATCATGGGCGGTGCTACATCGAGACCTCGAGCCTCCAGTACGCGCGGCACCAGTGCCATCCTGACCATCACATCATGGTCGGTTTTCAGTGCCATATTCCAAAGGCCTGCATGGGCATCATGTTCTCCGTAAAAACTGCCCAATGACTCCAGGCGCTGCGCCACCATTTTGTAATGACGGGCTTCGTCAGCCGCCACCCGAACCCAGTCACGAGCGAAGTCGCTTGCCACCTCATCAGGCAAGTCCCGAAACCGGTATGCGGCATCCAGCGCAAGATTGATCGCATTGAATTCTATATGGGCCAGCGCATGCAACAATGCCACGCGCCCGGCCGTTGAACCAAAACCACGGCGTGTAACCTGTTGGGGTTCAACCAGACGGGGTCTGTCCGGAATGCCCGGAGTTTCAATACGCACAGCTTCTGCCGCCGTAGAAGAGCGTTCGTATTGCGCGAAACCGTCATGCAACAGCGCGACCTTATGCGCCTTGGCTAGCGGATCATCTGTCATCAGACAATCAAGGCAAGCACTGTAGAACTCGCCGATAACAACGTTGCCAGATTCAGCCATCCTGCGGCCCTTTCAGGTGGTTTCCAGTTTGCCGGCTACGCGCCGGTTTGCTGTAAATTCCTATCATCTCGCGACTCTTCAATGGTTCGGCACCCAGATGCAGGGCAAGTTGTTTGCGCATCAGCTTTTTCACTTCTGTTCTACACTGCTGATTGTTGAATTCACGGGCAGCCAGTGCCAGTAGAGCATCCCCGCTGACCAGCTGCGCGTTTGCGGCAAGCGTCTCGTTTGCAGAGGCCGGGTGATTTTTTACCGCGGCCGTAGTTTCCGCCACACTGTCAGCGGTTTCCTTAACCGCTATGGCCTGTCCGGTTTCAGGGAAGTACAGGTACTTGCGCCCCGGCAAGGGCTCATTGGTACTTTGTGCGCCGGAGCCACCACTGTCGATGATGACACAGTGTGAAAAGTCCGGCACCAATCCGAGACTTTCCAGTAGAGCAAACTCAAACGCACGCAAGCAGGACTCAGTGTCAGCTTGGGTTTCGGCTTCAGCAAGCTGACTTAGGGTGCTTGCATAATGCGCAAATAGAATCACATTGCTTTCATTAAAACGTAGTAGTCGCAGCAGTATCTCGTTCAGATAGTAGCCGCAGGCAAGCTGCAGCCCTTGCAAAACAACGGGCATGCCCTGCTCTTCTATACCGGCAAGTGTTTTCATCTCGCCACGCCCCGACCAGGAGAGCAACAGGGGGCGAAATACCTGGATTAAAGGACGGCTTTTGGAACCTGCAGATCTGGCGCCGCGGGCGACCAGACGCACAACACCGTAATCAGGCGTTAACACATCAGCAATTAGACTCGACTCACGAAAGACCCGGTGATGCAGTATGAACCCAGCCTGAAATTGCACCCGCTGCAAACGTTTTAATCTCCGTCAGGCGTTGAGTCAGGCGCTGAGTCAGGCGTTGAGGAACCTGCATTTCCAGCAAGGTGGGATGGCTTTGCACCAGACACCTCGCCACGCACTTCATAACCCAGACTGTGAAGTGCCCGCTCGTCATCGGCCCAACCGGCTTTCACCCTGACCCAAAGCTGAAGAAAGACTTTCTGGCCGAACAACGTCTCCATTGATTGCCTGGCACGCGACCCCACAGCCTTGAGCTTCTCACCACGCTTGCCAATGACAATACCTTTCTGGCTTTCCTTCTCCACCCATATCACAGCACCGATTCGCATCAAGCCCGCCTCTTCAGCGAACTGCTCGATTTCCACCGTCAATGCATAGGGTAGTTCTTCACTGAGCTGACGCGTCAATTGTTCCCTGACATGCTCCGCCGCCAGGAATCGTGATGAACGATCGGTCAGTTCGTCTTTGTCATAAACAAAGGGGGCAACAGGTAAATGTTCGAATATCGCCTTTTCAAGTGTGGAAACGGCGGTTTGCTGACGAGCTGAACCCGGTATCACTTCCACAGGATGGACAATGCCCTGAGATGCTGCCGGAATGGGCAACTCCGCCAGAAACGGTAGCAGATCATTTTTGCGGGTCACCAGATCTACCTTATTGACGAAAACAAATACCGGCAATTCCTGCTGTGCTTCTTCCAGAGTATTGTTAACCATGGACAGAACACGATCATCATGTTCGGTCCAGGCCATCGCTTGCACAACCATGACGATGACATCAACACCATGAAGCGCATTGGCAGCCGTGCGGTTCAATACCTGGTTCAGAGCGCGCTTGCCGTGGACGTGAATACCCGGTGTATCCAGGTAGATTGCCTGAATATCATCCACGGTATTAACACCGAGAATGGCGTGACGTGTGGTCTGGGGCTTATGCGCTGTGATGCTCAGCTTCTGGCCGATCAAGCGGTTAAGCAGTGTTGATTTACCAACGTTCGGGCGCCCGACAATCGTCACGTTGCCACAGCGCTGCCCGGGGGCCTTGGCAGGAACGGTAGTATTCTGTGCTTTAGTCAACGGTTGATACTTCCAGTTGGAGCTGCAGCCTTTTTAAGCTTAGCCTTTGTCATTGCCGGATTGTCCAGTATTTCAGCAGCGGCTGCCTGCTCGGCCTTTCGTCTACTGCCAGCGGTCGCCTTTGTTGCCAACCCCATTGAGTCAATGCAACACTCAACCGTGAACTGCATTTCATGAGGTTTGCCCGTTGTTTCCAGCAAGACGTAATCCGGTACGGGCAACCCGAATGAAAGCAGTAATTCCTGCAAGCGCGATTTCGGGTCCTTCAGATCTTGCAGGTCAGTGGACACCGCATCCAGTCGCTCATTGAACAAACGCAGAATGAAATCACGTGCAGTATCAAAACCCTGTTCCAGAAACACAGCCCCGATCAGTGATTCAACAATATCTGCCAGTATTGATTCACGCCGGAATACACCACTCTTTAGCTCCCCTTCGCCTAGCAGGATGTAGTCGCCCAGCGAATATTCCCGGGCTATTTCAGCCAGCGTCTGACCACGCACCAGTGACGCGCGCATACGGCTGAGTGTGCCTTCATCATGAGATCCGTAGCGTTGATAGAGAGCCTCGGCAATGACCAGACCGAGCACTGCATCACCAAGAAATTCGAGACGTTCATAATTGCCCTTGCCGAAGCTGCGATGCGACAACGCCTCTGCTATCAGGTCGTTGTTCGACACCGTAATGCCCAGCACCTGCCTGACCTTGTCGAGATTGTCGATGATTGCCCCCAGGCACCCTGAACTTGACGCCTGACGAATACCATGGAACCGGCCAGACTAGTAGCCGGCCAATATAACGCAGCTAGCGAGGAACGCAAGCCGTGGGGTTACAGCTTTTGCAAATAAGCTGTAAAACTCTTTGGAATCTGCAAGGAAGGAGCGCGATTAACGTGCCGCAGCTGGTGGGCTGCGACACGATAAGACAGTGTTGGCTAGATGTCTTCGTTATTGAAAACGTGGTTAAAGCGTGAAACCACATCAATATTGCTGAACAGGTTATTGCGCTTTTCGTAGTCAACCGACACAACATAGCCTCGTTTCGCGTCTTTCGCCAGAACGAAAGATTCTTCAGCTTTCAATTCCCACAGACTGTTGGCACGAAACCCTTGCTGGAGAGCCTGCATCACCTTTGATTTCGGTTGCTTCATAAGCTGTTCATTGTCGGCAATATCCTGACCAATAGATTTTACCGTCAGATATTCCAGATGGGAGGGTATGACTTTAAATGCAAACATCCCGAGAAACGCCACGACCATGAGTAACAACAAAACGGCTGTTAGTGACATACCCTTCTGGCGTGCGCTATTGATTGCCTGATAATTACAAAGCTTTGACATTGTGGTGATTTCCCCGGCGATTCCCGTACAGTCACTTTAATTGACGGCCGGTAGCGCCACTACGTTCAGGTGGTTTCTTAAAAAAGGTGAAGTTGTAGCCAATCTCGCGCGGTAATCCCACGTGACATCCAGCATCCGTTTCCGGGAACCAACTTAATCTCTGGTTTTAACGACCAGCGGGAAGATAACCTGAGAAATATCACCGGAAATGCGAATCGAGTCCGGTGTCATTCCAGTAGAGGATTATTTGATGCGATTGCCCAGACGGGACCAGTTGGGCCCACCGTTCCAGTGCATCCAGATAAGAAAGGCTTTACCGACGAGATTGCCCTCAGGTACGTAGCCCCAGAAGCGACTGTCGTTACTGTGATCACGGTTATCACCTACCAGGAAGTAATGCCCGTCCGGCACTTTCCACGAACCGGCCGTAAAAGCCGCAGGCGCCGCCGGGTTCACCAGCAGATCGTGCGTGACGTCACCTATTGTCTCCGAACGCAATATCTCATTCGGGTAAGGCGTATTTTCATTCACCTCACGGTACAAGGTTTCACCTTCAATTAGCACTTCCTCTCCATTTACAAAGAACTGCTTGTCGCGGTACTCGACCGTATCTCCCGGGGTTCCAATCACGCGCTTGATGTAGTCAAGTTTCGGATTGTCAGGAAAACGAAATACCGCGACATCACCTGACTCAGGAGCGCCAACTGGAAGGATTTTAGTGTGTATTACCGGAAGGCGAACACCATAGGAGAATTTGTTTACCAGGATGAAATCACCCACCAACAATGTCGGCACCATGGAACCGGACGGAATCCTGAAGGGTTCAAAAATAAACGAGCGTAGCACCAGCACGATTAACAGAACTGGAAAAAACGATGCGGCATACTCAACCAGTAATGGCATCGCACCACCACTTTTTCCGAATATCAGGTACAACCCCCAGATAAGTCCGCAAATAAAGGTGGCAAGAACGAGGATCAGGGGGAAATTAAAAGTCATGGGTCGGCAAAATGGTCAGGTGCAGTGTATCAAGTAGTGGTTACTAATATTGTCAGTCAAATCGGCATACAGACTAAGCACAATCTTAACGATCAACCTGCAATACAGCCAGGAAAGCCTCCTGTGGAATTTCCACACGACCTACCTGTTTCATACGCCGTTTACCGGCTTTCTGCTTCTCCAGCAGTTTGCGCTTTCGAGTGATGTCACCACCATAACATTTTGCCGTTACATTTTTGCGTAAGGCCTTAATGTTGGTACGCGCGATAATGTGACCACCGATTGCTGCCTGTATGGCAACTTCGAACATCTGCCTTGGGATAATATCTTTCATACGTTCTGTGAGTTCACGGCCACGGCTCTGGGAACGGTCTTTATGCAGGATGCTGGCAAGTGCATCGACTTTGTCGCCATTGATCATTAGATCAACTTTAACCAGGTTTGCGGCCTGGAATCGCACGAATTCATAATCAAATGACGCGTAGCCTTTGCTCACTGACTTGAGTCTGTCAAAGAAGTCGAGCACCACTTCACTCAATGGCAATTCGTAGGATATGGACACCTGCCGGCCAAGGTACTGCATGTTCGTTTGCACGCCTCGTTTTTCGATACAGAGCTTGATGACATCACCGACGTACTCTTGGGGCAGCAGGATATTTGCAAGAATTATGGGCTCACGAATTTCATTGAGCACATTGACTGCAGGTAAATCTGACGGGTTATGGATGTAACTGATTTCACCCTTATTGTCTTCCAATTCATAAATTACTGTCGGCGCAGTCGTAATGAGGTCAAGATTGTACTCACGTTCGAGTCGTTCCTGAACAATTTCCATGTGCAACATGCCAAGAAAGCCACAACGGAACCCGAAACCCAGAGCCGTACTGGTTTCCGGTTCGAACGCCAGTGCAGCATCATTGAGACGCAGTTTTTGCAACGCTTCGCGAAAGGATTCATAGTCATCCGCATTGATCGGGTACATACCGGCAAAAACCCGGGGTTGTACCTCTTTAAATCCAGGCAGGACTTCTTCAGCCGGATCATTGGCCAGAGTAATGGTGTCGCCTACCCTTGCCGCTTCGATCTCCTTGATACCGGCAATGATAAAACCGACCTCGCCGGCTTTTAAGGAATCGCGAGGTGAACGCTTGGGTGTGAACACGCCCACCGTGTCAGCCTGGAAGGTTCGCCCGGTAGACATGATCTTGATTTTTGATCCTTTGGGGACCGTACCATCAATCACACGCACCAGAGTCACCACACCCACGTAAGCGTCGAACCAGGAATCAATGATCAGAGCTTTGACCGGAGCATCGGGTGACCCTTCTGGAGGTGGTATAAATTCCACCAGCTGCTCAAGCAAGTCTTCCACGCCCAGCCCGGTCTTGGCGCTGACATGGATCGCGTTACTTGCTTCAATACCGATTATCTCCTCGATTTCATTGACCACTCGATCAGGTTCAGCTGCAGGCAAATCAATCTTGTTGAGGACGGTCAATACTTCAAGATTTTCGTCTATCGCTGTGTAACAGTTAGCCACGCTTTGCGCTTCAACACCCTGCGAAGCATCCACCACCAGCAGTGCGCCTTCGCAAGCAGACAATGAGCGCGACACTTCATAAGAGAAGTCGACATGGCCGGGTGTGTCGATAAAGTTCAGATGATAAACCTGGCCATCGCGAGCTGTGTAATCCAGAGACACCGCCTGGGCCTTGATCGTGATACCCCGCTCCTGTTCAATATCCATGGAGTCTAGCACCTGCTCTTTCATTTCCCGCTGCGTCAGACCACCACAAACCTGGATAAACCGGTCGGCCAGCGTGGACTTGCCGTGATCAATATGGGCGATGATAGAAAAATTGCGAATGTTTTCCTGCATTTAAAAGGTTCTGGCGGCTTACGGCAACGAGGCCGGGGTTGGTTGAGGTGATAGTGGCTGGCTCGGGGAGTCCCAAAAGCGGGAATTAGCTACCCGCAATGGCCCGGCGAAAAGCCTCTAGATCAAAAAAATGATGGCAAATTTCTTTGTCACCATGGCACAGGACCGGTACTTTAACGTTGTATTTTTCGCGCAATAGGGCATCAGCATCAATATCGATCGTCTGGATACTGAAATTATAGTCGTTCCTGAATTCCGATAGTACGTGAATCATGTCATCGCAAAGATGACAGCCTTGACGGATGTAAACAGACAGCACCATCGCACGCTCTTTGCAGGCGGTGTCGGGGTCTGTGTCAAGTAGGTTCACCACGGCTGGGGGTTCGCAGCAGGAGTAGCACCCGGGAGCCTACCCGGGTACCTCAAATTCCCGTCAGGGCGCGAGTTTAACGGCAACATAGAGCGCACCATCAGGGCGCTGTATCAGCACCGCAATCGATTTCAGGTCTTCGTGCTCGATCATAACCCGGTCAAAATCTTCGAGACTATTAATGGCTTTGTGTTGTACCTTCAAGAGGATATCGCCCGGTATCAGTCCGGCTCGATCAGCCGGACTGTCGTTGATCACTTCCTCGATCAGTACACCGTCTTCCACCTCTAGCTCTTCGCGCAAGTCTTCAGGTACCTCAATGACACTGATGCGCATCGGATTTTCACCCTGGGAAGGACGCCGTGCCGAGGTTGCCCGGCGCAACTCACGTTCGCCCGGTAACTCGGCAATGATAACGGTCAATTCCATTGTTTCGCCTTCGCGTACGATACCCACGTCGGCACTTTCATCTATCGGCACTCGACCTACCAACGGCGGCAGGCCCGAAGAGCGGTTTATCTGGCTGCCATTGAAATGTGTGATGACATCGCCGACTTCCAGTCCGGCAGCTTCAGCCGGGCTGCCCGGCAGAATTCGTTTAACCAATGCACCGTAGGCGCGTGGCATACCAAAGGACTCAGCCAGCTCGCGGGTCATTTCCTGAATCACTACACCAAGCCAGCCCCTGGACACAGCACCTTTGGTTCTTAGCTGATTGGTAACATCAAAAGCCATCTCGATCGGTATTGCAAAGGACAGCCCCATAAAACCACCTGTACGGCTGTATATCTGGGAGTTCACGCCAACCACTTCGCCTGCGAGATTGAACAGAGGACCACCGGAGTTACCCGGATTGATAGCCACATCCGTCTGGATGAACGGGACATAACTTTCATTAGGCAGGGCACGACCTTTGGCACTGACGATTCCGGCAGTTACCGAGAAATCAAAGCCAAACGGGGAACCGATAGCCAACACCCACTCGCCAACTTTGAGGTTATCACTCTCACCGATTTTAACGACCTGTAGATCTTGAGCATCAATTTTCAAAAGAGCTATGTCACTACGGGGATCAGTACCTACAACTTCCGCGATCAGCTGACGCCGATCGTGCAGCCTGACGATGACCTGATCTGCCTCGGCAACAACATGGTTGTTAGTCATGACGTACCCGTCTTCCGAGATGATAAAGCCGGACCCGAGAGATTCAGGCTCAGCCCCGCGTCGTGGTTGTTGTTCGTCCGGTTCCTGGTCTTCAAGAAACCGTTTCAGCAAATCACCATAGGGTGAATCTTCAAGATCTGGCAGATCAAGAGAAGAGTGTTCATCGCCCGATTTATTCATCGTGCTGATATTGACTACAGCCTTGTAGTTATCTTCAACCAGGACAGTAAAATCAGGCAGGCTCTGCAGCGCGAACGCTTGCAGGGGCAAGATAATAAATACCAGAAAAGCGAGACATCTGGACCAAAGCCTGGCCGCAGGCGATGCATGTGTTAGTCGAATCGGGTTCATGACTTTATTTCAAGCTCCTGGAAATTTTAATCCCTGCCATTTTCAACAACACCGGAGGGCACCTCGTCGTCACCGAACGACGGTATTGTCAGTTGGGCCTGGTAGAGGTGAGGACTCTTGCGTTGCGTCCTGTTGATGCTGTTACGCGCAAGAATCAGACCGCCAAGACCTGCCACAACCATACCGGCGACAGCACCGCCATCGGCTGAAAAGCCTACCACTGAACCCATATGATGCCCTAATGCAGCCATCAGTATGACCAAGGCTGCAGGGAAAAATAAAGCCTTCAGGATAAACGTCATCAATTGAGGCTCAGGCAGCTGCAAATGCACCTGACAACCCGGCAGCAGCAATCGCTGAGCAGAAGAAGTGCAAGTAATTTGACCTGATAGACCGACAAGGCGAATTTCAGATAACGCCAATGTCACCACATGTTTCCCCGACCTCTGCAAACCAAGCCCGCAGCCACGGCCCTTGGCACATTGCGCACAAGCACCTGCAGACTGTACTGCTAGCTGTACGTTCGAGGGTTCAAGTGAGATTACTCTGGCTGGTACACCAGTACAGGCAGGTCCCGCCATGGTATTTCCTATAACGAATTTTTACCATATGAGTCCTACCAAGGAAGACAAACAAAGGCAGCGGGCTCGCTCGCCTACAGGATGTCCGGCGAGCTGTTACCGTGAAAAAAGGAATCTAGCTTCCTTCGAGAACTACGGATTCACCGATCGCTCTAACTACTGTGGCCGGAACTTCACCAACAACCGTGATGAACGCATCGTCTATGGATGCCCCGTAGGCATTAACCGCGCCCATACGAGACAAGCCTTCCGCATCACTATCATGGTCGTCCGTCGCCATGTACTCGACGTAAACCGATACTGAAGCCATGCCATCTGTCAGCGTGACGTGGCTGATAGGAGTATTGCCAATCGGCATCGGGTTAAAGGTTTCTGCAACCCGGTAGTACCCACCGGGTAGTCCCTTGAAGCCTATTTTTCTCGGCGCGTCTTTATCGTCAGGCCCTGAGATTGACGGAACAGTTTTGCCGTTAGCAGGGGCTGCAGTAAACACCAAATCGCCAGTACTGCGCCCATTTGCGTTGGTTAATGTATAGATTTTCTCATCGATCTCGGCCTCGAAATGTCTTTCGTCGATCGACTCCGGATATTCAATCGATGTGAACATCAATTGCTCGACAATACTGCCATTTTCATCCAGCAGCATCATACGTAACAGCATCTTCGATTCCTGATCTATCCAGAAACGGTAGCCGAATCTGAACTGATCTTCGGGAGCGATATCAATAACATGCGTGTCACGTGCAGCGACACGATCCTGCCCCTGGTAAACCATTCGATAATACTGACTTTGCAGAACATTGGCATCTATGCGCGGTATCGACTTACGGTCCTTGGTAGAACCGACGATTACCGACTTACTGCCAGGCCAGATACAAGTGACCATCTGATCATTTCGAAACACCTCGCGAGCTTCACCGTTCAGTGATGTCAGGCGCTCGAACTCTCCTTTGGAGTTTGATGCATGGAGGATACTCATGGCTTCCACTGTTGAGCCCAGCATGTGAACAAACTCGCCTCGATAATTCAACGAGGTCAGGGCTTGCGACATTTCAGAAACCAGTCTCTGCGCTTTGTCTCGGGGCAACTCGTCAGCAACGTCACCAGTCGCAGATAGCGGTTCTACCGCATTATTTCCCTCTGCAAGAACGACATTGGCTGCAGGCAGCTGTACCAGAAAGCACAGGCCGACAGTGCAAGCAAGCAGGGTTTTCTTGCGCAGCGATTGTCCTGCGAACGATTGTCCAGCGAACGACTGCGCAGCAAACGACTGCGCTGCGCAAAATGGCGCTGCGCAATCAGCTTTATAAAAAGATCGGATCATTCAGGTATCTATCACTGTCCAGCTGGAGCATTTTCAACTTCAACACCAGGCTCAGCAGCAGGTGTTGGTATATCGTAGCCGGCAAGCCGCGAGTAAGGCAGCATGCCACTCAGACCAGCAGTCGGTGAACTTTCAATATGGTGACCGAGCAGCATGTTAAGACGCTTCTCAAGAGCAACATTTCTAGGTTCATTGACTTTGCCGTCCTTGACCCAGTATGTCGATGTATTCGATACAAACTGGATATTGTTTCCTGCACCACTATTCTGGAACTGCTCCAGGACAGGCTGGTTGCTATCAGACACTGCAGGCAACACGCTTTGTACATTAGTAGACTGCGCCAGCGCAGTATTAGCATTCAACGCAACCGAACCACTATCAGCAGGGTTGATCAGAGATGGCGCTTCGGCAACCTGCTGCTGGCCTTGCTGCACACTACCCTGCTGTTCAAGCAGGTTATAGCCAAGCAAAGCAACCATGGCTGCACTGGCAGCGACAGCAACTCCGCCTACACCGGTGCCAACCCGGCCTGACCAGAATCCACCGGCTTTTTGCGCAGAACGTTCAGATTTCTGCTGACGCGCACTGTCCAGAGACTGGACATTGGCACCTCGGTCATCAGTTGCAAGCGTACGGGTTTCAGGTATTGAGTCACCATTAATGTCTCCAATAACACGTGCCTGTCGATTTCGTTGCACACCGGCTGGAGACACTATGGCAGGCTCTTTAGCAATAGCTGCAGAAACCGAATCTGCGAAGCCACTCATGTCTATCGCGCTCTGCTCCTTCTGCATGACGTCGCGAATGAGATGGTAGCGCTCGTACTTCTCACGTAGTTGCTGATTAGACTGACTGTGGCCTTGAAGACCGGCTAATACATTGCCTGCGACTTCATCATTATCGTACCAATGGTTATCGATAAGGGCGGACAACGATTCCAGTTGATTTTCGTCTGTAATTTTATTCATATCAATGACCTGCTTGATTGGTCCAGCAGCGGAGCCAGGTTGTTATCAATAGCTTCACGTGCCCGGAATATACGGGACCGCACAGTGCCTATGGGGCAATCCATAACCGATGCAATTTCATCGTAGGACAAGCCTTCGAACTCGCGTAAAGTCAGCGCCGTTCTTAAATCTTCTGGCAGGCTGGCGATTGAATCGCGCACAACACCTGCAATTTCCTCGTTGAGCGCACTTCGCTCAGGGGATTCGTATTCATGCAATGCATGTGCGCCGTCGTACTGCTCCGCCTCTTGAGCGTCAACCCCTTGGGAAGACACTTTGCGACCCATTGTGATAAGGTGATTTTTGGCAGTATTGATTGCAATGCGATAGAGCCAGGTATAAAAAGCACTGTCTCCGCGGAAATTTGCCAGCCCACGGTATGCTTTAATAAAGGCTTCTTGCGCAACGTCTTGTGCTTCATGCGGGTCGTGTACATAGCGGGAAATCAAGTTTAGGATCTTGTTCTGGTATTTAACCACCAACAGATCAAAACCCGATTTGTCGCCTCGCTGCACTCTGCGCACGAGCTCCATATCGAGATCTTTTTCGCTCAAACCGGTTCCAGTATTCGATGCCAGTTGAGAATCACCGCGAAGTGATTTTCGTGATGTATTCGACTTTTCGGTAGTCGCTACTACCGTCATCTTCCCGCTCTTTTCGGACGGGGAGGCGATTGTCGCCATGCTTTTCATAATACCACCGTTTACAATTTAGCCGGTACTCCGCGACCTCAAAATCCGATGAGCTTCATGCGGATTAGGCTGATCTGCAGCGCCTATGTATCATGCGTGACCTACACGAAAATTAAGACAAGAGCGGTGGGGATAGTTCAACGCTATTGGTATTATTCGAATAAATTCGAACGATTTCAGGAATAATCAGGCACTTTATGCAAAATAACACCACAGTTACTGTAAACAACCTGCCAATTCTTCTGGAATGCGAAGAGTTGGCCCGTCTGATCGCAGAAGCAGAGAACTCGGCAGAGAACCCTGCACTTCCAAATTCCGCGGCCGGTGGTAATACCGACAACCAATCCGAGCGCAAAATCCATGCAAATTTGCTGACCATCGTAGATGTGGGTAAGGCCGAGCATTTTGCAGAATCCCACATCAGGAACGCGCGCCCGGTTGAATATGCAGCCTTTGTCCGTTCCGAGGGTAAAACCGGAGGCTTGTTGCCAACGATTGAGACAATTCAGTCCCTGATGCAGGTAATTGGAGCATCCGCTCAGAGTCATATTGTCTGCTACGATAGACAGGGCGGATCGGCCGCTTCCCGACTGGTCTGGACACTGCATGCCTTCGGTTTTAATAACTGCAGCCTGTTGAATGGTGGTCTTGAAGCCTGGGTTGGACAAGGCTACCCGACGGCAGCCGGCAACGCTGCTGCTATCGAGACACCTGCTCCAATTGAACTGCTTGCAACTCGCCGTAATGTTGTTAACAGTGACGAATTGCTGGCAATGATCAGTAGTGACAATCACCCTGCACTACTGGATGCCCGCAGCCGTGCCGAATATGATGGTGAAGATGTAAGATCAGCTCGCGGCGGACACATACCACAGGCACGTTGGCTCGAATGGACCGATGCTCTTGATGCCCGGAACTATCGAAAGCTTCTACCCGATGAAGCCTTGCTGGAACAGGTGACCAAAGCAGGTTTCAAACGTGATGACACCATCGTTGCCTATTGCCAGACGCACCAGCGATCTTCGCTGAGCTACGTCATGCTTAAACATCTGGGTTTTGAGAATGTGCTGGGGTTGGAAGGAGCCTGGTCTGCATGGGGTAACCGCGAAGACACACCTGTAGAAAGCTGAGCTGCCTTGAAATCAGGCAGCTCAAAAAATGAATATCGAGCCTGAACTGTATTCGCTCATCAGATGTTAAATACTGTTTTTCGATAATACTGCAGCTCTTCAATTGATTCGCGGATATCATCCAGTGCCTGGTGAGTTGCCTTTTTCCTGAAACCATCAAGGACAGAAGGTTGCCAACGTCGAATAACTTCTTTAATCGAGCTGACATCCAGATTGCGGTAGTGGAAAAATTCTTCCAGCTGCGGCATCAGGCGCACCATAAACCTTCTGTCCTGACAAATACTGTTACCACACATGGGAGACGCTCCCGTCGGACAATACTGTGCCAGAAATTCAAGCGTCTCCTGCTGCGCCACAGCCAGATCGACTTTGCTTTCCCGCACGCGCTGCACCAGGCCAGATGCCGTGTGGTGCTCGGTATTCCACTCATCCATAGCAGCCAGCACATCATCAGGTTGATGAATCGCCAGCACCGGCCCCTCCTCCAGAATGTTGAGTTCGCCATCAGTGACAATCGTGGCGATTTCAATAATTCGATCAGTTTCCGGAACCAGGCCAGTCATTTCAAGGTCCAGCCAGATCAGATTTGATTCATGCACAGCCATGGGTTATCCGCCCCTTGAAAGGTTACTAAAACCCAAAGTCTAGCAGTCAGCTGCCTGGAACTACATGCTAGACTGATTATCCGATGATTTTTTTTAACAATACGCTTTTGTTTAACCGCTTTTTTTTAACAATACGCTTTACAAGCAGTGGTCTAATTTCCGGCCCCTACTTAGGCCAACCTTAATCTCCAGCCGTTAAATCGCGCATCAACTCCATGATTAAACATTGAACAGTCGCCCGAGTAATGCAACAACAAGAATCGAATCCGGCAAAAACACTGGCAGCGATGAAACATTTGCCGCCCGGGTAATCGCCAACTTCGGGGAAGCTGCAGCTGTAACAGCATTACAGCCTGAAAACAGCAGCGTTATGTGTGCTCAGGAACCGGGTACAACACTCAGAGCTATTCCGCTGAAAAAACTGCCACTGCTGGTCGCCGGTGACATAGTTGCCTGCCAGCATCAGCCCGAAAATTCCAACTCCGAAGTCCGTGTAGTCGGGCTTCAAAAACGGCACAGTGAATTGGCTCGCCCTGATCGACGTGGCAAACTCAAACCGGTGGCGGCCAATCTGTCATGCCTGTTGATTGTCTGTGCACCGCAACCCGAACCGGACACGTTGCTGATCGACCAGTTTTGTGTGGTTGCCAATCACAACGGCCTTGAACCCGTAATCGTGCTCAACAAGTCGGACATGCTGGACGCGCCAGATGCAAAGGAGCGGGCGGCACAATGCCGCGAAACACTGGCAACCTACAAACAGGCCGGCTTCCAGACTCTGGAGATCAACACCATTGAAGCATCCGCCTGGCAACCCATGCTGGAGGCCATGCGCAATCGAGTGGCCGTGCTTGTCGGGCAATCCGGCGTGGGCAAATCATCCATCGTCAAAAGGATATTACCTGACCAGGAAATACGCGTGGGAGCTTTGACCAAAGCTACCGGAATTGGCGCTCATACAACCACAGTAAGCTGCTGGTATGAGCTTGACAATGCAGCGGCTCTGATAGATTCACCGGGCGTCAGACAATTTGCCGTGGATTATCTGGATCCGGTCGCGGTGGCCAGTGGCTACCCTGAAATTGCAAGGCTCGCCAATGAATGTCGATTTAATAATTGCCGGCATTTGGTTGAACCGGGCTGTGCCGTATTGCAAGAGCTTGAATCGGCGGAGCCCGCGATCAGCCAATCGAGGTATCAGAATTATTTGAAATTAAGTGCCGCTGATTGAGCGCAGTTGAAATTGGTCGCAACCGGCCAAGCCTGCTAGTGCATTTCTGTACGATCAGCGAAAGCTACCGCCAGCGTGCCTCCGTCAGCAAATTCAAGTTCACCACCCAATGGTATGCCTCGAGCGATTTGCAATACCTTCACGTCGCGGTTCCGGGCAAGCTCAGCAATGTAATTGGCCGTAGCGCCCCCCTCAACAGTGGGATTGGTGGCAACCGTCAGCTCGCGCACAGTTGCTGAATCCAGTAACCGTTCAAGCATACCCAAACCCAGTTCCTCCGGCCCAATCCCGTCCAGCGGTGACAAATGTCCCATCAGTACGAAATAGCATCCACGATAATTGGTGGACTTCTCCAAAGCCATAACGTCTGCGGGCGATTCAACGATACAGAGTTGAGAACTGTCCCGTTCATCGTCATTGCAAATGTCACAGAGCTCGTTCTCCGTGAAATTACGACACCTGCCGCATTGGCGAATATCTCGCATGGCCGCAAGCAGTGCACTGCCCAGACGCTCTCCGGAATCACGATCACGCTGCAGCATATGCAGTGCCATGCGCTGCGCAGACTTGGGACCTACGCCCGGCAGGCAGCGCAATCCATCAATCAATTGTTGCAGCAGATTTTCACGCATAGTAACGACCCGTTCAGGTAATGATCAGGCACCTTAGAAAGGCATTTGCATGCCAGCCGGCAAGTTCATGCCATTGGTCAGGCTACCCATCTTTTCCTTGGAAACTGTCTCAAGCTTATGCGTCGCATCGTTCACTGCCGCAGCTATCAGATCTTCGAGCATGTCACGATCATCACCCATCAGCGAATCATCGATAGATACTTTAAGCAGCTCATGTCGACCGTTCATGGTTACTTTGACCAGGCCGGCACCACTTTGCCCCTCAACTTCCAACTCAGCGATTTCCTGCTGCATCTTCTGCATGTCTTCCTGCATTTTTTGCGCTTGCTTCATCAGGTTGCCAATACCACCTTTCATCGCATGAACTCCATTGAATTATAAAATCGGGATTGCACAGCCTAAGCCGGTAAGACCGGTTGAATGCTGGCTTGTTCAAGCTCGCCATCGACGCGCTCGAGAATATTTTTTACAACCGGATCAGCAGCGATGGATGCTTCTGCCGCTTTCTGCGCCTCCTGGCGCAAGCGCTCGTCCCGTTGTGCTACCGTCTCGGACTGATGCTGACCGGTCTTAAAAACCAACTGAACAGGCTGGTTACAAACACTGCTCAATGACTGTTCAAGCCGCTGGCAGGCCAACACCACTTTAAGTTCCTCATGCTGCTCGGCAACCATCAGCGTAATCGACTGACGACCATTCTGTTGCTCAACTTCGCAAAGACTGCTGTTGCGTGCCAGCTGCATTGCCGCACCATTTATGGCAAGCCCGTCCACGATGGCGTTCCAGTTACCAGACTGCGGAACAACCACTTGTGATGTTGATTCAGCACTTGCCCGGCGAGTGTCACTCCCGGAAGCAGCGGCTTCGCTTACTGAATCCACAGCGTTGCTGCCTGTTGTTTCTTCACGCACTGGCGTGTCTGATGGCTGTTGAACCGGGGCCTCAGTTTGCGCAGACGCCGCTTTTGCCAATGCAGGCACAGCTAGCGCCTGTGCATCCGGTGCAGGTGTAGCTTGCGCCGGGATAGTTGCTGGTGCTGATGCCAGCTTACCTGCCAGCGCGGCAGCTCCCGTTGCTGGCTCCGTTGAACCGCCTGTCGCTTGTGCGACCCTCATTGTAGTTTCGCTTACCTGAGCGCTGGCCTTTGCCTGCTTTGATTCGGCAGTTGAAGCATCAGGCTCGGCAGTCGCCACAGGTGCCTGCCCGGATTGACTGCCGGATTGATTCCCCGTTTGGTTTTCCGGCAGAGAAACTCCGGAGTCTCCTGCGTTGCTGCTACCACTGGCAGGATCGACTTGCCGAAAATACAGCATGCGCAGCACTGTCATTTCAAAGGACTCACGTGGAAGCGGCGCATGTGGCATGTCCCGCTGCCCCTGTAATGCTATCTGATAGAACAGCTGAACATCCTCCGGTGATAGCGAACTAACCAATTCAGACATGGCCTCTGCAGGCCAATCGGATGTGGTCGCCGCACCGGGCACCATTTGCTGCATGGCAACGTGATGAAGTACCGAAAGTACATCAGCCAGTAATTGACGGTAATCGGGTGAGAAATCCGACATGGCGGCGATCAGCCCCATGCTTTTCTCGGCATCGCCACTGGCAATACAGCGAACCAGTTCAACCACACGCCCGGCAGACAAAACACCCAGCAGATTTTCTACCACCGATGACTTCACTACCCCTTCGCCTAGAGCTGCCACTTGTTCAACGAGACTCAGACTGTCCCGGACGCTGCCATCGGCTACTTTGGCCACCTGTGCCAGAGCATCCGCTTCGAACTCGATATTTTCAGCCTTGAGAATGGTAGACAGATGTTCCGCCAGCAGAGATTGCGGCATGGACTTCAAATTGAACTGCAGACAACGCGACAGCACAGTAGCTGGCAATTTTTGCTGCTCAGTGGTCGCAAGCAGGAATTTGACATGTTCAGGAGGTTCTTCCAGCGTTTTCAACAAAGCATTAAAACTACTTTTCGAAAACATGTGCACTTCATCTATCAGATAGACCTTGTAGCGACCGCTGGTAGGTTTGTATTGGGCGTTTTCTAATAATTCACGTGTGTCATCAACGCCGGTGTTGGAGGCCGCGTCAACCTCGATCAGGTCGAAGAAACGCCCGGCCATGATGTCCTGGCAAATGCTGCAGGACCCACAAGGCTCGGCAGAGACACCGCTCTCGCAGTTGAGGCTTTTAGCGAAGATTCGCGCAATCGTTGTTTTGCCAACACCGCGGGTGCCGGTAAAGAGGTACGCATGGTGCAAACGCCCGGTTTCCAGGGCATTGACCAATGCCTTGACGACATGCTCTTGGCCGACAAGGTCTGCAAAATTTTGTGGCCGCCACTTTCTGGCAAGCACCTGGTAGCTCACAGTAAACTCAACCGTTGGTAGGCGGACTTGGATGACAGTGCTAATGCCAGGATGGCGGCGCCCCGCACCAGCCACATCCCGGCGCCCGATTCCACTGCTGCCGCTGCTCCCTTCCGGGCCTGACGGGGTTAACAGTTTCTCGTCGCGAGAGAGCCGATACGGAACACCATTGAGGGGCAAATTTGCTCGACTGTCAAGCTCGAATGTCCAGACAGAATCTCTGAATTCGGGCTAGTCTGTCTGAGTCAATTTGCCTGATCTTGCTCAGCGTGGTTCATTTTGCCTGGCTAACACCGGTCTGACAGTAACGCATTAACGAGTCACGCATAAACGAGTAACGCAAAAACGTCCTGGCGTCCCGGTAGCACTAAATCTGGCGAACGGGTTCAATGAAAAACCTGAACCTTACCCCAGACGCCTATTGTCAGGCTTGACGCACATCATCGCAAGCCGAATTTCGAGCTAAATCAAACCACTCTTGGAACTGTAGTGCATGTAGACAATTATTGCGACTCTCGCCAAAGCTGCCTGACGGGCTGAACTATTGTTACGGTGTCGCTATAATCCCTGCGAATTCACGCCACCAGGCCCATTGAAGGTTGCAGTGGTAACGGTATCCAGGTGGGCATATCGCGCTATCAGGCCCTCGATAAGAGCGAGCAGTTTATTTTGAGCAGCAATGTACTGATTGTCGAAGATGAACCGGCAATAGCCGAGATGATACAAATGGCACTTCAACAGAAAGGATACGCTATCGAAATTGCCGGTGATGTGGCGAGCGCCCGCGACTTAGTCGGTACCCGCATCATTGACCTGGCTTTAGTTGACTGGATGCTTCCGGGTGCCAGTGGCATTGAATTTGTTCGCTATCTACGAAGCCAGGAAGCCACTCGAACCTTGCCCATTATCATGTTAACGGCAAAATCAGAAGAACAGGACATCACAGCAGGCCTTGATGCAGGGGCAGATGACTACATGTCTAAACCTTTCTCACCCAAGGTACTCAATTCACGTATTCAGGCCTTGCTGCGCCGCAGTCTAGCAATGAGCAACGCAGTACTTGAAATCGATGAATTACGCTGCGACACCAGTGCCCACCGCTTGTACGTGGGAAATTCTGAAAAGGAGATCGGTACAACCGAATTCAAATTACTGCAGTTTCTGATGAGGAACCCCGATCACGTATATACTCGCGCCCAACTGCTGGATAATGTGTGGGGCCCGGCGACCTTTATCGAAGAACGGACCATTGACGTGCACATTCTCAGGCTACGCAAGATTCTCAAGCAAGATGGCCTTGATTACCTGATTCAAACAGTCAGAGGGGCCGGTTACCGCTTGTCAAACAACAGGTCTAAAACCGCTTCAGCATAATGCTCATGGTGCAATCAAGGTGAAATCCTGGGCTGATGAAGGCTGGCGTCTGGCTGCCACATTGCTGGCTGCAGCTGTCGCTGGCCTACTTCTGGGCAATTTTCAGATCGCACTGCTGATTGCGCTGATGTTGTATGCCGCTTGGATGATCTATCGTTTGCACCAGGTAAACAGTTGGTTACAAAGCGGTGCTGCAACTAAAGACACTCCCGACACAACCGGCCTACTGGATTCTGTGGTACAGCTGGTACACAGGGAGCAACGCCGCTCCGGACGCCAGAAGGATAAAATGCGCCGAACACTGTCCCAGTTCAATGCACTGGCCAGTGAAATTCCGGATGCAACTGTAGTTCTCGATGACAAATGGCTTATACAGTGGTGCAATGCGGCGGCGGAAAAATTACTCGGTATCAATCGAAAAGCAGATCGCGGGCAACGCATAGATAACCTGCTCAGAGCACCGGAATTTGTGGCGTTTCTGCAAGAGGTTCACAGTGAACACCGGGAACTTGAAATAGTCTCACCGGTATCAAGTGAGTTGACACTTTTAGTCACCTGTGTGCCCGCTGGTGACAATCAACTCATCCTGACTGCCCGCAATATAACCCAGAGAGTGCAGGTCCGCGAAATGCGTAAAGCATTCGTGGCTGATGTGTCGCATGAGCTTAAAACGCCACTAACGGTTATTCGAGGGCATCTCGAAATGTTGGGTGAACGCCACAGTCTGACAGAACACGAGTGGCTGGCACTCAGTCGAATTGACGAACAAAGTGACCGCATGGAAACCATCGTCAGCGATCTACTGATGTTGTCAAAACTTGAAAGCAGCACGCTGGAACCCGATGAAGGTCACTGGATCTCCATGCCCGGGCTGATTGAAAAGATCATCAATGATGTCACTGGCGGCCTCGACTTGCACAACCTGCACACACAGTTTGATACGTCGTTAGAGTTACTCGGTATTGAGTCGGAAATATACAGTTGCTGCCAGAATCTCATACAAAATGCCCTGTCTTATAATCCTGCGGGCACCCGCATCGATATTGAGTGGCGCTATGTAGCGCAAAGCGAACCCGAACACAGCTGGGTAATAAGCGACACCGATGCGGCAACGCTGGAACCCGGCAGCGTCATTTTTCTGGTACGCGACCAGGGCATCGGCATTCCGGAAGAGCACCTTTCACGACTGAGCCAACGATTCTACCGGGTCGACCGTGATCGCTCCAGGGCAACTGGAGGCACAGGTCTTGGACTTGCCATAGTAAAGTACATAGCGCAACGACATTCCGGTCACCTGTTTATCGAGAGCCAGTCGGGTAAGGGCTCGCTATTCGCTGTTAGCTTCCCCGCCTTCAGACACCGCAAATTGAGCAATCAATCACGCGCCAGTCAGTAGGCAAGCGGGACCGGTGGGATCGGTAGAGGACAGTCAACATTTTTTTACACGATTGTCATACCGCTGTCATATTCGACTCTCATACTATCCATGGTGGTCAGGCATGTAGCCAGGCTTTGTTCAAATTAAACTTTTCTTTAGCGATTCTTGAACATCAGCGTAATAACCAGGAGTAATCGGAATATGTTTGCAAAATCAGTACTTTGTGGAAGCTTTGCTTTATTTCTTAGCAGTCCTGTGCTGGCACGTGACAGCATCAGCATCGTCGGTTCGTCGACTGTTTTCCCGTTTGCAACAGTGGTGGCAGAGCGCTTCGGTAAGGTGACCGATTTCAAAACACCTAAAATTGAATCTACCGGCTCCGGTGGCGGCTTGAAATTGTTTTGCTCCGGCCTGGGAACCGGCACGCCGGATATCACCAATTCCTCGCGACGTATCAAGAAAAGCGAATTCGAACTGTGTCAGGAAAACGGGGTAACCGAAATTATCGAAGGGCTGATCGGCTACGATGGTATCGCCGTAGCCAACTCTGTGGAAGCTGAACAGATCTCGCTGACAAGGCAGCATCTGTTCATGGCTCTTGCCAAGGATGTACCGTCACCTGACGGTGGCGACACACTGGTACCCAATCCGTACAAGTCATGGAATGAAATCAGCAGTGATCTGCCTGATCTGGCCATAGAAGTTCTGGGCCCTCCCCCAACTTCCGGCACTCGCGACGCATTTGTCGAACTGGCAATGGAATCCGGTTGTAAAGCCTTTGATTTCATCAATGAGATGAAGAAAAGCGACGAAGACGCCTTCAAGGCACTGTGCCATACTATTCGCGAAGACGGCGCGTATGTTGAAGCTGGTGAAAACGACAATCTGATTGTGCAGAAACTTGAAGCTAATCCGAATGCCCTGGGAATATTCGGTTTCAGTTTTCTTGAACAGAATTCAGATCTGGTGCAGAGCTCCGTTATCGAAGGGTTCGAAGCAGATTTTGATGCGATAGCTGACGGTGATTACCCTATCTCGCGGCCACTCTATTTTTATGCCAAAAAGCAACACATTGGCCAAATACCCGGTATCGCCGAATATCTGGCAGAATTTACCAGTGAAGGTGCCTGGGGCGAAGACGGTTACCTGGCAGATAAAGGCATGATTCCGCTAAGCGATGAAGAACGGGATGAGATCGGTTCTGCGGTCAGTTCCGGTACCCCGCTGGAATTGTAGAAAGAAAAACAACTTTATGATTGAATCGGTGCGCTCAGGCGCACCGTTTTAATTGAACAAGAACGAATTAAATAAGAACGAACAAATAAGAACGAATTGAATCAGAGCGCCATGGCGCTCTGTCGTGTTTGAGTCAGCACGTTTGTATCAGCCCGTCAAAGCGCGCTGTTGTATTAGAAACAGAATATCAGTAGGGAGCAAACCCCGGTTCATGCAAAGCAATACGTTACTGCTGGTGATTCTGGCGCTGGCTGTCGTGAGTTATTTCTTCGCACGGCATAAGGCTTTCGGCGTACTGAAAAGCAACGGGTCGGTGAGCGCCCGGCATTCACTGCCAGCTCACTACGGTTACCTGCTGGCGTTATGGTGTGCGATTCCTGCACTGGCGATTCTTTTGGGTTGGAAACTGTTTGAGCCCGGCGTGATAAACGGCATGCTGGTCGACTCTCTGCCACAACAGGTGGTAGATGGCGGTGACAGTCGAATCGGCCTCTACACCAACGATATCAACAATCTGGTAGAAGCCGGCGGGATTGAAAGTATTGCGGATGCTGACAAGCAGGCCGCTGCACAAAAATTGGTAAGCCTGCGCAGTGCCAGCCGACTTGTGCTGACCGTTCTGGTACTCGCAGCACTGTTGGTCAGCCTGCTAGTCGGCCTTCGGCATATGCAACCTCAAACACAAGCCCGTGTCATCGTCGAGAAATTCATTAAAGTCATACTGGTTAGCTGTGCAAGCATAGCCATTCTGACAACTATGGGGATCGTACTTTCAGTCCTCTTTGAATCTATTCGTTTCTTTCAGCAAGTCGGGTTCTGGGAATTTGTCACAGGTTCGAAATGGAGCCCGCAGACGGCTATTCGTGCTGATCAGGTTGGCTCATCCGGGTCGTTCGGAGCTATTCCACTCTTTACAGGGACCATGCTGATTTCGGTGATCGCTTTGATTGTCGCGGTACCATTGGGACTGATGTCAGCAATCTATTTGGCCGAGTACGCCAGCGCGCGTACTCGGTCAATCGTAAAACCTCTTCTGGAAATTCTGGCAGGCATACCCACCGTCGTATACGGGTTCTTTGCAGCACTTACCGTTGCACCGGCGATTCGTTCGATGGGGGAATCCATAGGCCTGTCAGTCTCCAGCGAAAGTGCGCTGGCAGCCGGTGCCGTTATGGGGATCATGATTATTCCTTTTGTTTCATCACTGTCTGATGATGTCATCACATCGGTCCCGCAATCCATTCGTGATGCCTCATTCGGTCTCGGCGCGACCCAAGCCGAAACCATCCGCAAAGTCGTTTTGCCGGCCGCCCTGCCCGGCATTGTCAGCAGTGTGTTACTGGCTGCATCCCGCGCCATTGGAGAAACCATGATTGTTGTAATGGCTGCAGGCCTTGCCGCCAATCTGACAGCCAATCCACTGGAAGCGGTCACGACCGTAACCGTTCAAATTGTCACCTTGCTGACCGGTGACCAGGAATTTGAAAGCGCAAAAACCCTGGCAGCGTTTGCACTGGGACTGATGTTGTTTGTTGCCACACTACTATTAAATGTAATCGCGCTTTACACCGTGCGGCGATACCGCGAGCAATACGACTGATCATGAGTGATACTACTGAAATTGTAAAAGCCTCGCTGGCAAGGCGTTACCGCGCCGAGCGGCGATTCCGTTTCTACGGTGTCCTTGCCATCACCATCAGTCTGTCATTTCTGGCTTTCCTGTTGATCAGTATCGTTTTCCGTTCGATTCCTGCATTTACCCAATCATCGATCCACCTTGATGTCGCACTGGATGCTGAAACACTGGGTGTCAGTGAAAACCCGGATTATGCCGAATTACGCACAGCCAACTACTCGGGTGCAATCAAAAAGGCGATGCGAGAGAGATTCCCTGATGTCAGTAAACGAAAGGAGAAAAAGAATCTCTATTCCCTGATCAGCTCCGGTGCCGAGTTTCAGTTACGTGATCATGTCATTTCTGACCCGACGATCATCGGTGGTAACACAGTTATCTGGTTGCAGGCTGATGATGAACTGGATGCCTTGGTTGCAGCCGTTGACGATGTAACGAATATCGGTGATGTTAAAACACGGCTTAACGAGCAACAGCGCGGCTGGATTGCCGAACTGCAGCAAGCAGGTGAAATAAAAACCCGGTTTAACAAAACGTTTTTCACCAATGGTGACTCACGGGAGCCGGAGCTGGCAGGGATAAAGGCCGCTTTGTTTGGTTCAGCATGGACCTTGTTAGTAACCTTTTTGTTATCTTTTCCGGTCGCTGTTTGTGCAGCTATTTATCTTGAAGAGTTTGCACCGGTCAATCGCTGGACCGATCTCATCGAAGTCAATATCAATAACCTTGCAGCCGTTCCATCGATCGTTTTCGGTCTGTTGGGGCTTGCCGTTTTTATCAACTTTTTTGCCCTGCCGCGTTCCGCACCGCTGGTCGGTGGTATTGTGTTGTCACTAATGACGTTGCCCACAATTATCATCTCGAGTCGTGCAGCACTGAAAGCCGTACCACCCTCAATCCGCGAAGCGGCTCAAGGTATCGGCGCATCGCAGGTCCAGGTGGTATTCCACCATGTACTGCCACTGGCAATGCCCGGAATACTCACCGGCACCATCATCGGTCTGGCGCAAGCATTGGGCGAAACTGCACCGCTATTGATGATTGGTATGGTAGCTTTTATTGTCGACATTCCGGCCGGCATTACTGATCCTGCGACCGTATTGCCGGTACAGGTATTTTTGTGGGCTGATAGTCCGGAGCGCGCTTTTGTCGCCAAAACATCTGCCGCCATCGTTGTGTTGTTGCTGTTTCTGATTGTTATGAACGCCGTGGCTGTACTGCTACGCAAAAAATTTGAACGCCGCTGGTGAGTAGCAACGCGACCAGCCACACTATAGCTATATAATAACTTCCACGACCAATACCCGGGTAAGATATCTTGGATGAAGCTCAAGCAGTACTGGATAGCATAGAAGGAACAGTCGGCGAAATCGCTGTCGACAATCCGAAAATGTCCATGCGTGACGTTGATGTCTTTTACGCAGAAAAACAGGCCATATTCGGTGTCGATCTTGATGTCGCCAACAACGAAGTCATCGCCATGATAGGCCCTTCAGGTTGTGGCAAATCAACCTTTTTGCGTTGCCTCAACCGCATGAACGACACGATTCCCATCTGCCGCGTCAGTGGCTCGGTAATGCTCGACGGTGACGATATTTACGCAGCTGATCAGGACCCGGTTCTACTTCGTGCTCGGGTCGGCATGGTATTCCAGAAACCGAACCCCTTCCCCAAGAGCATTTTTGACAATGTCGCCTACGGTGCACGTATCCACGGTCTGGCAGCCAATCGCGCCGAGCTCGATGATATCGTCGTTGGCAGCCTGAAACGTGCAGGGCTCTATGAGGAAGTAAAATCCCGTCTGGATGCACCGGGAACCAGTTTGTCTGGCGGACAACAACAACGTTTGTGTATTGCACGAAGTATTGCAGTCAGCCCCGAAGTTATTCTGATGGATGAACCTTGCTCGGCTCTTGACCCGATCGCAACGGCACGAATTGAAGAACTGATAGATGAACTACGTGAGAACTATGCCATCGCCATTGTTACGCACTCCATGCAACAGGCAGCACGTGTGTCCCAGCGTACAGCGTACTTTCACCTGGGCAAGCTGGTCGAGGTTGGCGACACGAACGAGATATTCACCAACCCTCAACACGAACTAACGGAAAATTACATAACCGGGCGATTCGGCTAAGTCGGCCACACCTCGCCGGCCACACCTCGCCGGCCGCACCTCGCCGGCCACGCTTGCAATCTGCAAACTAACGAACGCGACAGGAGATAAAAATGGCTGACAAGCTACATCTGGACCAGCACATATCGCAGAAATTCAACGATGAACTCGAAGATATCCGCAGCCGTGCGTTACAAATGGGTGGCATGGTGGAGAAACAGGTATCCGGAGGTTTGCAAGCCCTGCTTGAAGGCAACAGCGAGCTGGGCAACAAAGTGGCGAAGCTGGATCACGAAGTCAACTCGCTGGAAGTAGAGATTGATGAAGCCTGTACCCAGGTGCTGGCCAGACGCCAACCGGCCGCCAGCGATTTACGATTGATTGTAACCGTAATAAAAGTCATTACGGATCTTGAAAGAATTGGCGATGAGGCTGAAAAGCTGGGCCGATTTGCTGTAGATCTCGCCAGTTCACGTGAACTACCCGCCTATCGCAAAGAATTGCGCCATCTTGGCGAACTCGTACAAACCATGCTGCATGACGCACTCGATTGTTTCGCGCGTATGGATTACGAGGCGGCTCTCAAGGTTGCAGCCCGCGATGACGATGTCAATGCCGAGTATGAAACGCTATCACGTTTACTCATCACACACGTTATGGAAGACCCGCGCCAGGTCAAGAACGTATTTAACATCACCTGGTGTGCACGCGCGCTTGAGCGTATCGGCGATCATTCGGTGAATATTTGTGAGTACGTGGTATTCCTGGTTAAAGGCAAAGATATACGGCACACCAATCTGGTCGATATCAATCAGTCACTGAAACCATAGCTTTAACCTTGGCTGTAACAGCGCTTGGCTGCAACAGCGGCTGAAATTAGCTTTAATATCTCAGGAGCTATATCTCAGCAGCTAATATTGTGCGATCACGCGCTCGAGTAAAAGCGCATCAGATATCTGCAAGGCAGTCGTACCAACCGCCGGGTCCTGCAGTACCTCTATGACATCGCTCTTGCTTTGCCAACGCTGGCTATCAGGTCTTCCCACAGCACGTGATAGTTGCAGATCACCGGATACCGATTCGCCGATACGCTGCACTCTGGCCCCAGCACCTGTCTCGTTCCTGAAGGCAAATTGCATTTGAAACAATCTATCGTCCACAAAACGGTACGTTACTTTTTCTATCGGTGTACCCGCATAAGCAAGTTCCTCCGAAAAAAGCTCGTACACACAATCTTCAACCGTAATTGCACGTCGAGACCCTAGCAGACCACTCTTTATGTAGCTGCATTGTGGCTCGAGACCAAAACTCGTCGCGGCGCGCAACAGAACCTGTTCGCGGCGATCGCTTATTCGATTTTCAACAAATTCGACCCGCCCATCATTCTCAATCAGTCGGGCATATTGGGGTTGCACACCCTGTAGAGGCTCATCTGTCCCGGTGGCACAAGCGCCCAACGTCATCATAATCAAGGTGACGCAACCCGGAACAACCCAATGGCGCATGAAATTTTTATTCATTATTATTTTCCCTTCATGGCCGCCAATCGTGCAATCGGCAGCGCGAAACTGTTGGTTAGCTACCGAGGTGCTGCTTCGCAGTTTCACCGGAAGAGGAGGCTAACAATGAACTGTCGCCAGTTTCTGACGACATATTTGCGGCTTCTTCTCTACCGCGTCGCCATACAAACAATGCCATTATCAACATGATGAAAGGTAAAAATGCACCCATGCTGCCACTACCACCAGAATCCGGTTTGCTGGCACTGGCTGTAACGATATCTGAACCGATTCCGTTGGAACTGTCCGGATTTTCAAAATCCGTGATGCCGGCTATGTCACTGATCCATTGTTTGTAGAAGGAAACGCGGCTGTACACCCCGTAAAAATTCGGTTCGGCACAACCCCTACCAAAACTCACCACACCAATCTGGCGATACTCACCGCCCTGAAGTGCCATCAAGGGACCACCACTATCACCCAGACAACTGTCTCTGCCTCCTTGCGGGAAACCAGCACATATCTGCCCTTCACCGATTAGGCCGTTGTAGGATATCGGTGCGTTACAGATAGCGGTTGAAACGATAGGCAGAAAAACCTCATTAAGCTCCGATGGAAAAAGTGGCCGGTTCGGGTTATTAAAATTAGTCGCCCCCCAACCGACAACCACTGATTGCTCACCTGCGATTTCACGTGCATCACCATCAAAGATTCGCATGAACGGTTGATCGGTTGGTGTTGCCAGTTCAATCAGTGCAATGTCATGTGGCGCTGAAGGGTCTGAGTTATCGTAATCAGGGTGGACGAACAGATTGGCAACGACAAATTCACTGGCTTGCGATTCATTGGCCAGATCGGTAAAACCCAGCGCTATGCGCAACGATGCCGGATCAAGCTGAGTACCAAATCCATCAAACAAACAATGCCCGGCAGTCACAGCCCATCGCGAATTGATCAATGTGGCTGCGCAGAATTGGCGTTGGAACAGGCTCTGGTCATTGATGCGCACCAGCGCAACTGTAGATGGCCATTCACCTTCATCCGCGGACTCCCCGCCGATTATGCGCGTTTGCACTGTTGGCAGTTCACCCTGCCCTGCACCCGCAGCAAGGAAATCACCATACGAATGGGCTGAATCCGCCGCAGCCACCGATAGCGACGCTGTGATCAATGCCATCGGCAACAGTGTTGTTCTGAGGTTCAAACAAAGGCTGGTCCAGCAGTTGTCAGCCGCCGCGTTGCGAGTGTTTTGGTGATTTGACGCACGTGTTTTTGAACCGGAAACCGAAAGCGCTCGGTATAGGTATAGGTAACGGTGCATCGCGTTCTTTATTATTTTCATTATTGAGTCTTATGACTTCGCGATACAGATCTTTGCGGCAGCGCACGACAGGAAATTTAGTGCAAGCCTTGAATTGTGACCAGCAAGTTCACAATTTGTAAGCAGTATTGGCATATGGCTCCCGTCCTGGTGCTCGGTTAGTTTTTGTCCGGATTGTTACTCGTTCCAGTTGCTCTGCTGTACTTAGCGAGTACCAGTTGTTTGATTTCGACCAACAGTGGTCACAGTTCACAAAAAGGCGGAGCGCTTCGGTAAATCTACGGTGTATATCTACGGTATATCCAGGAACAGGCGTATATCGAGGACCAAGCGTATATCGAGGACCAAGCGTATTCCGAGAAACAAGCGTGTACCGAGAAACAAGCGTAACGTGAATTACGACTCAAATAGTAAGCGATATATCCTCTGCTTCAGCATACAAAGTGGATAACAACCCGGATAACCAGCTTCGAAGCGCAGTCTGCCGGGCAAATAGCAAGCCCTTCAAATATTTTGTTACTACATCTATTCGACTTTTCCAACCCTGACGACCTTTTTACCGAAATTATTGCCTGATAGCACATCAATCAGTGCTGCCGGTGCCAGCGCCAGACCATCAGAAAAATCTTCCCTGTAGCTAATAGTGCCCTGCTCCAGCCAGTTTTTCATATTGGCTTCAAATTCCGCTCGCCGGTCATCGTGATCCGTAATAATAAAGCCCTGCAATTTTACTCGCTGCACCAACAAGGCACGCATAACAACCGGAACCTTGTCACCACCACGCGGCAAGGAGGTCAGGTTGTAGTAGGAAATTCCCCCACACAAGGGAATACGTGACCCTACATTCAGTAGTGGAAGCACGTTTTCAAACACTTTGCCACCGACGTTCTCAAAGTAAATATCAATGCCATTGGGGCATGCTGCCGCTATATCGTGTTTGAAACGGTCGCTGTGATGGTTTACACAATCGTCAAAACCCAGTGTGTTGATCGCGTAGTCGCATTTGCGGCCGCTACCGGCCACCCCGATAACCCGGCAGCCATGCAAACGACCTATCTGACCAACAATGGAACCCACGGCTCCAGTTGCCGCTGAAACGACCAGGGTTTCGCCTTCACGTGGTTGACCAATGTCCAGCAGGCCGACATAGGCTGTCAGTCCCGGCATTCCCATAACACCCAGATACCGTGAAAGCTGCATGAGATCGCTTGTATTACCACGCTCCGAGGCCTGGAGTACGACAGTGGCATCCTTCGCATCACATACGAAGTAATCTTGCCAACCACCTGAAAACCTTACGTAACTACCAGCGCTGGCTGATGGATCGTTTGAATGTATAACCTCAGCGATTGACTCGCCAATCATGACGCCACCCAACGCCACAGGTGATGAGTATGACTTGGCATCATTCATCCTTCCACGCATGTACGGGTCGATCGATAAAAATACGGTGCGACACAGCAATTGACCTTCACCCGGTTCCGGAACAGCCTCCTCCAGTAATTTGAAATCAGCCTTGCGGGGCTCACCAGCGGGTCGTGACACCAGCGTAACTTGGCGATTGATCGCGCGATCTTGTATCCAGGGGTCCGTTCTACTCATTTACGAATTTTATTGCAGGTGGGTGACGGCGTAAAAGCCTGACAGGTCGCCTATCGTAAACAAATACACCACTTGATTGCCAGCGTCCCGGCGACATTGAGGAAATGGCTGTGTGTAGCAACGGCCTTCACCGGATGCGAGCTAAACAGTCTGGAGTTGTTATAATCCTCAATGACTGTTATTTTATCCAGTGTAAATTTACACAGTACTCCAAGAAGCACACAGAGACAAAGATGCCAAGATGCAAAAATTGACCAAACGCCAGCAACAGATTCTTGACATGATTCGCTCACACATCGAAGAAGCGGGTGTACCGCCTACGCGCGCAGATATTTGTGATTATTTCGATTTCCGTTCGCCAACAGCTGCAGACGATCACCTGAAAGCATTGGCTCGCAAGGAAGCCATCGAATTGATGCCCGGCACATCACGCGGCATCCGGCTGGTTAATAGCCCGGAAGAAGGTATTCCGGTTGTTGGTCATGTCGCCGCCGGTGAACCCATCATGTCGGAAGAGCATATCGAAGATTATTATCCGATAGACCCTACACTGTTTTACCCGCCTGCAGATTATCTGTTGCGCGTGCGTGGTATGAGTATGTGCAACATCGGCATTCTCGATAACGATCTACTTGCAGTACACGCCACTACCGAAGTCACTAATAACCAGATTGTGGTTGCACGCGTCGATAATGAAGTCACAGTCAAACGCTTCAGGCAACGCGGCAATATTGTCACCCTGTTACCCGAGAATGATGACTTTGAGCCCATTCGGGTAGATCTACGCAAACAGGAATTCAGTATCGAGGGAGTTTACACCGGTATCTTGCGTTTTGATGAGTGAACAACCAGCAAACCTGTAACTGACGTTCAAAATCACCCGGTCCATCAACGCCGGTTTTTTTCCATGCCTGATCCCGCTATGAAACCGGCACTCGAAACACTACTGAAAAAAGAACGCAATCTGTGGCGTGGGCGTGACCAATACTATACGCAAGACATATTACCCAGCGGGCACACACGACTTGACAACATTCTGCCCGGTGGTGGCTGGAGTCTCGGTGCATTAACAGAGTTGCTACCGGAATGTGAAGGCATTGGTGAACTCAGCCTGTTGTTACCGGCACTGAAGCACATTACCCGCAACGGCCAATGGGCAGCTCTGATCAACCCGCCTTACATACCCTATGCGCCGGCACTGGTGAACGCCGGGCTTGATCTCGAACATGTGTTGATTGTGGACACCGGCAATGATCCCGATACGCTATGGAGCGCCGAGCAGTTATTGCGTAGTGGTACTTTTCAGGCAGTCATTATGTGGCTGACCAAAGCCAATGCCGGCCAATTGCGGCGCCTGCAACTGGCTGCTGAATCTGCCAGCACCTGGGCTGTTGCCTACCGCCATGCAAAAGCTGCATCACAACATTCACCGGCAGCGTTACGTATCCGGCTTTCACCAGTGCCGGCATCAGAACAAACAGCCGGGCTAAAAATACAACTATTAAAGGCACGTGGTGGCGCTATACAGAATCTTGTTATCTCAGGACCGGAATTTGATGCACTGCAAGGCATTGAGTGGCCCGGATATAAAACGACTGAAGCACTCTGATGTTGTGGGCTGCCCTGTATTTTCCTGATCTGATGCTGGAACGTGGCACATCATCGCAATGCGTTCCCCGCCCCTCCACCAAACAGGTCGGGCAAACCGGTCAGCCACGTGCCATAGTCGAACTACAGGGAGCAAAACGGCTGGTCATTTCATGCAATGCTGTGGCACGCGAACAGGGTGTTAGGTGCGGGCTTGCGCTCAATGCTGCCTATGCCATTTGCCCGCAACTTGAGGTTGATGAGTATGATGAAATAGTACAGCAACAGTATCTGGATGAGTTGAGCTTGTGGGCTTTGCAATACTCTTCCTGGATAACACCCTGCATGCCAGACACAATCCTGCTTGAAATAAAAGCCAGCCTGTCATTGTTCGGCGGCCTGCAACAGCTACTTGAAAAATTTGACAACGCTGCTGATGAGCAGAAATTGAGTATGGTAGTTGGTGTGGCACCAACACCTACTGCTGCTCGCCTGCTATCACGAATAAACCATTTCCATGCGAATCAGGCGGACACCGCCAATACTATTGAACCAGTCACTGAAATGGCCGACATAGAAACCGTGTTCGCCAATCTGCCGGTCGATTTTCTGCCTCTTGATGATTTTACTCATAAAGGTTTACGGCAATCCGGAATCAAGCGGTGTACACAGCTTTTTAAACTGCCAGCCAGTGCGCTGACAAGGCGCTTTGGTGAAGACTGCACGAGCTTGCTTTATCGTTTGCTCGGGCGTATTCCGGAGCCCTGCCCGGCGTTGCGGATGCCGGAACACTTTCTACGCAGCATCGATCTGCCACTGGAAGCGCCCGACACACATGCACTGCAATTTCCACTGAACCGCCTGTTACATGCACTCGGCGGTTACCTGCGCGCCAGTGACAGCGGTGTCCGGCAATTAAAAATAACGCTATACCATTTGCGCTGCAAGGCAAGCACTTTGACGATTGGATTTCTTGAAGCAACCGCTGACCACAAACACCTGTTACGTGTAGCAACCGAGAGGCTGGCAACCAGAGATTTACCCGAGCCGGTAACCGCAATCAGCGTTGAAGCGTTGGAAACCGATGCGATAACCCGTTCCGGTAAAGATCTGTTCAACAAGAGCGAGAGCCAGTCAGGCACTATTGAGCAGGCGCTGGATCTACTCGGTGCGCGCATCGGCCGTGACAGGGTTTACACCCCTTCATTGCAGCAGGATCATCGCCCGGAAAACGCCTGGGCTACTACCAGCCCACCCACCACAGACGCATCGTTATGGCCGACCCGCCCGCTATGGCTATTGAAAGAGGCTCGCAACAGCAGGCAAAAACTGACGCTCATGAGTCAGGCAGAACGCATCGAAAACGGCTGGTGGGACAGCAACGACGTAAGACGCGACTATTTTATTGCCAGAGACCATCAAGGCGCCTGGGTGTGGGTCTACTGTGAAAGACAATCCGCCAAAGCAACACACTGCCCTGAAACATATTACATCCACGGCCTGTTTGCCTGAATAAATATAGAACAGTACTCAAGCTTCCACCCCTGCCAGCCGCTAACTATCCCAGAAGGACCATTCCGAAAAGGACAACGGGCAGCGCAGTCATGCCCGGCGGAGTCAAGTACTGGTCTAACACCCGGCCCGTACCTGATCGGCGTTGGTAAGCAAGTTATATCAACGTAGTCATGATCCGTAAACTCGTACTCCAGCTTCCGGGATGCCAACTAAATTGTCAGGTCAATCTGCACACAAGAAAGATCAACGCATAGGTACTGCCTGGCAACTAATCAGCGCCGGTTTCGCTGCCATATTCCTGCTACTTGGCATGGTGTTATGGATATCACTTGCAGCAGTAAAGAAAACCAACACCAGCTTTGCCACACTGGTTGAAAACACTGATCGCAAAACAACAGCTGCTTATCAAATGCGCGACCTGGTGAGATTGCGTTCCACCCAGATTGCAACTCTGCATCATCAGGCATTACCTGAAGACAACGAAAAGGTATTCGATAAGCTGTATGAGCTGACAGCGAAATACAACCAGACACGGCTAATACTCAGCCAATCCAATCTCGATGAGAACGAGAAGGAAACCACAACAAAAATAGAAGAAGCCGGGGAACGGGTTCTACTGGCATACGGAAAGGCACACAATGCCTTCTATTCAATGCTTGATTCGAAACCCAAACTCAATAGCGCTATTGCTGAAGTAAAGCTGCATGAGCTGGTATTGTTGAAACAACTTAACGATCTTGTTGAGATGGAAAAAGCACTGGCCGAGGAATCTCTGCAATCTAACCAGGACAACTATGCCGCAACACAAAAAACCCTGACTGCACTGGCATTAACCGCCTTGCTTGTCGGCATTGTTATCGCGATAGTCGTGGTCAGCCTTGTCGTCAGGGCAAACCGGCGAATTATCCACCTCGCCAATCACGATGATCTTACTGGTCTTGCAAACCGTCGGTCATTTGAAGACAGGCTATCAAGAACACTCGTCAAAGCCGGCAGAAACAAAAATAAAACTTATGCAGTTTTGTACCTCGATCTGGATCGTTTCAAGGTAGTCAACGATACCTGTGGCCACCACGCAGGCGATAAATTACTTAAACAATTAACATCGCTATTCATCAAGTGGGTGCGGCCACATGATACAGTGGCCCGACTCGGTGGCGATGAATTCGCCATTATTGCTACTGCTGACTCTTTTGCCGAAATCGAAGAGCTGGCTAATGAATTATGCAAGGAAACAGCATCGTTCATTTTCGAATACGAAAACCGGCAATTCAGTATCAGTATCAGTGTTGGTGTTATCCAACTCGATGGTGAAGAATCTGAACTGCAGACAATAATGAACAACGTCGATTCTGCCTGTTATATTGCCAAGCAGTCAGGCCGAAATCGTGTGCACATTGCGCAGAAGAACGACGCTGAAATTCTAAGCTACCGCAGCAGTCTGGAAAACGTGCAGCGAATTCGGCGTGCAATAACTAACGAGAATTTCGAACTTTTTTACCAGCCGGTTTTCGATATTCGCGGGGACACACTAACCATGGAACATTGCGAAGTATTGCTTCGCATAAAAGACGAGAACGGTGCGTTATTTTCTCCTGAGGAATTTATTCCACTAGCTGAAAAATACAATCTGATGAGCGGTATCGACCGCTGGGTGGTCACTCGTGTTATTGAGTGGATAGAAGAACACCAGAACAACATTCACATGCCGCGTTTGCTGGTGAATCTGTCCGCACTATCCTACACAGACGAGCTATTCCTGAGTTTTCTGATCAAGTCGCTGGAGAACGCCAATATTGATTACAACAAACTGGCGTTCGAAATCACCGAGACTGCAGCCGTGGATAACACCGATGTCGCCAGCAAATTCATAAGCCGGATAAAACGATTTGGCTGCCGGTTTGCACTGGACGATTTCGGCTCGGGTTTTTCGAACTTTGCTTACCTGAAAAAATTACCTATCGACTATCTGAAAATTGATGGCACGCTAGTGAGAAACATGTGCCACGACCATATCGACCAGGAAATGGTCAAAGCTATCAACCAGATCGCCCATATCGTGGGTGCGCAAACCATCGCTGAATTTGTCGAAAATGACGACATCCGCCAGTTGTTGCGAAAGATGGGCGTTGACTACGGACAAGGGTTCGGACTGCAAAAACCAACCATGTTGAGCAATTTGCTGGAGCAGGACTCCGTGCAGATCCTGCCGCAAGACCAGGACTCGCCGAATCCAAACCCTCGCGCAGCCTGACGAAAAAAGATCCTGCATCGATCTGCATCCAGCAAAATAGCTCCTGCTGCTTACTGCCCTGCCCCTGTTTTCAAAACAAACAGCTCACTCGCATACCAGCGGTGACTGTCAGTCGATTTTTAAAAATAATGTTAAACATTTTAAACAGACGATTGTTCAGTTTTTGTACAACTATTGAAGTGAAGCTTTTTATCTGACTGCAACGAACCTGCTAGCATAGCGTCTTTGGTGCACCATTGTTAGTGACTGGAATTATTGTGCAAACAGCAAACATCCAGTCAGAAGCAGCAAGCACTTACATTCTGATCCACTTTAGCAGGCAGTTGTTGGTTGCAGTCGTTTATTACTTTGCATTGCGAGCGCTGACTAATTATCATTGCGAGATGAAATTCTCACATTAAATTTGCCGCAACCCCCTGATGCAACATATTGGTTTGCAGTCTGGTCTACAGACAATCGCACATGGCTCCGGCAACGGGCCCGGCAAACGCAGCCTGATTCCCTGGTTGTTCGTTATTGTGCCCGTCGTAGCCCTGGCCTATCTGTTGCCGCAACAGCTACGAGCCATTAACGATGACGTCAATTTCGGTGTTCGCTCACTTCTTGCCACTACCGATGCGAAAAACATCCAAGTGGCCGTTGATGGGCGAGATGTTAGTCTAAGCGGCAAAATATCACCTAAGTTTGACCGCGACTTCTTTGTGCAGTCGTTGCAGTCACTGGAGCAGATCAGCTCGGTCACCGATGACCTTGAAGAACACGATCCGCGTGAGGAAGCCAGACGCCTGAGGAACGAGTTCCAGAGTGCCGTGCGCTCGGTTGATACTTCATCCATCCGCTTCGAGCCGAATAGTGCCTCCTTCAGCGCTGGTAGCGAAGCTGCGCTGAACGACTTGACGCAGCTCATGCTCAAGCATCCCGAAAGGCGTATCAAAGTTGCCGGTCACACCGACACATCGGGTAGGCGAGAGGTAAATCTCGAGTTAAGCAGGCAACGTGCTTCGGCTGTGACGGACTACCTGAGAGCCCGGGGAATTCCCAGACAACAGTTGTTATCACAAGGCTATGGTTCAAGCCAGCCGATTGCCAGTAATGACACAGATATTGGTCGTGCCAAGAATCGACGAATAGAAATCATCGTCATGAACTGATGCGGAGTAGATTGTGACTTACCTTTTGTCCCAAATTTTTATCAGCCTGCTTCTGGCAGCCGTTGCCGGCGGAGCCGTTGGCTGGATTGTGCGCGGGTTAAAAGCCCACAAGCGCGAACGAGAGCTGGGTGGTCTGGTGGAACGCCACTCAAGTGCGCTTGCCCAGGCGCAACAGGAGCGCCAGATGATTGCGGATGATTACGATGAAATGCAACTGGGCCTGGAAAGTAAAATTGGTGAGCTGCAGGTCGAGAACAGAAGAATCCCGGAACTTCATGAAAACCTGACCAAGAGCCAACAGCTGGTTCAGCAGATGATGAAAACCAGGGAATCCGAAATAGCGGACTCTCAGCAGCAGAGCGATCAGTTGAAGCAAGAGCTGGATAGCTTGCGAGTGCAACAAAAAAATGATCACTCGGAAATAGCTGCACTCCGTAAAATCAATGCCGAACTGGGTGGCAACAAAAACCAGACTGAAACTGTTGTTAAATCAGATTCCATCGGCGAATCGGATGCTGATTCCGTAAAAGAACAAAATACAAACCGCGCTGTAACAACACAAGAAGCTGCTACGAATTTGAACCACTCTCCGGCTGTAACCGGGTCAGATGCAAAGAGCACTCCAGCCACTACTAATTCAGCCACCTCAGTAGCTAGTGGCGTGTCTGGATTCCCTGGCGGCACAACTACCAACCCGGCAGAAACTGATAGCCGGCATATCGCAGTAGAAAATAACCAGTTAGAAACATTCTCTACTGACGAACTACAAGATGTTCTGGGTGAAAGTGCAGACAGAGCCGCTGTAACGCAGGCTGAGTTATTGGAACTTGAATCCGAGATCGAAGAGATGCGCGGCTACAATCGCGATCACGACTACTCATCAGAGCGCGTCGACTCGCAGCGATCTGGATCTTCCGATACCAAATCGGACATTTCCAGAGCTGGGCCCGCATTTTCGGAGGCTCCGGCATCCCTTGCTGGACAGCGAACATCCCTTGATGAAACACCCCGTTCGCTTTCATCATCCACTGTACCTGACGCTTCAGCAGTCGCTGAACTGCGTGAACATTTCAGTGCTGGTGGAGACCCTGAAGCTATTGATGATCTGCAAACCATTCACGGAATCGGTCCGGTCATTGAAAAGTCCCTGAACGAAATCGGCATAACAAATTATCACCAGATTGCTGAATTGACACGCCGGGAAATCGAAGATATCGCTGAAATTCTCGAAATATTTCCCGGAAGAATTGAACGCGACAACTGGATAGGCAGTGCCAGAAAATTGGCAGGCGACTCATCTGACCAAACAACGGATAATGTAGAAATCGAAGCTCAAAAAGAAGCTGGAAAAGTGAACCTGCAAGCCGAGGAAGTCTAATTAGAGTGGTCAGGTAACACATGCAAGCTGCGGAGCAAAAACCCGCTTGACTCAGGAGCTATACCGCGAAGCGAACTACCGCAAGGCGAACTGCGGCGAAGTACACAAGGATGAGGTTTCAATACCTTCAGCGCCCTGACCAGGCAACGAAAACAGTACCTGTATTTGCAGCGGCCTGAATGATCTCAGGACACATGGCAACCCGTTTTGAAAAAAACGTTGCTGGAGAGCTTAATGCAATTGTTACAAAACCTTATTCAATCAGCTTCAGGCATGATTCAATCGTTGACCCCATCCATGCTGTTGTTGTTCCTCGGCGGGTTGTTGCTGGCCATGGTTTGCGCATCAATAGGCTGGATACTCAGAGGGCGCGGGGAGCAGCAAATCCAGAAAATCGCCGAAGCCCGAGGTAACCAGGCTATCGCGCTGTTACCTGGCCCGACTAAGCAGGCAATAGATCAGGAATTTACGGACCCACAAGCTCTTGATCAAACTATTGTGCTCGACCAGACCGCTATGGACGCATCCATTGGTCGCCATAAACAACAGGTCTCTCTCGCCCGCCCCCAAACGGTCTCGGGAATCACCAGCAATAGATCCAGTAGCCACTCTGATAGCACCCATCACAGCACCATTGATGCTGATAGCACGTTACTTGACTCCACCATCGCCGTAGTAGCAGGCGGCATCAAATCTTTGAGTCGTAGCAGCCGCAAGAGCACTTCTGAATTACAGACCAAAGCACGTGACCTTGAACTTGAACTGCGCAGCACACGTTACAAACTCAAAACGCGCGAAGCGGAATTGCACGACTTCCGTACTCGCTCGACTGACGAGCTTCGGGATGCGAAAGAACGTATAGAAAAACTGCGTGCTGTAAAAGAATCGCTTAAAGGTAGCCAAGCTCATATTGTTCAGCTGACAGAGAAGAACCGCCAATTACAAAACGAGCTGGATACTAGCAACAAAGACAAGGCATCCAGTGAAGCTCTGAAAACCAGGTTGGCTGCAAGCCTTGAAGATCTGACCAAGTCAGAACAGCTATATAAGGAGGCAGCAAACAAAAACGAAACCCTGGTTCAATCTCTCGGCAATGAGTTGGCTGACCTGAAGAAAGCCAATAGCGAACTGATTGCGAAGAACACAGACGCACAAAAAGCCATTGCTGACGTGGAAAGCGAGGCTCAAGAAAACAGACATGCGCACTCGCAGATTCTTGCTGAGCGTGAAGCAGAAATACAAAAACTTACCAGCTCTGAAGCTGGCAACAGTTCCAAGATAAGCGGTTTTGAAACACGTCTTATAGAACTCAACAATGAGCTGCAAGCGCAGAAAAATATAATTTCTGCGCGTGATAGCGACATTGTGAATTTCAAAACCCGTGCTACTGCTGCGGAACAAAAAAATATCAGTTTAAGTGAGGACCTGAGTAATACCAAGGCGGAACTAAAATCGCTACAAAAAACCAATACTGAATTACTCACCTCTAAATCCGATCTGGAGCATAAGTTACAGGCTATTGAAAGCAGGCGGTCAGATTTTCGCGACGAAACTGCCCGGGAGATCACACAACTACGCGAACGCATTAGCGGATTACAGAACCTTGAAACGGCCAATCTGAACCAGGCTAACACCATCAAGAAGCTTGAGGGTAGGCTTGATGAGTGGCGCAACACCAAGCGAGAACTGGAACAACAGTCGGCTAAATTGATTCACGCCAATACCGAATCAGAAGCACTTAAACTCAAATTCGATGACCTCGACCACCGCCTTGCAGAGGAAGCTTCAGCCAAGACCAAACTTGAGTCGGAGAATTCGCGACTCAGCAGTTCATTAAAGCAAGCTAGATCCAAGCGTGATGAATTACAACAGGCCCTGGAAAGCGCTAATACAAAAAATCATGAACTGAGGAAACAGGTTACAGAAATAGAGCATTTACGTCGCGAGTCACGACAGCAGCATGCAAAGGTCGCCGCGATCGAAGAAAGCAAAAAAACAGCAGAACAACAACTCCTTGAAAAAGACGAAAGAATCGATCAACTAAAGGCTAAATCTGCTGGACTCATAGCCGAAGTCGAACGAGCCAAATCCACACTGGAAACAGAACATCGAAAATACACGTCCTTACAGCAACAAACAACAGATCAGGAATCGCGACTGGCAGATCTTGAGAAATCCAGAAACAATCTGCAGGCTGAAAAGCACAATCTCGAACAGTCCCTGCTATCTACCAAAAATGAACTTAGCCAGGTAAAGCAGGAAACTGAAAAGCTAAAGAACAGCTCCGCTGAAAATGACGGCATTAAAAAATCAATGCTTGAATTACAAAAAAACTACGAAGAAACCGACGAAAAGCTTGAAGAAAAACTCAAGGAACTGGAGTCCTACAAGAAGCAGATCAGTGACAATACCAGCGAACTGAATCTGGCAAAAAAACAAAACGACTCCTTTCGTAAACAAATTGAAGAAACGCGCCTGCTTGGCAGAAAACAAAAAGAACGCATTGCTGAACTGGAGTTGAATACTGCTGCCTACACAGAAAAATACAAAGCGGCACAGGAAGAAAATGCAGCCTTAAGCCAAACCTTCAAATCGATGGAGGCAAATCACAGCGATGCGCTTAAAAAGGAAACGGACAGGATAAATCAACTCCTCTCCGCTGCTGAAACTAACAGCACCACAATCCTGCAAGAAAAGGAAAAACTGCAAAAAGAACTACTGGCAGCGAATTTACAACTGCAGAAAATCAGTGACACCAAAGAACAACTGCAAAGCGACTTACTGGCAAAAACCAAAGAAGTCGAATCAATCAAAACCCAGCAAGCCGCAAATGAAAAAAACAGATCCTCTCAGCTTGCAGAGCTGGATGGCCTGAGAAACCAGATTGAAACTATCAAAGGTCATAACGCTAAGGAAGTCAAAGAACTACAACATCAAATCGAAACGACCAGAACCTCTGCAGCCGCCGAACTTGAAAATGCCCGTGACCAAATCAACAAAACCGAAGTAACAGCCAAGAAAACTACTGAAAGTCTTTCAAGGAAACTACAAGAAGCGGAAAAAGAATCAGTTGAAAAAACTGCCTCGCTTAAGAATAAGATCGCGTCACTAGAAGAAAAGCTCAGTACCCTCGTGCAGACAGCACAACAATCCAAGCAATCGCTAATTGAAAACCAAAGCGCAGTAGCGAAGTTGGGGGCAGAAAAGGAGCAATTGCACTCTGAACTCAACACCAATAAGGCCGATATGGAAAAAAGCCAGCAGCTACTGGCAACCATTAAGAATAGCGAACAGAAAACAC
>CALLOA010000062.1 GCA_938005265.1 uncultured Granulosicoccaceae bacterium
AGCAGGAGATGCCGAATTACTGCTCGATATGAATCAAGGTAGTGCTGATTTGGGAGTGATCGGTGGCGAATCAACCGTGCTAGTGCCGATGATGATGGACAATAAAGTTATTGCCCTGTCTGTAGAGTAGACCTGCTGGAACGATCGCCGGTTCAAATAAGGGCCATGAACTTCGGTAGCAAAGCTCCTGACGGCAAGCCTGATGAAGCGCTATAAAGAAACGCCACCCTCTTGGGTGGCGCTTTACAGGGGTGGCGCTGTACGGGGGTGGCGTTGTGGAATGCCGGGTTTCGTGCGATAGCGGCCTAGCTCTCACTTTTACCGGGTGAGAGTGTCATGAAAAGATTGAATTCCTCCTCATCCTTCTTGCGTTTCTGCTCGTCGCGAAAAGCATGAAAGCGTTTAGAACGTTCCTGAATTTCCTGTTTTATTTCCCTGATTCGATCGTATTGAGTTTGTTGATACTCATTAAACATTGAATTGTCTGAGCCGTTGCCGCTGCTGCTTAAGCTTTGGCCTTTGAATCGCTGCACCTGGTTTTTGACTAGCTCAGGCAGCTCCAGTGCATTTCTGCCGGTACAAATCCAGTAAACCATAAACAAGCCCAAAGGCCAGAAAATCAGGAAAGAGCCCACCATGGCGGCGATATTGATCGCACTCCAGTTTGAGTTTCCACAGCCTTTGCTGCGTTGTTTGACAGATGAATCGTTGTTTCCAATTTCAAGTAAAACCATTATTCGATCTCCATAGTAAACCCGGTAGATAACCAGGTATCTGTGTTAACACGGTTTAGTCGTAAACCGGCCATTATTTGTTTTGCTTCGTTCATGAATCCGTGTTGCAGGATTTTTTATGTTCTGTCGAAAATTTGCCTATTTAATTTGTTTTATTGCAATTGATTTTCAATCAATGCGAACACTGTTCACATATAATAAATATAACCATTGCTTTTTTCAAGTATTTTTCGCCATAATGTGAACACTGTAAACATATCAATGACTTAAGTTATGCTGTTGGTTTAGAGGCAATGCCGGCTGGATTGCTGTTGCACCACGATTGACTGAAGAGATCATGATCAAAAAGAAACGCAAGTCCTACCATCATGGCAATCTGGCTGAATCGTTGCTGGATGCAGTAGATACTATTGCCATGAAATTCGGCATGGATGCTGTGACATTGCGTGCCTGCGCGAAATTGGCAGGGGTATCACCTTCGTCGGCATTCCGGCATTACAGCGACAAACGCGATTTGATGACCGCATTTGCGGTGCGGGCTTTAAATCAGATGACAGAAGCGCTGCATGAAGCGAGCGATAAAGCTGAGGCTAATGGTCACGATCCTTTTCTTGCGGTTGGCTCAACCTATGTGCGGTTTGCTGTTGAAAAGCCTGCATTGTTCAGAGCCATGTGGAATGAAGAAACGCTTTATACAGGTAAAGAGGATTACAAAGCAGCCTCAACTAACCTGGCAGCCTGCCTGCAAGGTGGGTTTGCGTCGTCGCTTGCAGATGCCGATCCCAGTGACCTGAGTATCGATGAAACGCTCGCTTGGTCAACCGTGCATGGCCTGGCAAACCTGATGATCGATGGTCTGGTTTACCAGAAGCTTGGCAAAAAGAAAAAACTGGAAAGGTGCGAAAGCGTGTTGGCAGCGTTGGTGCCAGTGTTTCGTTGATCAGGGGCTAAGCGTTTTTCCGGTATTCTGTTCCGGGCCTGAAACGCTAATCGCGGGGCAGGGTGTTAATGGCCTTCAGGCCAAGGGCTTTGAACTAAGGGCCTTGAACTAAAGGCCCTGGACGTTTTCTGTATCGCTAATTTGGCTCATTGGTGCTTCACTAACCATCTCGTTGACGCTGCGCATCTGGGCGATTAATTCATTAGAGACAGCCTTTAGCTTTGGAAGATCTTTGGCCGCCAGTGGTGGTGGCGATGGCAATTCAACTTTCAGTGGATCAACGTGCTTGCCGTTTATTCGTAGTTCGTAATGCAAGTGTGTGCCGGTGACACGGCCAGTCTTACCTACATACCCGATAACATCACCGCGCTTGATTTTGCTTCCTACCTTGCTCACCTTGTCGATGCGTGACATGTGGGCATAGAGGGTAGTGCGCTTGCTATCGTGTTTGATGATGACGGTTTTGCCGTAAGCGTTGCGGTTGCCGGCGAACGATATTCGACCATCGGCAACTGCTTTGATTGGCGAGCCGTGTGGTGCACCGTAATCAACACCTTTGTGTGCACGGATGGTGTGCAATACCGGGTGCATACGATTCGGGTCGAACTTGGAAGTTATCCTGACTATTTCAACCGGGTGGCGATTGAATGAACGGCCCTTGGCCTTGCCGTCCGGAGAATAGTAAGCCGTCACGTCATCATCGTTGGTGAACCGGATAGCGCGATGCACTCGATCACCACGTACAAATTCCGCTGCCAGAATTTCACCATCGCCGATGTACTTGCCATCACGATACAGGCGGTCGTAGACGATGCTGAAATGATCTCCCTTGCGGATATCACTGGAGAAGTCCAGCTCCCATTGGAAAATCTCAGCCAGCTTCATAATTGTCGTCTGATTAAGATTGGCTTTTTCTGCTGCGAGATAGAGTGACTGGTCTATGGTGCCGGAGGTTACAACACGCTCGTATTCAAGCGCCAGGTGGACTTTTTCCAGTGTGTAGCCGGTCGCGTCTTTGCTCAATAAAACACGTGTATCACGGCTCACCTTAACGTTCAGTGACTTGAACTCACCTTGCCAGTCAAAAGTGAAATCCATTTTCTGCCCGACTTTTAATTTTGTCAGGTGTCGCTGCACCAGTGCGTGGTCTTCCAGGCTGGGAAGGTCAGCACGGCTCACACCGTTATCATTCAGTATTTTGGAGAACGAATCACCGGGTTGAACTTCAACAATCTTGTTGAAATCACTTTGCAGGGGTGAAGCTCCTTCGTCTTCTATTGTCAGGTTCTGGTGAGGTACATCTGTTTGTAGTGGTGGAAGATTCTTTTCCGCATTCAACATTGCTTCCCTGATTGTCGGATCGACTTCAAATAATTCATTGCTGTCTTCCGCTGGCAGAGACGCGATGGCTAGTGGCGCGAAGCTGGGAACAAGTTCCGGCCGGATATACCCGTTAGAAGTTGGCTGACTTTGACTATCAAATCTGGCAACGGTCGCTTCCCATAACGCCGGGTCTGCATCGTCAAAGCGGAAAGAGGGCTGCGGCACTGGCCGTGGCAACAGCGGTTTCGTCAGTAGAGACGGGGGTAACGAGCCCGTCGACAGCGCAGCTGTACTGATGGATGGCAACATGCCAAAGGAATCAGCAAGTTTAGCCCCGTAAATCATACCGCTGGCAGCAATACAGCCAACAGCAACAACAAACAGCTTGCGCCTGGCGTTTTGGTTGTTGCCTGAATGAGCGTTGTTCAATCTGACAGCTCCTCGGTTTGATTGAGCTCGCTTTCGGCCCGGTCTGGCAGATAACAAGCTGTGCTTTGTGGGATTTAGCAATCTGCCGGATCCTCTAATCAAACGAGCACCGGAGGCTGTAGAGTGTTGTGGCGCCGGCTTGTAGTCCGTGCACAGGAAATTCGTGGAATTCGACTGATCCAAGGTCCCGCTTTTCTCGTCTTGAACGCTACTGTTAAAGGGTGTTTTTCGCGAACTGACCGGTTACTTTCCCGCAATTAACGCGGGTGCTGCGTTCCGCAATCCCCAAACGCCTTCCCGTTCGAAGTAATGCTGATGCACCTAAAGGTTTGCCAGCGATGGTTCGGATGCGTGCCGATTGTATTTTGTTTTTATTCGACTTGCATGGAGCCATACAGCCCCAAGCCACCTTACGGCCCTGTTGCTGTCCGGTTTTTTCGCAAATAACTTAGTAGTCTAGCTGATGATCCGCCATTTGGAAGGAAAGTGAGAGTTTTTAGACGTTTTTTTGGCTTTTTTTAACTGTTGGTCGCGAACAAGTTGAAAAAGGCAGCATATAACCGCTGTTATCTTCGCCTCCAAAGCCCAGGTCCAGGTGGTATCCAACACTGGATGGTTAGTTTTGCTGGATTGCGCTGAAATCTGCTGCGGTCAGCCCGCAATGTCTTCGTTGCCTGGAGAGTGCAAGGTGGGGCCGCCCCTGGCAGCCTTCCTAATTTTATTTTTATATTTTTTCGGTCCGCCGACCGGCCAAAAATTCGTCTTTTTCTCAGCGTTTCCCTGTTATTGCAGAGTCTGCGTGCTGCCAAAATATCAACATGTTACAAGGGGCTGCATGGCCCGAAAATATTAAGTGAAGAAAAGTCTTGACCCCGTCACTCAGGTCCCTATAATGCGCCGCTCGACTTGATTGGAACCACACAGCCAAGGGCTTGGAAAATCCCTTGTTTTCGTATATTTACGAGGGTTGTGACGGTTAATACGGGCAAGTTGATTGGTGCAGAAATCCTGTGCGTGATTGCTTGAATTTCAGGTGATTTCGGAAAGGCAAATCTGTTCCAGGTCAGCCAGAAGAAAGGGCTTTCTAACCCTTCATCAGGCAGGCAAGCTGGCAAAGAAAAAAAGATTGGCCAGGGTGTTGACAAAATGAAGCCGGTTGCATAAACTCCTCGGGCTTCGCTGAGAAGAAAACATCTTTCTCGGCACGCTCTTTTAAAATTTGAATCTTGTAACTTACATGGGTGCTTGTATAGATTTGGTTGGTTTTGCCATCAAATTGACGAAGTACCCGAATGAAGAAGCGATCAGTTACTAGTTAAGACCATTATTAGTTTCTGATTTTTTTGTTCGAGCTTTTGTTTAAATTTCGAGTTAATAACTAGGAATTCTTTTCAAGAGAAGGTGCTTCGTTTACATCGACAATTAGCTAACTTGGCTATGCGTAGATGAAAAACGTTTCGAAGCTCTGATTAGTTATTTGGCTTACTTGTAAGTCAGGTAGTTATGAAGAGTTGCAATACCTTTTAACTGAAGAGTTTGATCCTGGCTCAGATTGAACGCTGGCGGTATGCTTCAGACATGCAAGTCGAACGGTAACAGCAGAGCTTGCTCTGGCTGACGAGTGGCGGACGGGTGAGTACAACGTAGGAATCTATCCAGTAGCTGGGGATAACTCGGAGAAATCCGAGCTAATACCGAATAAGCACTACGGTGGAAAGAGGGGGATCTTTTGACCTCTCACTATTGGCTGAGCCTACGCCGGATTAGCTTGTTGGTGGGGTAATGGCCTACCAAGGCGACGATCCGTAGCTGGTCTGAGAGGACGATCAGCCACACTGGGACTGAGACACGGCCCAGACTCCTACGGGAGGCAGCAGT
>CALLOA010000063.1 GCA_938005265.1 uncultured Granulosicoccaceae bacterium
CGTCTAGTTCGATAGGCATTTGTCGCTTTTGCACTCTGGTTCACCAAATCAGCCGGTTGATGATGTCGTGAGTGAAACGTTTCTAAAAAAATACAATTTAGGCCTGCGCTTGGCCCGGTAGTCTGGTATTTTACGCGGCTTCAGCATGTGTGGCAGGCTGAGCATTTTTGTGTCTGCGAAGTTTTTGTGTCTGCGAAGGATTCAAACGAGCTGGCCATTAGGTTATCACAAAACCGCACTACATGATTTAGCGTCATGTGCTGGTAATCAGCACAGACTTATATTTAGCGTCATGTGCTGGTAATCAGCACAGACTTATTTAACTTTTAATTCGCTGCCAGCTGGGCCACCGTCCAAGACGGATAATCGATCGTGGTTTACAGGACCTGAAGGTTGATTTCATCAGGCAGCGTGCCGACAACATAAACGTCGGATTAACTCAGGAGAACAACATGAAAGTGATCGGGATCAGTCCTCTCGACAAGGACTCAACCGTCTCATTCATGGAGGATGGCAAGGTGCTATTCGCCTGTGGCGAGGAGCGTTTGTCACGTGAAAAATTGCAGGATGGCTTTCCAACACTTGCGATGAACATGGGCTTCGATAAAACCGGCTGGACAGCCGATGACATCGATGTGGTTGCCTATGGCTTTTACGAAGGTGAAGAAGAAGGCCGCTTGATGCGCGAAGCCGCTGAAGAAGATGCTCGCTATCACGCCACTGACTGCACCCGTGATTCCATAGAAGTACTGAAAAAAATCAAGGCATCAGGCTACACACCTGACTTGAGCACGCAGATTCCCGGGCTTGACGCGGAAAAAGACGAGTTCATGCCTTACAAAGGTTTTCTCAAAAGCCGGTTCTATGACTTTGCTGCCAACAAACCCTCAGTTGATTGGCGCTTGCACCGCAAGTTCTTCAGCGAATGGGTAGAGGGTTGCAGTGCAGACCATCTGCTGCGCACCAAACAGCTTGCAAAAGGGCTGGAAGAGTTTGGTTTGTCGGGCAAATTACAACGCTTCAATCATCACGATACCCACGCAGCCAATTCGTTTTATGCCAGCGGCTATGACAAAGCGTTGCTGGTTACACTCGACGGTTATGGATCGGGCAATTGCGGCGGCGTCTACACCGGCAGTGACAGCGGTCTTGAAGTGCTGCAAAAGTTCTCCTATCCCAATTCGCTAGGCCAGTTCTATGAGATGGTTACCAGCGCATTAGGTTTTAAACCCGGGCGCCATGAAGGCAAGATTGTGGGATTGGCCGCCTACGGTAATCCTGAACTTCTGGGACCAGTGTTGCGCGAGAGGTTTGTTGTGGAAGATGGTGATGTTCGTATTCGTGCCAGTATGAATCACTTTTTTGCCCGTTCTCTGGCACAGGATTTTGCCAAGCGTGATGTCGCTGCAGCCTACCAGTATGTACTTGAGCAAGTCACCAAGGAAGTCTGCGAATACTGGGTAAAGAAAACCGGCCTCAGGCATGTGGCCGTTTCAGGCGGGGTCAATGCCAATGTAAAACTGAACCAGCGAATTCATGAGATCGATGGTGTCGATGGAGTATTCGTTTATCCGAATATGGGTGACGGTGGCTGTGCGACCGGTGCTGCCATGTTGGCGTTCGCCGATCACTGCCGACCGGCCCCGGTAGAGAATGTCTACCTCGGCCCTGATTACACAGATGTTGAAATTGAAAAGGTACTGACCGACAAGGAACTGTACTTCGAACGCCCTGACAATGTTGAAGGCATGGTCGGTGAATTACTATCAAAGAATCATATCATTGCACGCTTTAACGGCCGTATGGAATATGGCCCTCGAGCGCTGGGGAACCGTTCTGTACTGTATCCGGCGCAGGATCCCAAGGTGAACCTTTGGCTGAACCATCAGCTGGGCCGCACGGAATTTATGCCGTTTGCTCCGGCTGTGTTGGAGAGTGAATCGGCCAGTCTGTTTCACAACGTAGCAGGTTGCGAAAAAACCTCTGAGTTTATGACCGTGACATTTGATTGTACTGAACTGATGGCGCAGAAATGTCCTGCTGCGGTGCATGTGGACTGTACTGCGCGGCCGCAGTTTGTAACGCCGAAATCCAATGCCAGTTTCCATAAAATTATCAGTGCTTATCATGACATCACCGGTATTCCGTCAGTGATCAATACCAGTTTTAATATGCATGAAGAGCCGATAGTGTGTTCACCGGAAGACGCAGTGCGGGCCTTCCTGCTGGGTAATATTGACTATCTGGCTATTGGTAACTATCTGGTGCCTCATCCGAAGCTGGAGTCACTGATGGCTGAACGTGAAGCCGAAAAACAGCAGGCAGCCTGATTTGGCAGACAGTGTCAGACCTGGGCTGAAATCAAACTTCTAAAGTAGCGGCAGCTACTTACATGGTCGAATGGTCAAAAAAATCCCGGCAATGCCGGGATTTTTTTGCTCTACTCGAATGACGTCACTGGATTACCGAATGACACCTGCCCAGCCTTCAAATAGCGATGACAAAGGCGAGGGTCAAAGATTTTTAGTTTTCAGTAAAAACCACGTGATTGGGAACGAATTGGGTAGCCACTCTGGCCACTTCAGTATTGTCAGCGGGGTCGATCAATATAAAACCCGGTTCCAGGCCACCGATCGCAACCCACACACGGCCGGCAGGCCCCGTCGCCATAGTGATGAGGTCAAGGTTTTCAAGCCCGGCAACGGCACCATCGTCCAGCAGGCCGGTCATCGGATTGTAGGAACGTAGCGTGTTGTTGGCAAAACCTGCAGAGGTAATCACATAGCCGCGGGTTCCGGACGCAACGTGTGAAGCGCTGAAGAAACCCTGGTTGTTTTCCGCAGTGCCATCGTCAACGAGCAGGTTCAGCTCAAAGGAATCTGCATCGATGGTCTCCACGCCACCCTGGTAGGGGTCACCCGGCAGTTCGTTAAATTCAACGAATATATTTCCACGACCACTGACAACAACTTCGTTCATGCCGGGAACATACTGCAAGCTTGCCGGATTCAGAGTGTTGAGTTGAATGCCGTTAAGTCCGTCTGCTCCCATGCCCGTTTCGATCTCGGTATCGGTGGCAACATCAAACACGGCGACATAGCCAACCTTATCCGGGTTGAAGCCCGTTAAGCGTTGCATCAACACAAACAGTCTGTCACCAACCACAACACCATTCACAGCATCAGGCGCATCGGCATCGTAAACGCTGATATCTATACTGCCGCTTATAAATTCGGCATCTGTCGTTGCTGCAGGGTTAACGATCAGAATTTCTGAGCTACCGCTTTGCAGTACATAGGCTTTGGTCTCACTGGCGAAGACGATATCTGTCGTGTTGGGAGAGGCTTCGCCCTGTAGTACGGAGTATTGATAGACCGGTGTTGTCAGGTCAGTGGTTGTGAAACGGGTAATGGAGTCGATTCCGAAGCGCCCAACCTGATAGACATCGGTACCATCTGTACGCACGACAATATCGGAAAGAGTAGCCGGGTAGGTGCCGGCTGCTTCTACTGTGTCATTTATCGCCAGCCTTTCTATCTGCCCCGCATCAAAGCTTGGTGTGGCACCTGAAACGAAGGCGAAGCCGCCGGCGCTCGCGTTGTTGCCAGAGCCATCATTATCCGAATCACTCGATGAACAAGCGGCCAGGCTCAGCAGCCCTATGGCTAGCAGGATGGATTTACCCTTCCTGAAGTTTTGATTGTTAGTGATGAACATGGTTAAGAATCCTGTAAATTACAGTTGTGTAGAAATACTTAGAGAGAAGGATCGCCCGGGTCTCGGAAATCCGTTGAAATCTTCAATGTTGCGATTGGTGAGGTTGTTTAACGTCCCTTGCAGTGACCACTTACCGCTTTTCCATTCAGCGCCTACGTTCTGCAGCCAGCGGTCTCTGGCTGGCAGGACATTGCCTTCGTCATAGAAGCGATTCCATGCGCCGTCTCCCTCCAGAAACAGACGCAAGTTATCCTGCTGGTGACTTAGCTGGAAGTAGAAAGACTGTTGCGCTTCGCCGGGCAATTGTTTTTCATCCACAGCGTCAAAGTCACGCAAGGCTCTTGCATCCTGAATCGTCAAGCTGGTTTTAAGCGAGAGATTTTTATTGATATTCCAGAGTGAGCCCAATTCCACTCCGGCAATACGGGCTTTGCCGATATTGAGAGTGCGGCCTACACCACGGGCATCGAATACGGTGGCGATTAGCTCGTCTCGCAAGCTGGTGAACAGTGACGCGTCAAGATTGAGGTTACTGGAGAGCTGCCATGTCAGCCCTATATCGGCATTAATACCTTCTTCGGCCTCCAGCTCGCTATTGCCGTTAAACAGGCCACGGGTGGCAAATAATTCGTCGAAAGAGGGTTCACGAAAAAAGCGTCCGATATTGGCGCGCAAGCTTAGCGATTCTGAGTGGTCAAAACGTACGCCGAGTTTTGGACTGAGCTGGCGACTGCTGCGTTGATCATTGTCCAATCGGGTGATACGACGGTAGTTGTCATCATTCGATTGAAATTGAAGGGCCGGTGTTACCAGCAGCTTCTCACCAGCAAAATAGAGTACGCTTTGCAGCGTTGCATTTACAGCGGTGCGTTCGACCTGATAGTCAAAGTTACCCTCAAGCAGATTGTTGGCATCCTGTTGCTCCAGACGCAGCTCGGCATGCAGGCTGGTCGTGGCAAAATCGCCGATATGCTCCCAGAAGGAAATGGCACCGGTGGTCGTGTTTTCGCTTTCCTGAAGTTGAGCACCCAAGCCGATTTGGCTCAGCCGGTCATCAAACAGCTCATTATCGTTGTGGATGAAAAAACTGTGGCGGCTATTCCAGTTGCCAATCTGGTTCTGTGTGTAGCTTAATCGTAACCTGACATTATCTGACGCAAGGCTTGCCCGGTTGTCTGCATTGTTACGGGTTTCCGGTAACCCGAGGTCCCGCGATGTTGCC
>CALLOA010000064.1 GCA_938005265.1 uncultured Granulosicoccaceae bacterium
ATGCGGCAATGGCTTTCTGATGTTCATCGAATTGTTTGTATTCATGGTGTTCACTGTTTCATTCTGTTCGATGCTTGCACTCTAGATTCAGTGCCCATGCCACATGCTGTAGATTTGGTATGCCATCAGTGCAAAGCCTGCCAGCATCAACAGGTAATTGGCGATGCGAGCTTGTTGCCAAAAACCGGCAGCACGGCGCCAGAACCCCATCAAGACGAGAATGGCAGCAAGTGCAAGCAGCTGGCCGATCTCCACACCCACATTGAAGGCCAGCAGGTTAGCCAACAAACCGTTTTCAGGAATGCCGAATTCCTGAATTTTGGTAGCAAGACCAAATCCGTGCAGCAGACCGAATATCAGTGTCGCCACTCGCGTATCAGGTGACCAGCCAAACCAGCGTTGCCATAGCCCGAGATTGTCAGCCGCTTTGTACACTACTGAAAATCCGATTATTGCGTCAATCACATAGGCGCTGATATGGATATGGCCCAGAACACCCAGCAACATGGTGACCGAGTGCCCAACAGCAAATAGCGTGACATACAAACCCACATCGCGCATACGGTAAAGAAAGAAGATGACGCCGAGCAGAAACAGCAGGTGATCATAGCCTGTGACCATGTGCTTGGCGCCCAGGTACAGATAGGCAAACGGTTGGCTTCCGGAACCTGAGCTGATAAAGGACTGATCAGCACTGGCAACACCATGTGCGTAGGCGACCTGCGACAACACCACAGACAATGCCCCCAACAGCAGGCCCGCCATTATCAGTAACACTGGGCTGATAGCACTTGCAGAACTACTTTTAGCTTGCCAGGTTTTACCCGGGTTCGAAGTTTTCACGGTTTTCGGTTTCGCGGTTTCTGGGCACTAAATATTTCTAAGACACTAACGATTTCTAAGACGGTAACGATTTCTTAGCTGTTAACGATTTCTAGACGCTAACGCGCCGCCTCAGTGGCTTGCTGGGTTAGTAGTGAGGTGTCAATTATTACTTCTAGATCGTTTAACGATTCCTGAGTTCCAATCAAAGCTAACAACTCAGTTTGGTGCTTTGCCGCTTTCCCGGCATTGGCCAACTTCACATGACCAAAGCCACGAATCATTTCGGGCACTGAGGCAATCTGCACCAGACGATCCAGATCTTGTGTATAGCTTTCGCTGCTTTTTAACTCGCTGACCGCAGCCAGTGTGTCAGACATGGTTTCTTTATAGTCTGTTATCAGCTTGCGTTCCATACGGCGTTCGTTGCTATAGCCGAATATATCAAGTGGCGTTCCTCTGAGAAATTTAAATCGCGCGAGACCATTGAACAATTTTAAAACCCAAGGTCCGAACTCTCGTTTGCTGGCACGTCCACTCTCTTTATCAACTCTGGATAATAGGGGCGGTGCCAATTGCAGTTTCATGGTGAAGTCGCCGGTAAACTGTTTTTTGACAGTTTCACTGAAAGCGCCATCGGTATAAAGGCGCGCTACTTCGTACTCATCTTTGTAGGCCATCAATTTATACAGATTTTTAGCCACTGCCAGCGAGAGTTTTTGGTTTTCAGTCGGATCATCGGCTCGCACTGAATCAACAAACGAACGATAACGCCTGGCGTAGCGGCGGTTCTGGTAAGCCTCCAGCCGTCGTTCGCGATTGACAATAATCTGATCCAGATCGTCGCTATCGCCAGTGCCTGCTTCCGGGGAAGCCGGACTCGCTTGCACAGCCATCTGCTCAACCTGCTCCGGTTGCTCAACCCATGCCCTGCCCCAGGCAAAAGCACGTTTATTGAATTCCACCGCGACACCGTTCAACTCTATGGCCTGCAACAAGGAACCAGACGACAAGGGAATCAGGCCCTTCTGGTATGCCACACCCAGCACGAACAGATTGCCACCAATGCTATCGCCCAACAAAGCCGTGGCAAGACCCGCAGCGTTAACAAAATGTGCGCATTCATCAGCAACTGCATCTTTGAGCTTGTGCTGCATCAGACTGACCGGCAATTTGAAATCAGGGTTACGAGTAAATTCTCCGGTGAGGCGTTCAACGGTATTAACCACCAGATGACTCTGCGCCTTATCCAGTGTTTTAAGAATATGATCTTCAGTACTAACCAGCTCATCACAACCCAGCAACAAATCCGTGCCGCCATCGGCAATGCGAATGGCTTTGATGGATTCGGGAGTTGCACCGAGTTTGATATGTGACACAACAGCGCCACCCTTTTGTGCAAGCCCCGCCATATCGATAATGCCGCAACCCCGGTTGTCTATATGTGCGGCCATACCGAGTAGCGCACCGATGGTAACAACACCTGTTCCACCAACACCGGTCAACGCGATCGCATAGGGATGAGTAAGGTCGACTTTATTGAGTGGTTCAGCAACCTCGGGTATCGCCGCATCCAGCGCTTCCGGTTTACGCAGTTCTGCCCCTTCCAATACAACAAAACTCGGGCAAAAACCGTTCACACAGGAGAAGTCCTTGTTGCAGGCAGACTGATCAATCTGGCGCTTGCGCCCTAGCTCAGTGTCCAGCGGCAGTATTGCCACACAATTGGATTGCACCCCGCAGTCGCCACAGCCTTCGCACACTTCCGGATTGATAAACACACGCCTGGGCGGGTCGATCATGGTGCCGCGCTTTCGTCGCCTGCGTTTCTCAGCCGCACAGGTTTGTTCGTAAATCAGCACACTGACTCCGGATTCATTGGCGAGCTTTTTTTGCACCGACATCAGCTCATCACGATGGTGAACCGAAATACCATCAGGCAACTGCTGGCGCTCAATGGCGTCAGGCTGATCACTCACCATAACAATTTGCCGTGCACCTGCAGCATGAATTTCATGTGCAATATCATAGGGGCTTAAATCACCTTCATGCCCTTGCCCACCGGTCATGGCGACGGCATCGTTGTACAACAGTTTGAAAGTGATATTGGTTTTACTGGCTATGGCCGCGCGTATAGCCAGCAATCCCGAATGGTTATAAGTTCCATCACCGATATTCTGAAAGACATGTTCGGTGTTGGAAAAATGGGCTTCGCCTATCCAGTTAGCGCCCTCACCGCCCATCTGCGTGCTGCCTTCAGTGTTGCGATCCATCATTTGCACCATCCAGTGGCAGCCAATACCGGCATAGGCACGCGAGCCTTCAGGCACTACAGTGGACGAATTGTGCGGACAGCCTGCACAGAAGTAAGGCAATCGTTTGACCGACAAAACATCGATATCACGATTGAGAATCTGGTTGATATCATCGACACGCGATTGCAGTGCATTGTTTCTCGATAGCCGTGCCAGACGTGAGCCAATCACTTGCGCTATCTGCATAGGGTTCAGCGCACCTTCAGCCTGCAACAACACCATGCCCTGTTCATCCTGCTTGCCAATCACAACAGGTGCATTGTCGGTTCCGTAGAGAATTTCCTTTATCTGGGTTTCAACGATGGAACGTTTTTCCTCGACAACTATCAGTAAATCCAGATCTGCAGCAAATTCACGGATGCCTTCCGGCTCCAATGGCCATGGCATAGCTACCTTGAATAAAGACAATCCGAGCTTACCAGCGGCTTCATCATCCAGCGCCAGTTCCTGCAAAGCCTGCAAGGTGTCCATGTAGGATTTGCCGGTGCTGACCAGACCTACTCTGGGTTGGCCACCGGGTGCTGTGGATACGATAGTAGTGTGGTTCAACTGATTCGCCCGAACATAGGCCTTGACCGCTTCATGTTTATAGCGGTGCATGCGCGATTCCTGCGCATGGCGATTATCATTAGCGCGAATATTCAGACCACCTGGGGGCAGTTCCAACTCAGGGATGACCGGATTGAAGTCAAGGGAAGTTACAATGGATGCCGTTGATTCCACATTGTCCTTAACGCATTTCAGGCCACACCAAACGCCGGCAAAACGCGACACCGCGTAACCATGCAATCCCAGAGAAATTATTTCACTGACGTTGGCCGGATTCATTACCGGAATCAGCGCATCCATCATGGCAAATTCAGACTGATGTGCGGTGGTGGAGCTTTCGCAGGTGTGATCATCGCCCATTAACACCAACACGCCGCCATGAGCAGAACTACCCGCCATATTGGCATGCCTGAAGGCATCCCCGGTGCGATCAACGCCCGGCCCTTTGCCGTACCACATGCCGAACACGCCATCATAACGGCCATCACCGCGCATGCCGGCTTGCTGTGAACCCCAGACAGCTGTGGCCGCAAGGTCTTCGTTAAGCCCGGGTTCGAATACAATATTGGATGCATCAAGAAAGGTTGCGGCTGCTGAAAATTGCTGATCAATTGCTCCCAGAGGAGAGCCGCGATAGCCACTTACATAACCCGCCGTGTTGAGTCCGGCACGTTGATCGAGGCTTGCCTGCATCAGGCAAAGACGCACCAGCGCCTGAGTACCGGTAAGAAACACCTCATCGATGCCGGTATCGTATTTGTCGTTCAGGCTAACAGGTCGTAGGGTCATAGGGTTAGTGTAAGCAATATGTCTATGCCTGCCAATTAGCCAGTCGATTAATCAGCAGTCAGGCTCAACGACAGGCACAATTGCATGTCATAACGACAGTTACAGCTTCAGGGCCAACTACAACCCGGCAATACTGTGGCCACCATCCACAGGGATGACTGTGCCGGTGATAAAGCTGCTGCGGGAAGACGCCAGCAACAACAAGATACCATCAAGTTCCGAGTATTCACCAGCGCGACGCATCGGTGAGCGATTCAGTACTTTAGCGCCTGCTTCACTTTGCAGGAACTCACTGTTCATTTCGGTGGGGAAATATCCGGGAGCTAATGCGTTCGCGCGTATGTTGTGACGTGCAAGTTCCAGTGCCATGGCTTTGGTCATTTGCACCACCGCAGCTTTACTGACAGAGTAGCTGGCGGCACCACTCATAACACGCAAACCCAGCACTGATGCAATATTGATGATACTACCCGCAACGTTCTGCGCAACCATTTGCCGGGCGGTCGTTTGTGCCACCTGCCACACAGCTTGTTGATTGGTCTCGAATGTCTGCCGTGTATCTTCAGCGCTTGCATCCAGGAAGCTTGACGCCAACCCTATGCCAGCATTGTTGACTAGTATTGAGGCTGGCCCCAAATCTCGATGAACCGACTCCAGCGTGTCTGCTACTGCTTTGCCGTCAGTTACATCAAGGGAATAGGCTTTTGCATCATTACCTAAAGCGGCTGCCAGTTCGTCCAGGCGTTCTTTACGCCTTGCAGTAACCGCAACCCGGCAACCCGCGCGTGACAGCACCCTGGCGAAGTGTTGACCCAGCCCTGAAGACGCTCCGGTGACCAGAGCTACCTTGCCGCGCAGATCAGGAAAGCCATTTGCAATTGCATCGGTGTCAGTCATGGTTTTCACTTTTAACTACCTGTATGGCGATATCGGCCAACGGTTCAACAAACTCGCCTAATTTTGCAGCCATAGGGTTGGAGGCGTTCCCTTCGCTGGCACGCCGTGCCACACCTTGCAGGATTGCTGCAATGCGAAACAGACCAAAGGCGAGATAAAATGACCAGTGATTAATTCTCAGACCCGTGCGATCACTGTACTGTGCCAGAATTTCCTGCTCATCAGGAATGCCCAGTTCCTTCACATTCTTACCGGCCAGGCCAGACATGTTGGCCATGCCGGGCGGAATCCTCGACTGCATGCACAAGTTGGCCAGATCCGCCATGGGGTGACCCAGTGTTGACAACTCCCAATCAAGCACACCGATCAATCGCGGTTCATTTCCAGCATTACTTGAGGCTTGCGTTTCAGTACAGCTACTGTACTTTAAATTATCAAGCCGGAAGTCGCCATGAACCAATGATGTTCGGCCGTCATCCGCAGGCATATTGTCATTCAGCCAGCTCATGATCCATTCCATTGACTTGATTGTACGGCCCTCCGACAATCGGTACTGCTGAGTCCAGCGCGTTAATTGCCGCTCGAAATAATTACCCGGTTTGCCAAAGTCGGCAAGCCCGGCGGCTGTATAGTCAAGCGTTGCAATAGCGGCAAGAGCCTGGGCCATTTCTTCATACACGACACGCCTTGATGCGTGATCGAGTTCCGGCAAGGATGCATCCCAGTAGGTTGTACCCTCGAGATATTCCATGACAAAGAACATCTCACCAATGATGTCTCTGTCTTCGCACAAGCAGTACATTCGTGGCACGGGCACATCCGAATCAGCCAGAGCCGACATAACCCTGAACTCACGATCCACTGCATGAGCAGATTTCAATAGTTTGCCGGGAGGTTGTTTCCGTAATACATACTTCTGCCCTGAAGGACTCGAAACGTCCGGGCGGGTGCTGCTGTCTTCGATAATAAAAGTCGGATTCGACTGGCCGCCCTGGAATTTTTTTGCTTTGATCGATGCTGGAAAACCATCAATACGCGAAATCAGGTACTCGGCAAGAACATCTGTATCAAGCGTATCAATACCTTTGACCGCAGCCGTATTCAAATTCTTACCTGCCTTGCAATTGCCATATCAATATCCAGAAACCTCAATATCCAGAAACCTTTAACTTAAACATACCCATTTCTTGACAGCACATATTCCCAAATAGTATCAACCATTGAACAGTAGCTGTTGGTTTTTAAACCGTGGTATGTGAACGAATCAGGTTACGCCCGAGTTGATTGATATGAACCTGGTCAGGCCCATCGACTATGCGGCAAATACGTGCGTACAGATAGCTGTCTGCCAGTATCGTATCCTGGCTTACGCCTGCTGCACCAAACATCTGAATAGCACGGTCAGTAACCTGGCAGGCCATGTTCGGAGCTACAATTTTAATCATGGCTATCAAATGTTGAGCAGCTTTATTGCCAGCACGGTCCATGGTGTCAGCAGCTTTCAACGTCAGCAAACGCGCTTGTTCTATTTCGCAGGCAGACAATGCGATCTCTTCACGAATCTTGCCCTGCTCGGATAATTTCTTTCCGAAAGCTACACGTGAATCTGCCCGTTCACACATCATTTCAAGCACCCGCTGCGAACGGCCTATCAAGCGCATACAATGATGGATGCGACCGGGCCCGAGACGCCCCTGCGCTATTTCAAACCCCCGGCCCTCACCAAGTAGAAGATTTTCGGGAGGTACCCGCACGTTATCAAAAACAACTTCAGCATGACCTTCAGGTGCATCGTCATTACCGAAAACCTGCATCGGCCTGACAATCTTTACACCTTCAGTTTCAACCGGAACCAGTATCATCGACTGCTGTTTGTGGCGATCCGGATTATCAGGATCCGTTTTCCCCATGACTATCATGATTTTACAACGCGGATCGCAGGCACCTGATATGTACCACTTATGGCCGTTCACTACATACTCGTTGCCATCACGAACGATACTCGTCTGAATATTGGTCGCATCGCTGGACGCAACCGCCGGCTCGGTCATGGCAAATGCTGAACGTATCTTGCCTTGCAGCAGTGGCTTAAGCCACGTCTGGCGATGTTCTTCAGTACCGTAACGTGCCAGCACTTCCATATTGCCGGTATCAGGCGCGCTGCAGTTAAAGATTTCACCGGCAAAGCGTGAACGCCCCATCAGCTCACACAGCGGCGCATATTCAAGATTGCTCAGGCCATTGCCATAAGGCGCGCTTGCAGCGTCAGCTTTATTCGCAGATTCACTAGACGGCGGCAAAAAGAAATTCCAAAGCCCGGCCTCTTGAGCCTTCGTTTTAAGTGATTCCAACTGCGCCGGTATGGCCCAGCGGTCAGGAGAATTGTTTATAGCATCCAGCAAAGGCTGTTCTGCCGGATAGACATGCTCTTGCATAAAATCATCGATTCGCTTGCAGAGCTCGCTGACGCGGTCGGAATATTCGAAATGCACTGTCTCTCCGATGGCTGGGGCGACAGTGAAAATCACTGCCAATACCACCGCCATATTAACTTAACTGACACTGTCAGTTAAGTTAATGTCACACTTAAGCCAGCTATGGTTATTGTTCGCGATTTCATGGTTTTTGATGGCCATGGTGAAGTGGGGCGAGAAAGACCGGGTTCAGCGTTGTACGGTGAAACGAATGGTTCTCGTTGCAGCTACGGTACTTCCGGTAAATACTCGAGCGGACAGGGTCTGCTGACCAACACCCAGTGGCATTGGAATATAGTTACCCGAATGATCCCCAAACAGTGCATAGGGGAAAATGTTTTCGGTGCGAAAACCAGTCTGTCCATTGAAGTCAAATCGTACTCGTGAAATCCCGTTTATGCCATTAACCGCAGCCTCGATATTAAGTTGCGTCTCTCCCACTTCACTCAGATCAACAACACTGCCATCGGCAAGATCGTTGTAACGTTCAATCACGCGGTCAGTTCTGGCATTGATCAGCCTGAATACGATTGTTTCGGGCTCTTCGATTGTTTCGGGCTCTTCGATTGTTTCAGGCTCTTCGATTGTCGCGGGCACAGCAGCTGCGAGCGGCGGAACACCTGCGTCGGTTTCACTGGCTGATGGCAACTCGGCTTCAGCAACCATCACGCTGGTATTTTCTGTTGGTTGCTGTGGAGCATTGTTGGTTACCAGTACATGGGGGTCAGAAAGCGCGGAGCGATTGCCATCGCCGTCATAGGCTCTCACGCGATAATTGTAGCTTCGACCCGCTTGCAAGTCGGGTTCATAAACGGTTCTTATATCGCCACCCGTCAAAAACTCCCCATCGCGAAAGATCTCATACCCCGTCACCAGCACGTCATCCGTTGATGTATCCCAAAATAATTCAGCAGACGTACTGGAATAGACCAGACTTCGCAATCGTTGCGGCACACTGGGTCCGTTTAGTTGTTGTGGCACTTGCGGCGGTGACGGTTCGCCCAGGTCGGCATCCACGATCACAGCATCGGCAATCTGTTGCGGCGGTTGAGGTAAGGGTCCTGCCGGAATTTCATCGGCCAGCAGATTCGGGCCGGGACCCGCGATCGTCTGGTTACCGCCAGCAGATGTCGTCACAACATGAGGCGGTGAGAAATCGGACAAGTTGCCTTCGTCGTCATACGCCCTGACCCGGTAGCTATAACCACGGCCGGGTTGCAGATCGGTTTGATTAAGGCTGCGCATATCACCACGGGTCAGAAAGGTATCATCGCGAAAGACCTCATAACCTGCGACCAGATTATTATCAATTGATGCGTCCCAGAAAAGTTCGGCTGCGGTCTGTGAATAAATACGGCTTCGCAAGCCAGCGGGCTGAGTGGGTCTGTCCAGCGCCGAGATATCAAATCTTGCACGCTCCAGCTCCAGCTGGTTGTCAATCTGGCTGACTTCTTCCAATAGTGCCGTTATGGATGCCGGTTCGCTGGTGGTAGTTGCAACCAGCATATTGTATTGCGCATCCTCCTTTGCCTCCACACCGACATACCAGGTGCCTGGCCCCGGCAGTTCGGTGCTGCACCACTCAGTATCAAGACCGGGGTTTCGTGACACGCAGGCCGCACTGCTCGCCGCACCCGACAACAAATCGGTATTGCCATCAACAACCAGTAAATCCAGATCGCCAGTATGTTGCCCGATAAGAGCTGACAGGTAAGCAAAGCTTCCATCATTGTTGACCGCATACCACTGAGTCTCGCCGCGGCTAATGAAATTACGCACTGATTGGCCTGACTTCAGTAACGGTTGGCCAACCTGTAGCATCGAGGCTATGGATGGCACACCGTTACGAACTACAAACAACATGTAATGACCAGGTGGTGCCAGGTTACGATCGTGGGGCGCTTTTATACGCAGTTGATTGCCATTTTGCGTGTAGGACAAAGGTACAAGCCGCTGATCCTGGTTCTCTGAGTGAGTCACTGAACCGAGCTTGATCAGATGAACTTTTTCAATCCCGCCACCAGAGCCTAGGGCGATATCGAAATCACGATCATAGTTCACCCAGCCTGGAGCCGACGTGATCTGTGGTCGTGCAGCCAGCCCGCCATTTGCTGCAAGCAAATAAGGTGGTGTATAAATTTCTGCATTCTGTTCATGATAGGCCAGGAAGTGGCAGACACCGCAATAACCACCACCCGCCGACAGCACGCGGCCATCCGGCAACAACAAGGCAATGGAATGATACTGCCGGTCAATTTGCATCGGATTACCGGTGCGCCACTGACCGCTATCCGGATTCCATATTTCCGGAGTCAGAATTCCTGTGTACAGATCTACCAGCTCGGAGCCGCTGGAGTTACCCCCTGTTGCCAGCACCGACCCGTCGGCCAGAATCGTCAGATTATGCTGACGTCTACCAAAATGCATTGGCGACGTTGACTGCACCTGATTTGTTTGAGCATCGACGATAACACTTGAATCCAGCGAGTTGCCGCCACCGGAGACCAGAATACGCCCGGGCTCATACATCGCATAGGATCCATAGCCTCGGTAGCCGAGGTTATCGCGCAGCGTGTTGACGTTCCAGCCACCACTACCTTCAGTATCGATCGTACTGATCAGATCATGAGGTCCGAAATACAACACGTTGCCATCCGGGCCGGCTTGTATCCACTGGTAATCCCCGCTCAGGGAATATGGTGGCAACACAGGCAATGCGCGCCAGTGCTGGTCCAACTGAAACACCTCACCCAGGGGGTTAGGCGAATAGCTGCCTCCCAATGTCAGCATTTCGCCATTGGGCAGCGCTGCGACGCTCGAATACCAACGAGGCGCATGCATGTTGTCAACCCGCTCCCAAGTGTTACTGGAGGGATGGTAGATATTGGCATTGGAAAGCGGTCCGTTTCTTCCCGAAGTACCACTATCGCCACCGGCAAACAGGACTCGCCCATCCCACATATGAGCCGAACCGGCACAAAAAAGATCGGTATCCGTATCATTGTTGGTACTACTATGGGAATTTGTCAGCGGGTCCCAAAGCGTTACTCGCGTTGTAAACGACGATGCGGTATGCGGGTCTTCATCAAAATCATCCGGTGTTGCATCCCAGGCAAGCACTTTGCCGTTGGGCAATAGTGCGGCATGGACCGCAAGCACAGGCCAGGCCTCAGCAGCCGACCAACGCCCTCCCTGGGCGCTGGACATGCGCGGTGTTATCGGCGCAACTTTTAATCTCGGTGCTGGCGCAGTATTTCGGATTTTCGATTCTTGTTCTTGCGATTCTGCAACCAGGGAAGTCCATTTTGCGGGACTGGTTGAACCGGTATTGTGAGAATTCCCGTTATGGGCGAGCGCGTTACCTGTGTAACCCGTTGCCAGGGTGCTGGCCAACAGGAATCCTGCCAAAGCAGATGGGTTGCGAACGGGCAGCAAGGTGCAGCACTGTGCGTGCAAGCTGAGATGTAAAAGAGAACTTCGTGTGTTCCCGAGCCGGTCTGCCATTGGCTCAATCATGCCTTTATTCCATATAAAGTAAGACTTAACTTATAGGCAGTGGCAAGCGTTCTTGCCAATAAATTTGGCAAATTTTTTGGCAACGACGAGCCCGGCAACAGGCTGCTCGCTGAGCACGCCGCAGCTTCTGACTGACCAGAAATCGACTAAGGAAGGAAAAAGTGCGCAAGCTTCAAACACTTGCGACCGAAAGGAATTGTTTGCCGGGGGCCGCTTTAGTAAAAGCGCAGCCCGGAAAGCGACTTAACGACGCTAATTGCTAATCCAATACGCGAGCGTTACTCAGCGGTGGCAATCTGCACCGGAGTTGTGGACTGCGATTTCAGCAACGGCCCGAATTGGCGAAATGCGAGTGACTCCAGAATGATGCCATTGGTATTGGCTGTGATGATGCCGTTGGTTTCACCACTGGTCTCGTAGATACCTGAATACCAGCCTCGTTCAACATCATGCAAGCCGTGCAAATGATTCATCAGCTTCTGGGAATAATCAGACTCAAACAACACATAAAGCCCGAACGCGGCTTTGGTACTTAGTGTTGCGAATTCCGAAGCATCCTTACCATCTTCGGTGATCGTATTCCACGCTTTGCCATCGGTAAAAATGGTGTTGTAAACAAAATGGGGTGGTTGATCGATGTTATCTTCACTGACCGCAGTCAGGATGCCGGTTTTTTCGTAACGCAGGCGTTGCACTTCATGAATGCGCCAGGCCAGTTCAGTTGAAATTGCATCCCAGCCGAATTCAATACCGTCAAGTACGTACGGCTCGGTTACAACATAGTTGTGAGCATCGTAGATCTTCGGGTCACGTGCGTCCGTTGCGATATCAATACCGTAAATGGGTACAAATTTCAGATTGTTGTCATATTGAGCAGCTACAGATACATCCCAACCCTGAAGCATCGCGGCTTTCGCGGCGTACTCTTCATAACCGAGCCGCCCTTCCTGGACACGTTCAATCTGCAGAGGAGCGAGCGCTGTTTCCGGTTCTTCTGAAGCTGCTGCGTCATTGGCGACAACCACGGGCCTGGCCCCCATCATGTCACCGTTACTAAACATCGCTTCCAGATCCCAGCGCTCTGTCACTCGACTCAAGGCATGGGTAAATTCAGGATAATTGCGTGACAGGTAGTGTAGCGGCACCATAAATCTTGCAATATCCAGTGCTGACCAACCAATACCATCTTCGGACGGGTTATTGCCATAGTCCACCATTGCCAGAGTGCGTGTATCGTAGACCTTGTTAGGCAGCTGGCCATTGAACAGATCGATTTTTGCCAGGGAATCGAGCAGCTTGTTTGTGCGTTCGTAAAATTTCTGATCTTCAACAATTCCCAACCTGTGCGCTGAGATCATGCCCAGCATGTAGGATGATAAATCCCACAGAGTGGTTGAAGGGTACCAGTCAGCCGAGTTTACAAAGCCAGTCTCAGCCTGATAATTGTTATCAAAATAGTTCCAGGCAGTGACTGCCCATTTACGTTCCAGCGCTGTCAGATGTCTGGGTTCCAGGAAGTCAGGGCGGTTTTCAGACGGCTTGATATAAGGTCGAATCACCAGCTTATCCCCATTTCTTCCCACACTGATAAAAGTCTCTTTTGACTTGTGCAGGGCCTTGCGTAGCAGTGAGTCCTCAGGTTCCCACAATTCAAGCATTATCACGACTGAAAATGACAGAATCAGTCCGGTAAGAAATACCAGATGACTCCGTGCTTTACGCAGATTTTGACCGAAATTGTTCATTATCTAAGTTAGTCTGTCTATGCAGCTAGCGGCAAACCGCTTCCATTGTTGTCGCATTCATTTGCAACATCCGGATCGGGCCCGTCGACTTTTGCCCCTGATACCTCCTTTGGCGGCTGCCAGAATGCAGCCTTGACCATACCGGACATGGCGAACATATTATTCATGCCCCAAAAGGTGTTTATCACCAGTGCTTCAACAGTATGTGACCCGAATCCCGTTAAAAATCCTGTCCAGCCATAACAGATGCCTGCACCAGTCAATACAATGACAGCAAGTTGCGGATAAACCAGATACAGGAAATTTCCTTCCTGTCGTGCCTTGGGGGTGACGGTGAAGGATATTTTTTCTCCTCGTGCAACCGTCCACAGTGCTCTGAGATTCACCGGAAAAAATGCAAGATAGCTGAACTTCGCCTTGCGCCCGGACATTCCCCATGTAGAGAACATTGCTGCCAGCTCAGTAAAGATCAAAAATGGAATAATGTGTTTATAAAAGTCAACCGAATAGGCGTTAACGGGTGCAATGGAACTGAACAGATAGATTATGGGTGCGAACAGGAATATGACATTCCACAAACCACCAAGATATGACCACACGGTCGAGGTGTACATCAATCGTTGTTTCCATGTCAGCCCTTTTCGCAGCAGGAAATCATCATTCAGAGCGATGTCCAGTGTTCCACCCGCATATTTAAAACGCTGGATGGTCCAGGTCAGCAGATCCTGAGGCGATAGCATCTTTGACTCGACCTCCGGGTGCAATACGGATTTCCATTCACGCTCAGGATCGGAGTGCAGATCAATAGACGTATAAATATCCTCAGACACGTGAAATTTGTAAGGTGTCAGTTCTTCGGTTTGTAAAGAAGTACGTTTGAGCTTATGCAAATCCGCGTCATTAATGACGGCTTGCCCATTAGCTTTTTTCAGCCGTGTAACTTCCCTGGAGACAGATTGATTAACCGCACTGGCGTATTGCCGTAGTGCAACCTGCATTACCGCTTCACGTCGGTGAACTGAACCCGCGCCACAACAAAAGGCTGCATTTGCCCAATTTCGACGTCGCTGGATTACATCATAAAAAAGCTTGGGATCATTAACGAAAGGATCCTGCCCGGTTTTAATCGGGCCCAATATTTTTTCCAGGGCTCGCCCGGTGAATCGACCGGTTTTACCAAATCGTCTTGCTAGTGAATCTGGTAACGGTGTGCCCTCCGGCAGATCGAAAAACCATTGCGGCGTCTGCACCCACGCCACATCAGGATCTCTGAAATAGCCTAGAGTGTGCTTGAGTATTGTCGGGAACGGACGGGTATCAGCATCACAGATTAAAATGAAATCACCAGACGTCTGTTCCATGGCACTGCGAAGATTTCCAGCCTTGAATCCAACGTTGTTATCGCGTGTCAGGTAGTTACAGCCCAGCTCTTTTGCAACAGCCTCCATCTCCGGGCGCTTACCATCATCAAGGACATGGATTCGAATATCGATGGGGTGCGGATAACTTATTTTCAACGCATCCAGAATACTAAGCTTGACCAACTCCGGTTCTTCGTCGTAGGTAGGAAAAAACACATCCACGGAAATCTTTCGTGCATCATCTTCCCCGGCACGCAGACAGTCTGTTATACACGAAGGTGGCTCCTTCTTCTCCACATCATCAGTGCGCCATAAATTGAAGCTGAATAGTATAAGACCAATATAGGCACCAGTTTCAGCCAATACCAAAGGTATGGCGAACCAGGCAGCTTCCATGTTTAGAGACTGGGTCCAGCGCCAATGGATGTACCAACCACCGATCACTGCAGACATGATCAACAATACTTGCGCCAGTGCTTCTATGCTTTTGTTATGCTCCAGCGGTGGCTCAGGGCGCCGGTCTTCAAATTTGCGAAAGTAGAAGTCCATGAATGATTTAACCGATTTTTTTATCGCTGGTGTTTTCGTTGAGATAGCAAACCAGCGTGAGTGCATTACCTGACTGGGTGTGCTCATACCGGACTTCATCGCACAAAGTGGCCACAAGAGACGCTCCCCAGCCAGATTCAGGCAACTCGGCAATATTGCCGACATCAGGTATATCTATGGCAGATTTTCCGCTGGTATAGCGCTGAACTATCGCCGGCGGCAGTGGCTTTCCATTATCGTGCACACTCACTTCTACAAGCTCTGTGGTCAACGTGAACAGTAGATCTATTTTTTTGTTCTTATCATATGCGTAACCGTGCTCGATTGAATTGGTTACCACCTCAACCACAGCAAGCTCGAAAGATGAAACACGACTTTGCGACATACCGGATGCGGCCAGCATTGCAGACAAAGCCCGGCCCACAAAAGGTACTAGCGAGATATCGCTACGTATTGAAAATTCAATGTCGGCCTTTGACATCACGGGGCTCATATTCCACAATCGTTGTGCTGGTTTGCAGTTGCTACTTGCAAACATTCAGGCAGCCAAAGCTTGCAAACCATCGTTGCGGTCACTGCGAATTTCGAACACACGATCCATATGGGTAAGTTTGAACAGATCCAGCACCACACCACTCAATCCACACACAACAAATTCGCCTTCATCACCAACCGATTTCAACCCCGAAACGACTGCGCCCAGGCCGCTGCTATCCATAAACAATACCTGCTCAAAATCCAGCAAGATCCGGTTATTGCCTTCAGCAACCAGGGTTTGAACCAGTTTCTTCAACTCGGGTGCGACTGCAGCATCCAGCCGTTCGACCGTTATGCTGATGATCGTATGGTTACTATTGTCTTCCGTAGAAAAATTCATGTTTTATTCCTGTACTAATTCTGCCTAGTGTTGCCTGAAGCTGTCTTTCGATGTGGTATTTAGCGGTTGCTCTGCCAACCGTCTTTCAACCCCATTGTATGAACTGCTTTGAACCCTATTTGCACCCAACTGCAAAGGGGTCTGGTATTCAAGGCATACCATTGATACATCGTCTTCGAATTGACTCGTACCATTCCAGTCAAGAAATTCCTTGTCTAAAATGGAGCTCAGTTTTTCAATTGGAATACCTGCCCAATTCCTGACCGAATGTTCCAATCTTGACTGGCCATAGAATTCACCACCAGTTGACGGGCACTCAATTGCTCCATCAGAATAAATATACAATCTGTCACCTGGATGCATTTCTATATTCGTAGTCTCGAATTTCGCCGACTCGAACATCCCGACAGGCATGCCGCCATTTCCCACTGCAACTACGCTGTCTTCTCTGGTCGAGTAATGCAGCGGTGCCGGATGCCCGGCTTGAGCCAGTGTTATCTGGCCTGAAAAAAGATTCATCACGCCGAATATCATCGTAAAATAACGGTTATCACCCGAAGGTTTTGCAAATTGTCGATTCAATTCCTCCAATATTCTAAGCACCGCTGTGTCGACGTTCGATGTTGCTCGCAGATGTCTTCTACACATGCCTTGAGGTGACGGATTAAGCTGATTATTGACTGCAAATGAAGTAAGAGCAGACGGAATTCCATGCCCCTCAACATCAATGATGTAAAACACCATTTGTGAGTCACCCACGAGAAAATAATCAAAAATATCACCGGCAAGAAAACTTGCCGGTTTGAACAACCAATTCGTATTTATGCCAGCAAGCTGTTTCTCCTTGGGCAGTAAAGCAAATTGCATATCCGCAGCAAGACGCAAATCTGAGGTCACGCTATTTAGCGCTTCTTCATGCCTTTTATTGGCTTTTTCCAGCTTTGCATTTCTGTTATCCAGAGATTGCTGTAGCTCGATCACACGTGTCGCGCTGCGCAATCGCACTCTAAGCTCATCCGGATTGACCGGCTTGCTTATAAAGTCATCTGCTCCGGCATTAAGTCCCTCAATCAAATCTTTTGTTTCGTTTCTACCGGTCACAAGAATGTGGTAGACATAACGCCCATGGTCACTGGCTCGCAACTTCCTGATCATTGTCGGCCCATCCATGCCGGGCATCTCCCAATCACACAACACCAGCGAGATATCAGATTCGGCAAGAATCTCCAATCCGCGCAGCGCTGACTCGGCACACACCGTTTCGAAACCGAGACTTTCTGCAATTTCCGAGACGATCAACTGCGAAGTCGGTTCATCGTCTACAACTAAAATTTTCATGGCAACCGTGTTTATTGTTTTTGTTCGGTTGGGCGGTACGCGCAACGCACGCTACTGAGGTAAGTAGCGCCCTGATCCATAAGCACTTAAATGCAGCGATCACAGTTGTGAACCAGTCGCAAAGGCGACTGAACGAGATGAAATTTGTGTGAAGTGGCTCGCTGGCCGTTGCGGGAACGGCAGGGGGGATTACAAAAGGTTGTTACAAAAGTGGACTGTCAACCGATCGATGGCATGATCCAGTCGGGCACAATACCGCTGTCCTGGATGCATCCGGCGACATCCATATTGGCAAAAAGCCCATGGTCGGTTACCAGTGCCGTGCGCCAGCCAGCCGCATGACCACCAAGAATATCGGTGTGCAGCGTATCACCGACCATACAAATACGGCTGCTATCCCGATAGCCTGCCTGCGCGATCTGCTCTGTCATGGCAGTGTAAACATCTGCAAAGGGTTTGCCGAAGAACCTTATAACCGGCTCTGGAAATTCGGAGTTCGCCACCGGCTTCTCAGCGGCAGTTACATTGTGGCAGTCCAGACCAAACTGGTCTGCTATCAAGTGGCCGAAGTAACCAGGTTCGATCGAAAACCCTGACGGGAAAGGCGCTACTACATCCGGATTCGCAATGACCAGCGTACGAGTATTTTCAGCCAGAGAAGCCTCAAGTAGCGCTTGCCGGGTATTGCTCCAGTGTGCAGTACTGAGAAACAGGAAGGCATCGGCCCTGTCATAGTGGTTCTTATCGTCCGCCAGCAATACCGAATCAACTGACAGCTGCTCGGGCGTAAAGTCATCGCGCCCGATAACTCCCCATCGCCATTGGGGAGGAAATCCTGCCAGCCCCGTTTCGCAGACATCCCGGCTGGACAGCAGTTCTTCATGGCTGAAATCGAAACCCATTTTCAAAAGCTTCTGCAAACTGGCGGCACGGTTATTACTGGCCCCATTACTCAACACAAAGACACGTTTTCCGTGTGTACGCAATGCCGACACCGTCGCAGCCGCATTATCTATGACTACCTCACCCGTATTTAAAACACCAAACGCATCAAATACAAATACGTCAATTTCATCCAGTAGCTCCAATACGCCGGAAACCGCTGCACTGCCCTTGGAGGCTATCGTTGAATCGAACGGTGGGCAGCGATAACGCCACTGCTCGTACCGTTCGAAGGCTGACCGGGCATGCAAGCGGGGCCATTCGACTACAGAGGTTTGTTTGGGAATATCGTGCACGAAAGCTCTAATACATTGGTGGTGACATCAGTAAGCGTAGTCTATTGTTAACTATTTAAATAAAGCCACGAATTACCTGCTGCAAATTGACTACAATTCGCACAGAAAAGTCTGACAAATCCAGATTCGGCAACTTAAATCCTCTCTTGGATTTGTTAATTCTGGCCGCTAAAAGCTAACAGTGCCTAACGACCTTTTTAAGGTAGCACTATATATCCTAACCTTGGTAGAAGCAGAATATTATGGAGTCGATGAGTTTCTTACAGATCCTTGTATTGGCTGTGGTACAGGGGCTAACTGAGTTTCTACCTGTATCCTCATCAGGCCACCTGATTCTCATACCCGAATTGACAGGCTGGCCTGACCAGGGCATCACAACCGACGTGATGGTTCATGTGGGTAGCCTTTTCGCTGTTATTGTCTACTTCTGGAAAGATGTTTTGAACTTGCTCAAGGGCACCGGTGAGCTGGTACGTGGCCGAATGACGGACAATGCCCGTATGGCCGGCTACATTGCATTGGCTACCATACCAGCCTTGTTGTTTGGCGCTCTACTTAAATTCTCGGGCTTTCTGGACAGCATTCGTGGCGTTCAGATCGTTGCCTGGAATGCCATTATTTTTGGCATCCTTCTTTGGATAGCCGATGTTGTTGGCAGCCGCACCAAGATCATGGAAAACATGACACTATCCCCGGCACTTGTTATCGGCTTCGCCCAGGCGCTGGCATTGATACCCGGCACCAGCCGTTCCGGCATCACCATGACGGCGGCGCGGTTTCTGGGCTTTGAACGTGCCGAGGCTGCTCGCTTTTCGTTTTTGCTCGGCATTCCGGCAATTGCCGCCGCAGGGTCATTCACAGCAATCGAGTTAATACAAAGTGGTGGCGGAATTCCTCGCGATGCAATTCTGGCAGCTGTGTTGACCTTCTTTGCAGCGCTGGCGGCAATTGCCCTGCTGATGGCATTGGTCAAACGGATGGGCTTTTTCATCTTTATGGTTTACCGACTGTTGCTGGCGGCAGTTTTGTTCGCAGGCCTCTACGGCTACATCCCTGGACTGCAACTCACTTGAACACTGTGCTGCAGATTGACCATGAGAGATTGAAGCGTGTAGCAACACTGGCGCAAAAACAGGTAGATGCCGGGCACTTTTGTTCTGCCGAATGGCGTGTTGTACACAACCGGGAAACCGTATCAGCCGGTCAGTACGGGCTTGCGGACATCGAGTCCGGCAGGGCATTACCTGATTCGCCAATGTACCGCATCTATTCAATGACAAAGCCGATAGTATCGATTGCTGCTTTGCAATTGATAGAACGCGGTGAGCTCTATTTGCCAACGCCATTGTCTGCTTTTATTCCGCAATTTTCGGAAATGAAGGTTGCCTGCCCACACGGCGGACAAGACAAATCTGCAAAAAATCCAATTACGGTGGAACATCTCTTAACCCACCGTTCAGGCCTAAGCTACGACTTTTTGATTGAGTGCAATGTCGCCAAGCTGTATCGCGATCAGGACCTGGTTAACCGGGTGGATCTGTCTCTGGGCGAGTTCACTGAACTGTTGGCGAGCATGCCAATGGCGTCTGAGCCGGGAACTACCTGGCGATACAGCTACAGCACCGATGTTCTTGCACGGGTACTTGAGGTCGCCAGCGGTAAGTCCTTGCAAGAGTTGCTGCAGGAACTGGTGTTCGCACCCTGCGGCATGAACGATACCGGGTTCGCACTTGGTGATGCACAAAAAACAAGGCTGCTGACGATGTATGGTCAACGCAGTCTGAGCGAAGAAATGTGGAATATCAAAGGCCCGCAAACCCTGACCCCCATGCCGGTAGACCATGGCTACCCGCTGCAATCAAATACCTTTGCCCGAGGCGGCCACGGACTCTATTCCAGTGCTGATGACTACCTGAAATTCATGCAACTACTGGTAGATGGGTGCACGCCTGCGGGTGAACGCCTGCTTTCAGCACCTATGGTCGAAATGATGTGGTGTGATCGTATTCCAGAGCATCAGCAACCAATGGTCATCGGCGAAAACCCCCTGTCCGGCTACGGTTGGAATCTCTTTGGGCGCGTTTTGATCGATCCCGGTCAAGCCGCTTTCCTTAGCAGCGAGGGTGAAGGCGGCTGGGCAGGAGCTGCATCCACCTACTTTTGGGTTGATAGAAAAACAGGCCTGAGTGGCCTGTCGATGACTCAATATCTGGGTTCGGGTATTCCGCTAGGCGACATTGTGCGCTCGGCGGCTTACCAAGCGCTGGTGTAACTCAACTTAACTGAACCTTTCGGGCTACTGACTGTTTGGGTTTGGTGTGCAACAACGCGTTTTCATTTTCGACCACCGCCGCTACGCTCACCAGTACCGTATCATCAGTAATAACATTGATACTGTCTTCTGCCCACAAATAACTACTGTCATCAGGCAATGCATAACTGCTACCTTCAGGCAATGCAGGCATGCCAGATTCTGCTCTTAGAGTAGCCTGTGACTGCGACCAGGCCTGGCCGTATAGCGGCTGACTAAAAACACGGAAAGATACAGTGTGGCCGGCAGCCAGCGATAATGGGGCTTCTTCTGTTAACGTGCGAAGATCAATGTACCTGCCCCGGTAAACAATCAGTGAAGGCTTGATATTTCTCACAAGTAGTGGCGTATCCATTCTATTGCGAATCAGCAGTGAATCTTCCTGGACACTGCGGCTCGCGTAGAGATGCAGCTCCAACTGGTGCTCCTGCGTTTGCAGCGTTTGGCCAGCCGGCTTTCGAGTGGCGCCATCCGCTACGTCCCTATCCAAAGCGAGTACGGCAGATCCTCCGGACAACATGCCAAATGGCGCAACCATGCCAGCACCGATAGCTTTTAACGATCGTCGGCGTTGCTTATCAATTAACCCCGGTCCCTTAATTTGTGGTTCACTTGTGCCCACACTCTGGACGTCGTCTTGGATGCCGGTATTCCGACTGGATTTTGACTTACTCATAGTTACCTCTCAGTTTACAACTACAGACTCACAATTAACTCTACACCCTTGGTCAGCGTCTTGCTCCGTAGGACACGCATAGCCGCCAATACTGTTGCATTGCTTAACATTTTGCACAGCCATCGTCGCACCACAAATGGTTCTGCAAATTGAAGACCCATGGCGGCCTTCTATGTCTGTCAGACAATCCACAGAACATGCGGCCAACCCTGTTGAATAGGTTTAATTCCTGTCTCCGTCCGTGATAATCTACTAAAAGTTACAAAAGTATAAGTTTCAGCTTCAAAGGAAGACAAACAGTGAACAAAGCTATCGACAAACCCGACGCTCTGGCGGAACTGCGTGAAATGGCATCGGTACCCTTTGAAGACGCTCAGGCTATGCCCAAAAGCGTTTACACCTCTGAGGATTTCCTGCAGCAGGAACTTGAACAGGTATTCAGCAATGAATGGGTTTGCGTAGGCCGTGCAAGCGCTCTTGCCAATCCGGGTGACTACCTGACATACGAACTGGCGGGGCAACCGGTGATGGTAATTCGCGAAAAGGATGGCAACCTGCGAGCACAGTCCAATGTGTGTCTGCACCGCATGTCCACCATGCTTGAAGGACGCGGCAACACCAAGACGATCGTCTGCCCCTACCATGCCTGGACATACAATATCGATGGCACATTGCGCGGTGCTCCGGCAATGCAACAGAACAGCGGTTTTTGCAAAGAGTCGTATCGATTGCCTACTGTACATTGCGAAGAGTGGTTAGGCTGGATCATGATCTCGCTATCTAAAAATCCTGAGCCGCTTGCCGCTCAATTGTCAGAAGTGCAGGAACTTATCGGCGACTACGGCATGGAGGACTATGTCGAGTTGTTCTACGAAACCCATGTCTGGGATACCAACTGGAAGGTATTGGCTGAGAACTTTATGGAAAGCTACCACCTGCCGGTTTGTCATCGGGATACAGTGGGTGGGCTTTCAAAACTTGAGGAAATGGATTGCCCGCCAGGTAAAAAGGCTTTTAACTATCACTACATATTAAAAGATGATTCTTTGAAAATTGCCGTAGCACACCCGGAAAATAGCAGACTCAAAGACCAGTGGCGCAACACAACGGTGTTGTTATCCATATACCCCAGCTTGATGATTACACTAACTCCCGGTTACTTCTGGTACCTGTCATTGCACCCTCAAGGCGTTGGCAAGGTACACATCCAGTATGGTGGTGGTTTGTCACCGGATTTCGCCTACGACAAGGATGCCAAGGACCACTTTAATGCAACCAAAAAGTTACTGGATGAAGTTAACGTTGAAGACAAGGGCTGCACAGAAAAGGTATTTGCCGGTTTGCGTTCACCGTTGGCATCTCCCGGGCACTACTCACACCTTGAACGGCCCAATTACGACTTCGCGCAGTATTTGACAGGCAAACTTTCAAGCTAGCGGTAGAACCAAACATTTCAAACCAGCCAAAGCCGGGTCCAGACACTACTCATGCAGCGCCAGGAACTGGCTGCTAGCTAGTGTAGGCAACCATGACACAACCCAGTGATTCTTCAGTTTTTTTGAGCGCTTCAAGTTGAGCTTCGGACAACTCGGCAATGCGCCTGGGCTTCTCTACTGCGAGTAGTACTTTACCCATCTGCTGTTCCAGATTTTTGATTTTTGCGATCTCGTCCTCCGAGATATCTGCAACCTCCAATTCCATCATTCAATCCCCTCTGAAAATCACGGTCGCAGTATGCGACCTGTATGTGGACACACTGTAAAACTAGTACTTCCGACCGGAAAAGACCCCGCAATTTGCACGCAAAATAGCCCTCAAAACTGATAGCGAACCCCTATTCACGCCACCTAACAGTATCACAACGTTTCAAGCTGGCTATTTCACATAGTATCAAAGCCTGCACCACGGCAACCTCATGATCTTATTTGGATACTACGCTTGCAGTTCTCTGGATACATCTCAATTTGCCAACATCATACTATTTGATTCAATGAATTTGCGACTCAGTTAGAGTTAAGCCACGTCGATATTAAATAACATCAGTCCAGTTATTATTTCCTTGTCCCGATATTAAGCAAGTCATAATTTAAACAAACCATAATTTTTCAGGTGAATTTTTTCTCACAATTAGCAAACCTCTGGCCAGTCACACTAAGTGCTGTGATCGTGGGTCTAGTATTGCTTGCATTGCTCTTGCGATGGGGGTGGAAAAAAGCCAGGCGGGCCAAGGCGTCAGCAATGGCACGCGGCCACAACAACACCAACTTACTTAATGACAATCACTTCATTTTCGACGATGCCGACAATGAACTGCAAACAAAGCTCGAAGAAAAGCTATCGGACACACAGCGCTATCCGAAATCAAGCGATGAATCAATCGCTAAAAGTGAAATAACTAGTGCCGAACAAGCGACCGGGCAAAGCAAAAACGCGATCGATCATGACGGCAGGCCTGTGCAAGAAGTGCCAGCTGACAACCTGGCTGGGGATCAGCCGGATAATCTCACACAAATCCTTACACAAATCGAAAAGACCGATATTACTCGTCTGGTAGCGGCAATTGAATCGCTCAAGCAAACAGAGAATTCGGCAAGTCACGAACATCAAGATAACGATGTTGACAGACAAACGGCTTTGATTAATGCCTCTGAGATTGAACGTCTGAGCTTCCATATAGAATCAACCAACCGTGAAATCGCTAGCTTGGCGAGAGAATTAGCTTCGCAAACGCAAAGGGTCAGTCAGCTGGAAAACGATACTCCGGAAGCAACGCGTCGCAACGTGCATCAAAAAATCACCTTGTTGGCCAACTCGATCATTGAAAGAAACTCCCGTATCAGATCACTAGGCGCTGACTATAGAAAACACATAGCACTGGCTGCAAAAACCAGGAATACAGATCCTCAAAAATCACAGCAGCTGATGCAGCAATGCAAGGTGATCAAGCTTCAAATAAAATTAGAGGGCCAGAGTCTTGAAAAGGAACGGGCGCTGATGAGTAGTCACACAAGGTTGCATAAAGCATTGCAAGCACCACAGACTGCTCAAACCTCGTCCCTGCTACAACTAGCGGACAGAACAAATGAAATTAGAAGCCAGAACGCTAACCTTAAATCCTTAGTCGACAAGCTCAACGTGGAATTCAGCCAATTGCGCAAGATTGTTGAAGGGTTTAAATCGGATATTGGCTATAAACCTAGCTCAAGCAATTTAACCTCACCGTCTGCACCGACGAGCCTGGAAGACAAACAGCGACGCGCTGCCAATGACGCAAGTATCGCGGCCATCAGGGCTTCGGCCATCAGGAATTCCGCCAAACCGGCAAATAGACCGAAACCCGTTTGATCGTAGCTTATTGAACATTTGTTCAAACTCCTGCGGACTCCACCTTCATTTGATTAAATTCCACTTCCATGAAAAACTTGGCGCTCTGATTCCCATTCACTTATCGTTACATTCGGAAATTTCGCCAACATGATAATCGACCACAGAACCTACACAGCCCATCCGGGTAAACTAAATGAATTTGTAAAGATCTACCAGGAATTGGGCTGGCCACTGCAAACGGAATACCTCGGTGATTGCCGCGGCTGGTATATTTCGATGGACATTGGGGAATTGAATCAGGTTGTTCACCTGTGGGGATACAAGGACATTACCGACCGTGCAGAAAGAAGAGCAAAAATGAATGCCGATAAAAACTGGCAGGAGTATCTCAGGCAGGCAACACCGTTACTACAAAAAATGGAAAACAAGATTATTTCCCCTGCCCCGTTTTATAAACCCTGACATTCAATAACGACGCACCTGATAAAAACGCAGTCAATAAAAAACCCGCTAACACTCAATAAAAAACCCGCTAACTAAGGCGGGTTTTTTATTCTATGAGCAACTGATGTAACTCTCTACATCACTCTGTAACTACTGTAGCTTCAGATGACTGACCAGCACCATCGTTGGCTATCAATTGGTATTCATACTGTTGATCTGGCTCGCGAGTATTATCAAAGTAGCTGTTACCCGGCGACACTCCGATAAACATACCATCACGAAAAACATCTGTACCAACTACACCTTCGGCAACTGCAGCCCGTGTCCAGAACAACTCAGCAGCGGTCGACGAGTAAACTACAACGCTGGCGCCTTGCGGAGATGTTGGACCGCCTGTAGCTGAATCACTAGCCGATTGCGAATCAGAGCCCGCAAACACATTCGACAGTGTATTTAGTGTCGCTGTTGCTTCATTTGATACTTCACCGTTGCTGGCCACACTGCGAATAGCCACCGTGTTGCTGCTACCCGGTGCCAACGTATCAAAAAAGTAGCTTGTGCCATTGGTCGAGTCAATCAACTGCCCGTTGAGCGAAACATCATAGCTGACAATACTGGCATCGCCTCTGCCCCAGAAAATTTCAGCTGCTGTAGAGGAATAGACCTGCGTATCCGTTATGACCGGGCTGGCTAACTGAGAAGCTGATGTTTCTTCAGCAACAGGTTGTGCAACCACTTCAGGCGCAGATGGTTCTGGTTCAGCCACTTGAGGTTCTGCTTGTGGCTCAGGTTCTGGTTGTGGCACCGGTGCTGGGCTGCCACTTCGAGTCGATTCAGGCAGATCACTAAATCGGGCGGGGTCAAAATTCATGTCCTCATAACGATACAAAGCAATACGATCAATCGCATGGCCAAAGGACCGGCCGGATATCTGCATCACGTGTTCGCCAGCACTGAAAAATTGACGTATGTTTTCACCGACAAAATCCACTGTTAACGCATCCCACGACCACTCATTCAAGTGCCCCTGGAAAACCTTGGTCCAGCCATTCAAACCGTGCTGGCCGGGGATATTGCTACCTGTGGGGAAACGCGCCCATGAATCGTTGTAATCTGAGCCCAAGTTGCCATGTGCAATGTAGGAGCGCCAACGCATCTCATAGTTTCCAGGCGTGTTGATAAAAAAGCGATAACTGATAGTTCCACGGCCTGCACTGGCTGGGTTAAAAAACTGCTCACCACGCCAAACGTAGTAACCCTGCCCTCGGAATCCACCAATAGACTGCTCTTCGCTCCATTGTTCAGTGGGTGCTTCAGATTCAACTTCCATAACAACAATGCCGCCCGATTCCTGGAAAACATTGTTAGCCTGCACCACAGGTGCAAACATTAGTGGTGCTACCAGAAATAAAACCGTGCGGTTTTTACAAGCACGCATCATGGTGGTGAGCATAAGTTGCAGAGACAATCTGCAAGAGGAAAAAGATGTTTTTGTCATTTGAGCTAGCCGTTTCGATATCAGTTGACCGTTTGATATCTGCCATCTGCTGGCAGAAGAACGAAAGGACGCTAGTTTTTTTTGCAGTCCATGTCAAACAGCGCAGCCAAAAGGATGAACCGGTTCTAGCTCAGGGACACAAAGCTTAATTGGAGCTTAAAATTTCTGGGATTAGGAGCCAGAAAAAAAGACGGTTATCAGGCTGACCGACGGATACCGGGGAGCCGGAATCGGCTCTTTTCACCACTGCCCTCACCAGCGATAAGCTGGGCAACCGGCTTTGAATGGGTAACAATCCGGCTTCCTGCGTAGGCTTCATGCTGGACGATTACCTTGTCCAGATCGTAGAGATAACTGACCATGACACCTGCAGACTGGCTAAAGCCTTTGGTGGTTCTGTCGGCTAATGGCAAAACAGCGTCCAGTGCCGCACCATTACCCAAGTGAAAACGCGCAACAGGATCACGCGGTTGTGCATCGCCACGCTTCACATCAACCAGATAATGTGCAGCCACCTGACACAGTAGCTGCGATACCATATCAACATCCACTGTTTCTGCCTCAGCGTCGCTGACTGATTGACTTGTATCATCAGCTTCGACAACCGGGTGAGATTCATGCTCGTCCGATTCGTTCGAACCTTCCTCACTGGCTGACTCATCCAGAGCAAACTCAACTACATCAGGCAAGGTTGGCGCCTGGTCATCAGAATTAAAACTGACATCATCTCCCGATACTTCCTTGCCGAATTCCGGGTGCAGATGCTCGCACATGGCCAATACCTGTTCATAAGTGAGCGGTAATTCTGCTGTGGATACGTTTTGCAACCAGGGCATCAAGGAGGGCACTGGCGAAAGAGTTCTGAATTTTTTTATATTCGGAAAAGTTGTCGCCAACTCTGTTGCTACGTGTTTAATTAAAAAATTACCAAAAGAAACGCCACGTAATCCCGGTTGGCAATTTGATATTGAATAGAATACTGCCTCGGTTGCTTCCTGCGGTTCAATCGACTCACGCTCGGTTGTGAGCACTGACTGAATCGATTCAGGCACCTGTTGCGTCAATGCCACCTCTACAAAAATCAGTGGCTCATCCTGCATGGCAGGATGGAAGAAGGCAAAACACTTACGATCAGTGGGCAACAGACGACTGCGAAGATCTTTCCAGTCATTGATCTCATGAACCGCCTCATAACGAATGATCTTTTCAAGAATATTAGCCGGAGTGCTCCAGTCAATTTCGCGTAAAACCAGAAATCCACGATTGAACCAGAGTTTGAATAACCTTTCGAAATCTGCATCGAGACGTGCCAGCTGGTCGTTGCCTGGCAGGAATGCTGAGAGAGATTCACGCATGCGCACCAAGTGCTCGGTAGCCTCCGGGATTCGATTTATGCGTCGTAACAACTCAAGCCTTGAGGGTTCGGAAGCAGCGTTGAACCGTTGCCAATTTTCAGCTGATGGAGTTGCTTTGTAATCCTGAATAGCGTTAAAGGCATCCTCGCTATCGATATCAAGCTCATCCAACATCCAGCAAAAAAAAGCCAACTTATCTTCGTCACTGGCCGCAGCGAAACGATCCAGAATCGATCGCGAAAGGCGATTACCCGACACCTCACCACGCGCGGATAACAAGGCGCGACATAGCTCATCCAATGGACGGTCATCGCCGGCATCAGTGGGCGCACTGCGCCGGTCCAATACTGAGGAAAGGATGTCGTTAAAAAAGCTGATACGGCTCATGCAACCTGTACATTCCAATAAATTCGAGCG